>JADGCN010000038.1 GCA_015228975.1 Magnetococcales bacterium
TACAGCAAAACCCGTTTTTGGGTGACAAATGAGTCCGCGATTGGTGACAAATAAATTATCGCGCTACAACAACAAATAAATTATCGCGCTACAACAATGAGTCCGCGATTGGTGACAAATAAATTATCGCGCTACAACAAAAACGGCCACCTTGAGAGTGGCCGTAAGTGTTTGTTTTATTTGGTGAGCCGTGCTGGAGTCGAACCAGCGACCCACAGATTAAAAGTCTCATCCCGTTTTAGCAACTACTTGAAAACAAACACAATCAGCGTGGCCCCTTGCGCCAGGGATAAGCGGTTGATGTCGTTAACAAGTCGTTTATCGGTTGACCACAGGGAACCGGCAGGGGTGGCACAAAAAAGGGCACACAAAAGCGGTGAAAGGTCTCGAATTTGCCACCTTTACCCCGCTTTCTTGCCCGTCTTTTTCACCTGATTCGACTGCGCGAACGCAGCTATCGGGGATCAATCGCTAGTCACGATCCCGACTCTGCTCAATTCAGCCAGGATCATCTTCTTTTGTCTTGGGGGAATTGTTCGAGATGCAGAGATATTGCGAGCCAATTCGATCATCGTTGCCATAGCCAGTCGGCCTTTGTAGGCAAACGGATTGGCAATGGCGTTCAGCACTTGATCAGGATGTACTGCGATAACTCCAAGCAGATCTATATGGCTGTTATGAGAAAGGAAGAAATTTTTAGAATGTTCGATCAATTGATTCTGGCCGTGCCGTCTTGGCAGGCTGTTAATGCGTAGAAACCAATTCTCTGCCACGCAAACGCAACAGAACCATTTCGTCTTTGGCGGGGTAG
Organism: Magnetococcales bacterium; assembly: GCA_015228975.1. Lineage (GTDB taxonomy): Bacteria > Pseudomonadota > Magnetococcia > Magnetococcales > UBA8363 > UBA8363. The sequence continues at coordinate 812 of JADGCN010000038.1, forward strand.
TAAGTTGGTCAAACAGTAGGATAACGTCGCCTGGAGACAAATCCATTCACAATACCATGAATGGAGCGTTTTCCCGGAGATATTGAATTGTGTTGTGATAATATTCTGAATCGTCAAGCATTTCTTCATATAGCATGGGAGAATTAAGATCGCGATCTACGGCGGATTGGTAGGATCGATCATTGTGTGATAAATCAGTGAGTTGAGCAAACCCAAGGCTGCCGAACGATGTGTTCGACCATTCTAGAGCCTCTATGTCGCTTTCAGAAAAGAAATCAAGGTCTGGTTCGCGCAGAGCATGTACACTTGGTTTACCACGATATTCAACCACAAATGGGAGAACGGAAGCGCTAATCGATTCCATCGCCAAGGCATCACCTTTCAGGATGTCATAGGTGGCCGACGCAACCGGTCCGTATTGCATGGCGATATACTGATCGCCAATGACCGGGCGTTCGTATCGATTAAGATGGTACTTGTCGGCAAAGAAAAGCAACTTAAGGATGGCATGGAAACCGATCCCTGGGCGTTGTTGGGCAATCCAAACAATCGCTTCCACGATTTTGTCTTGGTTTGGTCTGAAATGGATATGTGTCTGTTGAGCGTTCATGACAGCATCCTAACCATGATGCGAGAATTACATGGTGTTCAGGGTGAAATGTTTCAGTCTCCTGACTATCATGACACCAACGAAGAAAGATTGCCACCAAGATTTGTTCAAAAAGATGGACGGGCGACCAGGTGGCTCCCATCTCCTACCGGAACACGGTTGGTAAGGCCCATGCCGCCTTACTGGAACAACAATGGGCGGGTATTGTGTTGTGAAGTCGGGGATCAACTATGATCCGTTTTTTAAAAATCGCCTGTTGCTCTTTTTTTTGCAAAAAAGCGTTGACATGTTCACCAATGATGAACATAATAGGATCCATATTCGAGGTTGCGATAGGCGCGACCTCGGCTTAAGGAGTAAAAAAATATGACTAGCAACAAGCCATCGAATCCTTTTATTATTGCAGACCCTAATAATGGTGATCTGTGGTTTTTCGTCCTGGACAGCAGCAGGGAGGAATGCCTCAGTTACTACGTAGTTTCACCCGGTCAAGTTAAGGAAATGATTGAAGATATTGAAAACTACGAGGATTGGGACAACGCTTGGCCCAATCCTAAAGAGGCGTACGATGCGTTGGACACTGGGGTCACCCCAGTGATATGTGATGAGGATGGATGGGTAGATCCATCCTCCTTGGATGGGGGAGCCTCACAGGAGGCTTGGGAAGCATGCCATCCAGGCGCACCAGCGCCATGGGCGGAATGATAGACCACAACTCGCCAGCTTGGCCTTGTCGCCGAGCTGGCGAAAACCAAAAATGAATAACTACCGTATTAATAGAGGTTGCGATAGGCGCGACCTCGGCTTAAGGAGCAAACAAACGTGTATAACACACCCCCAAAAAAAACATGCGAGAAATTTTACTGCTTTCTGAGCTTAAAAGGCTCGAAAAGCCACCCAGACTTTCATATTCAACACGCGGGTGAACCCGTGCAATTCAATAGTTTGTCAGATTTAAATGCGTTTTGCAGGAAACACACAAGTTTTGAATGTCTCCAAATCACCCCGGACAACGTGCCCCACGGGTGGACATGGAAGGCCATAAAAGATCTATCAACGACAGAAGAAATAATGGAGATGCTGCTAGATAAAGAAGTAAAGAGGTTTAGTGCAAAAAAATTAGAATTTCGTTTTAGCAATGACGAGATCGATGAAATAATGGACGACAAAGATTAAGGAGTGTCAGTGACTTCCGCTGAGCTAAAAACTCTCCGCGAGTCATTGGGCTTGACCGCCCAATGGCTTGCGGACCAGGCAGGCGTGCAGATCCGCACGGTCCGCTACTGGGAGGCTGGTCGGTCCTCCGTCCCGGCGGATGTATCAGCTCTACTGGAACGGATTGACCGCATGCTGGATGATGCGGTCGCGCAAGCTGTCGCGCAGATAACGGACTCCATTGCCAAGCCCGTGGCCATCCCCGAGATAACGCTCGTGCGCTACCGCACGGACGATGACTTGTGGCGGTTCCGGCCAGAAATGAGGCCGATTCCTGTCACAACCCATGCCGCGATGCTGATGCGCTTGCGGCGTGCGCTTTTCCATGTTGGCATCCAGTCGGTCATCCAGTACATGGATCCTGAAGATTACCTAGACTGGCTTGGGGACCGCCCCGACTCTGAGACCGAGCGGTCAGAATGGGCAGCAACAAGATAAGCGAGGGCATTCGATCTGCCCTCGCAGAAACCAGAACGATAGGAAGAGAGATGAAGATTCAAATCAACACTGAAAAAAAGTTTATAAAATATGTGTGGCGAGAGCCTCGGATGTATTTCGCGCCAGCACGGCATTCTGGGGAACTACACTCACCCGAAGTTGTTGGAGAATGTCCGAATCCCAACGGGATTCACTTTCCTCTCCCCGTAACCACGGAGGGGATTTTGGAAAACTGGAGAGAGATTTCCAGCTTCAAAAACCTAGCTTTGGGGTGCTCGCTACTCAGAAGTCTGCGAGCATATGATACCGCCCGCCAAGAAAAGAAGAGGGTCGAAGAAGAGGAGCGTCATGCCTCTTACCAGCGTGCAATGGCACGCTGGGGGGATACCATAGATGAAGATCCCACAGGGATGTGGCTGTGAGTAGCTGCCAATGTCGACAGATCGAACATGTCGCCGAGTTGGCGAAAACATTTCCAACCGCATGGAAAGAGTTGGAAAATTTCCACCTGAACAATGGCCGCGATGGGTTGCCGTCGTGGCCAAAGTGGTGTTTTGCGCCCCTCGCTGCCGGGGTGGCGGTGGCGTCTCAGAGCCACGCGATCCCGGCGGCTGAGATGGTCGCGTCGATCATCGTCGGCGTCGGTACTTGGCGCATGACCAAGGGGATCTACAGCGTCGATCCCGCAGTCAGACAAGCACTCATGTCCACCCCACTCACGGGGGCATTGCCCATCGATATCTTTTATCACCTACCGGAGTGGTGTGTATACATAGAGATACCCGACCATCCGGTGATGGGCATGAGTTTGCAGGGTGCCTACGTCTGGCTGGAGTGGGATGCCAATACTGGCCGTCATGAGTTGCGGCTATTGCTCGATGGTGACGAGTTGATCCCGATGGTGTTGCATCTTATCCCTGGTGCCACCATTGAGGAGTGCTTGCAGGCTGCGGTCGATGTCGCCCTGTCCAATGCCATGGCGCGAGGGCTGGAGGCTGGTTTCCACCTCCAGGAGATAACAGATACCATATCCCCAATCTTGTCTCTCGTTATGTATCTGTGCAGCGACGAGCCGGATGTTGTTTATCGCCCAGAGCCTGCCGCACGCCCTGGCAACCCGACGCCAAGAAAAATAAAAAAAGGGATGAAAATCTTTGCTGCCGAGAATCCCCGGGTATGGGATGTTGGCAGCAAAATAGGGGGGGCGATCCGCGCTGCTCGTGAGCGGCACCCATCGGCTGAGTCGCAGCCAGGTCAGTCCCCTGCGCCCCACATCCGTCGCGCCCACTGGCATGCCTACTGGGTGGGCAAGCATGGCAGTCAAGAGCGTAGAGTAATCCTCAAGTGGATCCACCCGATTTTTGTTGGGGGCGTAGCTGATTAGCGCCTGCCAAACAAGGGAGAGGCACTTGAATGTGCCGAGGAACTCTTGGATGCCGAAGAAATCGAGAGTGGGTTCGTGGATATGATCAAGGATGCTTTATTGAAGGATCGCAGTCCTGGACGTGTATCATGCGACCATGATTGCGATCATATAGGTTCAACGAGGATCAGATCCTCACCGTCCATGAACTGCGTTGGTCCCTGCGTAATCAGATAGCTGCTGACGCCTGAAGGTATGTCTACCCTCGCACCGGATTGTTTTCCTCGAACGGTAATCGGTGAAGTGGTGGGATTGAATAGATCAGCATTTATGTTTGTTACTGGCGTACCGTAGGATTGATTATAGGCCGCCATGTATGCGCTCAGGTTGTCGATGGTTTGTCCATCGATGAATGGGTTATCGTTGCTGTGAAAGGGGCCTAATGCGGGATCAAAAGGCGCAGAAACATAAACTTCGATTCCGCCAACGGCTACGTGTTGCCGTCCCACATAGTACGAGTAATCAGAGTGATACCCACCCCAGGTGCCACCTGATGGATGATCGCCAATTTCCACCATTTCAGGACCAATGGAAGTTGAAAAAACGGTTGTCCCGCCGATGTTGCTGGCACTGGCGGGATTGGCCGCTCGTGGCGTAAGCCCCGTTGGCTGCCCGTATAGGTCTAGACCGGGCTGGAGAAAAGGTGGAGGTGTATATTGCGTATCGAACCGCACATAGCCAACAACCCAGGCAAATGGTTCTAGCTTACCAATCACTGCGGGCCATCCGCGATTTGCATACCCAAAAGACACAGCGACGCTATCGCCAATACGCAACACTTCCTCTTTAAACTCTCCCGAATAGAAGATCGGTGTTTGCTCGCATGTTGAACCGGGAATGGTGGTCTTCTCGCCAGAAATCGGGCATGTATAATCGTATGACTCCACCTGGACCGATGCAAAGCCCGCATCAGGTAAACTAAGCATCGTCCCGACACGAAAACCCGGATACAGGGTCATCCGCAACGGAGCCATTGCAAAATTCAAAAACATGGCTGCAGGCGACATTGAAAGAGGGCTGTAAAACTGTCCAGTCGTCTCGATCCCATCCGGCGCAATGTATATCTCGGGTTCCGCAGGTGTGTATAAACCATCGATTGCAAACACCCCAACAACCCCTGATAGATCCGCATTACCATTTACACAAAACGCTGTTGTTTCAATTGGATCCGGGGCGTATTTATCCAGCCTGTCAATATTCTTCTGGACCGCAAGTCGCCGCGCCTTACCCTTTTGCAGCGCCATCGACGCGCCCGCCAATTGTTTCTCCGCATCCTCCCGATCTTTTTTGATCTTCTCCGGTTTTCCGGTCGGCTCCTGTCCATACGCTGCCGCCAGGGCTTCCTTGGCGGTCACCAAGGCTCTTTCCGCGTCGATCCGCCTTGCCTTGGCACGGGCAAGGTCTAACCGGGCACCATCCATCATGTCTGTGTAATAAACAATCTTGTAATTGATGTTGTTTATTAAAACGTTGAGATCATCAACAACCTTTTGCGCCGCTGCAATTGCGTTCGGATCGCCCCCGGCCTGTGCTTCGCTCAATGCCAGCAGGGCAGTGTTGCGGAGCCAATCCTGTTGGAACAGGTCGTTTTCTTCCGATACGAGCTCAGATGTGGATTTCTTAATGGTCTCATCGGCAGTGGTTACCGCTTCCTGCGCCCGGTCAATCTCGATTTCAGCGACGGCAACATCGATCATGCAGGATGTGATATGATCGTTCTTCTGGATGAGCAGATCGTAAACGGCCTCGTAATATCGGAGCTTTGTATCAGACAGGTCATAGTATGCCTGCGCTTTTCCCAACAGGCCGTCGATTTCGGTAAGCCTCGCTGCCAGTCGCTCGCGCTCTTTATCAACGTAATCCGTCGGCGGCTGGAACCGGACAAGGTATTTACCATCGCCGTAGTTATCGATTATTTCCGCTGTCGCCATCACGCCGCCTCGACCAGTTCCATGGTGCTGTTCGCGACGGCGACCGCAATGGTTACCTCACCAACGACCACCCCAACACCCTCGTAAACCACCGTGTCCCCCGGGACGATATGATGTATGACCTCACTGCATTGATATGTCCGTTTCCCGTTAATCACCGTTTTTGATGTCACGTCCGAAATCTGCACCCCTGATCGGGGCGTGTATGTCACCGCCCCGGTGCCGCTGATCGTGGCAGTCGATAATGAAAGGCCGTCGTTAATCTCGAAGGCATCAAAAGCCACCCGCGCCAACTCAAAATAGAATGGGGGTGAAACGCTGGCCGCTGAAGCAGCGCCTTTTTCCAGTACGATTTCGCCGTTTGCCCTGGCCGCAATATCGGCGATGATGTCTGCGACCCCGACGATGCAAACCGCCAGGTGTATCTTGCCGGTGTTCCGCTTCGTTGTCTGAAACGATATCATGCGGTTGGATAGGTCCAGGTCTGGCGCTCCATTGGGTGCCCCGGTGAGGACGCAGCGATAAACGGTGTTGATCCCGGCACCGCTCGGGGCGTCGGCGATAAGCCGGGGATCCCCGACGATCTCATCGGATCCGGCCCCCACCGCCAAAACAAACACTCTGATTTTTGCGACGCCAACAACCGCATCTGAACCAACGGCAGTTGGATAAGCCCTGTTGACTTTGCGAGACTCAAAATCGCCAACCCGCTCGTCCGATTCCACCCCATGAGTGCGGAATGTATAGACAGCGGCAAGGGCTGTGTATCCATCGTCGTCCGAGTTGACGTAGGGGACCTGGATAACCCGGTCTGCGGTAACCACGACCGAACCGCATGCCTCATCGCACCCAACGCCCCAGGCTCCTACAATCTGGACGGCATCAGGCTCCGGTATCGCTTCATCCGATGTCGTCTGATCCCACACAAGCGCTGGGACATAATACCAATCGTCGCCTGCGGCATCGTCGCTGTGCATCGATGCGGGGCGGATCCGAGGGGACAGGGCAACCGGCACGCCGCTGGTTTCGTCGCACTCCGACGCCTCGGCATGGATGACAGGAGAGATCGCCCTGGTATTCCCGATGCCCTCGTCGCTACCGGCGCAGGCAGCCGCAACGAGCGTTTCAACAATCAGATAGTCGCCGTCCTCGGTGATAATCGCCTGACCGGCCTCGGTGGCCAGCAGGGCATGATCTATTTCGGGGCAAGGCGCTGATTCGTCCGTACCGACGGCCTCGATGTCCATCACGCCGCCTCGGAGATATCCATGGATTGTTGCGTGGCACCGACGGCAATGGCAATGCTATCGACAACGAAGGAATCCCCCTCGTAAACCACCGTGTCACCTGGGGACACATCGTGCCGGATCGGGCACCGATAGGCGTACTTGCCGCCGGAGACCCGCCGGGATGTTATCTGGGAGATGGTGCGTGTGCCTTGGTTGGTATTCGTCGTTGTCTTGTGCCCATCCAGGGTCACGGAGGACGACCCCGCCCCCTCGTCGGTCCGTATCATGTCCAGGGTGACCCGCATCAACTCCATATAAGTTGCTGGGCTACCTCCTCCGGAGGAGGCATAGCCCATGGAGATGACAAGGTCGCATCCGTTCCTGGCGTTGATCGCATCGATGACCCCGGAGACCCCCTTGATGATCGCCGATAGGTAAGAAGGGGATCCGGTCTTTTTCCGGCACTGGAAGGATGACAAGCGAGCGGACAGGTCCAAGTCAGGCAAGCCGACGGCGGCACCGGTGAGGAGGCATTGATAGCGGAGGTTGTTGGATGGGCCAGGGACGAGGGAGATAACGACCCGTGGGCTGGAGATGGCCTCATCCGATGCCGGGCCCGGAGACGTGAAGATGGGATCGCCAACGACCGCGTCCGATTCCGTGGGATCCGCGTTGAGTGTCTGGTTGAGCTTGACGACAGTTGCGCCGACATTTTCATCAGAGACGACGCTGATTCCGGCCACGCACATGACAATGGCGGCTGGCGGGTCCGCCTCATCGGACGCGGTTGCAACCGGGTTTAGGAACATCCCCTGGACGACTTCGCCGACGGCTTCGTCGCTGGCCAGGGCCACTGGACGGATAACGGGAGAGCGAACGACAAGCCCCCCCGTGGCCTCGTCGGATGCCGCGCCATAGGCCCCAATGGCGAATGCCACGCTGGCGTCGCTGGTAATGTCGTCTGCCGGCGTCGATGTTGCTTCGACGTTGTGGTTAACGGACGCGCCCCCGGTCGCCTCATCGGATCCGCAACCGGCGTTCGCGATACGGACAATGAGACGCTCGTCGGTCGCCGCGTTTTCATCCGTCCCGGTTTCGGATGGTGCCAGGATCAGAATAACAGAGGCATCATCCCCATATCCATCATCGCTCGGTGTCGCCGCTGGTCGCGAGATTGGTGACCAAACAAGCGTTTCGCCGTCGGCCTCGTCCGAGGCTCCAGGCTCGCAATGCAGGATGACCCGCATGGCCGCATCCGATACGACTTCATCAGAGGGAGCCTCCTCCACCCCGACCCGAGCCGCCAAGCGGACTTCGCCGCATGCCTCGTCGCTTGGCGTTTCATCCGCTCGGAGGGCTTTTACCGGGGAGAAAAACTCCGGTATCGACTCGTCCGATTCGACGGCATCCGCGAACACCACCGAGACGACGACCGCATCATCCGGGCTGGCCTCATCGGACGCGACAGCCTCCGGCCTTGTGATTGGACTGCGGAAGTTTCCGTCATCCGAAACGGTTTCATCAGATGTGCCCGCTTCCGGTCTTGCGATGGGATTGCGGACGAATGCATTTTCCGGGCTGGCCTCGTCGGAGGCAATACTGTCTGGCCGGGAAATTGGGCTATGGAGATTCGCGTCTTCGGGATAGGCCTCGTCGGACGCGGTATCCTGACAGGCGACGTAATACACCAGCAGCGCATCTTCCGAGGCGGCCTCGTCACTTAACAGGCTATCAAGATACAGGGAGGTTGTTGCACGCGAGACAATGTGGCCATCGATGCATTCATCGGTGGCAGCACTTTCGGGATGGACAAGGGGGGATCTTACGGTGGGAGAGCTTGCGGCATCATCGGCAGGCGTTTCGGTTGCGGACGCCTGGTATTCGGAGATTAAATAATCACCGTCTTCGGTGACAATCGCCTGACCCTCTTCGGTGGATAACAGACCAGGGTCTAGATCCGGCTCGCCGCTGGCCTCGTCTGATAGCACGCAATCGAAAAGGATTTGATCAGACATGGCCCCTCTCTCTGGGCGTTATGACCAGTAGGTTTTCGGGGTGGTGTCGCCGCCAGCAGGCATCGCAAGGTTTGCTGCCGTGTTCAAGGTCAGGATCGCCGTTGCAATCGTCACGGTGGAGATAGCCACAGGGACAAGGGCGATTGCATAAGCGGCTGAGGATTTAGGTGTCAGCCCCTCCGTTGAGCAGACAACGGAGCAGCCTTGCGTGAAAGTAGCCATGGTTACTCCTTGGGAATAATAATATTATTCGCTTGAAGCACATATGTTTTGTTTAAAAAAGTGAACTCAGAGAACCATGGGAGGCCGTTGGCAAAAGCGCAGTAAATCCCACTCTTTGCCGAAAGATTACCGAGCGCCGGGCCTTGGGTAGCGATATAGCCGACGATAGGCGCAATCGCCACCTCACGTTGGCCCGGGGTCGCAGTGGAATAGGCTTGGCGTCCATCCGCAGGGGCGGAAATACCGTGGCTCGCGTAGAGGTTGCACGTCGGAGGTGTCACAGGATAGGCGTCCGTTCGCGGTGACACCATCGCTGCTGTCGGGAAAAAAGGAATCTGCGAATAACTCGCGTCCACCCCGGATGCACCAACATTACCCACCCAGGCATTCACCCCATAAGGATATGTCGTGCCAACGGTGTCCCAATTGAACAACCGTTCACGCTCCAGGACAGCATGACCTGCATAACTGCCGGCTGTCTTCCCCCCCCACTGGCCGCTTGTCGAGGTCGGGGCATACCCATAGGCGATGTAATAAATAAAACGGGCACTAGCAGCCAGTATTATCCTGGAAACTTCTGTACTTGTCGCCGCGCCATAAGCACTAGACCCAATGGAAGTGCATTGATAAGTACCCGTATGCGAGCCCGCGTCCCACGTCGCGCAAGAAGTTAATGCCTGCACCCCGGCGGCTACATAAAACGTTGCATATTTATAGTTATCAGCATCATCGGACACAGGTGCTTTGAAGCACTTCTTATTTGAACCGGCACTGGCATCGTGAACAGTCCAGCCACTGGCAACAGTAGTGATCAGCGTGGTTTTGGCGATATCACAACTGGCGGAAAAGTTGTTTTTGTCAGTAATTGTCCCGCCCAGAGCGCCGAACAGGTCGGCCTGTAGATTGGCATCCGTGAATCCTGTCGTCCAATAATCCAGATACATGGCCTCATCCCTTCCTCACTGCAATGCAACCCGTCCCGCTGGAGCCAAACACCGTATAGGTTTTGCCGTTGTCTGTGAACTCGTCAAAGTCTGCCATGGGCCCACGCGGAACGGTCCACACATCGGAAATCGAAGAGATATCACCGAGGGGCGCAACGAAAGTCCCAGGATTCGTGAACCAGATCGGGAACATGGGGATGGTGTCGCTGCCACTGGCATTTTTGAAGAATGCACTGGCCGAGGATGGAAACTCGGATGCCGTTGTGAAATAGTTGGCCGAGACGCCAATCGTGCAAGGATTGAGATAACCTTGCACATTCGTCCCGGCGTAGTTTTTGGCTGTGGCATGTGACGAGCAAGTGGTCGGGGTTGATGACGTAACAAACGAACCAAGATTTGACCACACGGAGGGGATGTAGCCGTTGCCCACGGTGTCCCATGGCTGTGTCCTGGAGCGCTCAAAGATTCCCGTCGGGCCGCCGCCATTGGTGGCACCGTAGCGTGTGCCGCTGCGATAGGCCAGGATGATGATGCACCGGGCGGAGGCATAGATACGCATCTTGATAACATAAGATGCAGGCGTCGATTGCTGGCTATGGGCCGCCAGATCGGACCCCGTGTATTTCCCGGTTCCCACATGCGTTGAGGCATTCCAGGAGTCATAGCCGACCAGTTTTAACTCCGAAGTCGTGGAATGGTCGATGCAGACATATTTGTAGGCCGCGCCGTCGTCGGCGATCGGAGCTTTGACACACTGGATATTCGTCCCCGCGCTGGCATCATGCAACGTCCACCCGGCGGCCACCGATGAGGTGATGGATGAGTTGGCTTGCGTCAGGTTTGCGCTCAGCGACGCCTTATCCGTCGTCCCGGTCAGGACAAGTACGATGTCGTTGACGATATTGGCCCGTGTGGCCCCGCTTGCCCATTCAAGGATTGCATGCATATCAATAACTTATCCTCACTCCGAGATCGGTTCCCGGCACAGTCGTTCCAACTTGAGTTATATCCAGCGTCAGATAATCCGATGGTGTTAGCGATGACGCGATACCCGACGCCGTATCGGATGTGTACGCGCTAGCCGTGATGGTGCAAGTGGCGATAATCGACCCGTTTTTCAACAGTTTGAAAATGAGGTTAGCCCCGGTCGGGGCGACGCCAACCCATCCTGTCATCATTGACACGGTGATGTTTTCCGGGGGGTACCACCGCGATGTGCCCGCAAGCGTCGTCAACCTCCCGGTTATGTACACCTGCTTGCACCGCCCCAGTGCCCGGATGGTGTCGATGGTAACGGCCTTGGTGGCACCCCCTTGCAGGATCGGGATTTCCTCCGCGCCGGTCACGGACGTTGCATCAGGAATCTGCGAAATCTTTACTTTCGACATGGGGATACCCCGAAATTACAGTCGGAAAATGCGATCCTGGCCGCTGCTCCACACCACGTCGACATCGCCGCCGCTGGGCGTCACGGGAAGGCCCGTCGCCGTCCCGACAAACAAAATCAACTTGGACGTGTTCTCGGTTCCGGTATCTTTGTAGATGATCAACGCCTCGGAGGTATCCCCGGTAACGGAGGTAAAGGTCACGTCCGCCGCGTCGAAAACGCCAAAAGTGGTTGTTTTCGATCCAAGGGTGGACGTCGCGATCCTGGCTCCGGCGGTGATATCGGCCAGGGTAACGTTGTTCGACAGGTCGATCATTTGACCGCCAGAGACATAGGCCCCGTTACCGGCGACGTTCGCCCCGGTTGCAAAGCCTTGCAGGGAGAACGTGTTGGCGTCGGTCACGGTCACCCGGAAACGGCCATTGGCCGCCGTGTTGCCCGTGACCCCACCGATCACAACGGCATCCCCGGTGGTCAACCCGTGAGAGGTCGCGGTGATGACGATTGGTGTGGCATTGGTGGCGTTGGTAACCGTCTTGCAGATATCGTCCACGTCAACCAACATGGCTTTGATCGTATCGGAAGACATGTTGATGCCGCCGGTCATGAAAGCAGCGCGCCCGCCATCGAAGAGGGAGTTGGTAAAGGCCATTTTTTGTCACCTTTTGGCATAAAAAAAGCCACCCGGAGGGGGTGGCTTTGGTTGGAAGCAAATTTTCTTGTGCTGTGCTATTCGATCTTGTCTTTCACCATGAACGTGATCACCGCTTTATCCGCGAAGGCCACTTTTTGAATCACGCCACTGAAAAAGCCGTCGCGAGTCGAACAGTTAACGAGGGAGTACATCGAAACAAGGCGGTCAAGCACTGCGGCCTGTGCCTCCGTGATCGTGTTGATTTTGAACACAAAATCAACGTCAGAAGGGGAGAAACCGAGGTCATCGATATATTGTCCACCATCGAGTGTCCCGGTTTTTGTAACGCGCCGCTGTTTCGTGCGCGTCTCCGCTGGGGCAACATCGAGGACGACCCACCCATCCGGGTCATACACCCGCGCCGTGAGGGATATCATCATGATTTTATGCACCTAACAAAAGTGCGGAACCTTCGGCACTGGCACGGATTTGAATAGCCGCCAGCACCTCGAACATAAAAGCCTCAAGATGGGGGGCCAGATTGGTGCCGTCGATCTTGATCAGTGCATCGCCGTCACGAATATTGTCCAACTTAAGGCGTGCCAGCTCTGTTTGAACGTCGTTGGCCTCCTTGGCCGACCTGGCCAACTCCGTTTGCGCCTTGGCCATTTCAACTTCCGCCTGGGCGGATTTGAGGACCATATTCTGGGCTTCGTACCGTTTCGGTCCCATCTCTTCCATGCCATTCATGAGGGCCTGGACCGTGTTCGCCTCGGCCATCATTGATTGGCCGAGACCTTCGGACGCTTTACCGACAGACTCAAGCGCCGCCGACATGACTTTCGCCTGCGCGGTCACATAATTCGACATGTACGAAAAAGCGTGTTCGGCGATCTTTGCATCGGTTTCAAGCGCCTTGGTATCAAAAGACACCTTGGCTGATATTTTTGCGTTCTTGAACGCAATCGAAAGGTCGCCAACAACAGTCTTTGCTTCTTTCGCCTTGCTGGAAGCGTTCTCGATCCTCCGGCCAGCATCATCAACCGAAGCGCCATAACCCGTTATAACCGTCGTCCCGTCTGCCTGCGTTGTTGACAACGTCGTCATGGACAATGCGGCATCCGCCGCCGTCCCATGCATACGCGCCAGGGACTGCTCGAATTCAGAGGTCGCAGTCCCGCCGCTTTTGGAAGTGACCGTCAGGCCGCCCACGGCATTGGTCAGGCTCGTTATGCTGCCGGAGGAGTCCTGCGCCGTGATGTTCAGCAGATTTGCGGCTGTCGCGTGCTTGATGATGCTCCCTTCGGATGTGTCCGTGGCAACTCCAAGCTCCGTGACAGCCCCGGCAAGTGTGGAAGTCGCCGACACCGCATCGCGGATACCCAAGTCCGCGCTGGTTATGATGTCGCCCGCCTGTGCAATCGATTTCCCGGCGGTGACAAAAGACAAGCCCATGTCATCGGTCGTCCCTTTGAGCGAGGCCATGACTGCCGCCGCCGTCTCGGTGTTCGCCTTGGTATCGGCAATGATCACACCGCTTAACGTCATATTTTTACTTGTATCTTCCGCAGCCCTCGCCACTTCGATCATGGATCGGGTCAGATTGGCATTTTGCGCCGCTGCCTCCTTGATCGTCGGCGTCGCTCCGCTCATGGCATCCCAGACCTTGCCGAGACTCCCCTGCAACGACATGGAATCCGCGTAGGTCTTTTCGGCCAACACGGCGAGGGTGCCCGCCATGTCGTCAGCAATCGACTTGAAACTGCTGCTCAAATCACCGAAAGTTATCTTGGAAAGAATTGACGCCGTGTGCTGTGCGAACCAGACGACGGACATGGCCGCCAAGTCCAGAGTTTCGCGCACCGATTTGAACGCAACGCCGATTGTCCCACTCACCCCATCGAACACCCGGCCCATGTCGGCTCCGGACTGGCCGATTGCGATCAGGGCCAAACCAATCGCCGCGCCACCTTCGGAGATGCCGACCGCCATAGCGGAAAAATTGCCGATGGTTTGCGCCGTGGCCTCGTCCATCTCGGAAAACTTGGTTATACCGATGCCAATCCCCTCCCAAACCGGATCCAAACCTTTGATTACCGCGCCGGTGAAATTGGTCAGGGCTGCGATGCCGTTCACAACCCGCTGAATCGCATCGTGAAGACCTTCGATGGTGCTTAAATCAATGTGCCCGAAGATGCCTTGGAATGCTTGCTGGACGCTGGTGCCAAGGTTGCCAAAACTTTCGGCAATCGGTGAAAAATCGATGTATTTCAAAGCCTCTGGCAAGTTTTTCGCCATGGTTTTGAACAGGTCTTCGACACCCTTCAAGTGCGGCTTCAAGGCGTCGGTCAACCCATTCAAGGTGCCACTTTCGACCACTCCCCGGAAAGCCTTCTCCAACGCGGTGGCCCCATCGATGACACCTTTGACCTCCGGTAAAAACTTGCCACCTACCGCAATAGAAACGTTTTCCCAAGCCGCCGCGAAACGATCCACCGCGACCTGAGCCGTCTCAAACCGTGCCGCAACCTCTTTCGCTGCGGATCCGTTAGCGTGTTGGGCAATGGCTGTGATTTCCGAGACCTTGCTCATGTTGTCCAGGACTTTGACCATGCGACCCGCCTGATCAATCCCGACGAGTTGCGACGTCAGAAACAACTTGTCGTTTTCGTCCGCCGTTTTGAACGCGGTGCCCACGTCGATGAGGATATCTTTCGCCGACCGCAAATGACCGTTGGCATCTTTTTGCGCAACACCAATTTTCTCCAGCGTTTCGGTAACGGTTTTTGAATTATCGGTCAGCTTGAGGAGACCTGTCTTCAATGCATCCGCCGCCTCAGTACCAGAACGATAAACCTCGATCACCGGCGTCAACACAGCCGCCGTTTCTTCGATACTCATCCCTGCGAGCTTCGCGATAGGTGCGAGTTTGGAAAGGCCTAACCCGAGTTCCTTTGTGGATGCAGCATAATTGTTCGATATCTCGTTCAACACATCCAACACCCGCCCGGCGTCGCTGGCGGGAGCCTCGAAACCTTTCAGCGAGGCTATCAGGATCTCAGACGCCTGAGCCGCTTCGACACCACCGGAGATCACCATATCCATAGCGGTCTTGGTTAGCGTCATGGCCTCGTTGACCCCATAACCCGCCTGTCGGAAATCGGCAACCGATTGCAAAATGGCCGTTGAACTTTGCCCGTAGGTCTCGGATAGATCCGTCACCGCCTTCTGGATGTTCGGGAGGTCTTTCTCTTCCTGCTCATTCAAAACTTTCTTCAAATCAACCAGGGCGGTCTCGTACTTTTTCGCGGAATTGAACGCATGCACCGCAAACGCCGTCCCGATGGTGACGATTGCCGCTTCCAACAACACCATCTTTTTCGTGATGTCGGTGATCACGTCCGAAGCACTCGTAAGGGCTTCCGAGACCGGCTTCATGGATTGCGACAACTTATCGTTTCCAAAAAACACAATCTCAATCGTCTTTGAAAGATCAGCCATCCCTTACGATCCCTTTCATGGATGCTTCTTTGCCTGAGCGTTTGACTCTGCCAGCCACATGTCCCACAACACACATTCCAACTCGGTCAGCATGGGCGGGAACATGTCTGGCAGCAGTTCAAAGAGCATGCGGCCTTGCAGCCTCCCAAGAGCCAGCGCGTTTTGAATGCGCGGATCTCTCAGGAGGCTTGCCGCTTTTCCTTGGCGACGCGCCCCAACCCGGTCAACTCCAGGATTTTCTTCGCCACCATGCCAAACTGGATGGGATATTCCCGTCCAAACTTGACCGCCATCTCTTGATCAAGTTTCGGGCTGACACACCCCTGCCGGACAACCGCGATGAAATAAACGTGTCCGTCCGGTACCGATCCGCCCACAGGGTCCATCATGCCGAAAACGTTCATGAGCAAGCCCGCGGCATACTGGCCGAACCCGGACACCTTCGACGCCACGGCGTCAATGCTTGAGTTTAGTTCCACCGCCTCCCGGACCCGCGCCACCTCTTCGCCGGTCAATCCGCGGACCGTAAACACCGCCGTCTTTCCACCCGGCATCCACTCTTCAAGACCGGGGAGCTCAATATCCGCCTCCCGGTCTGTGAAGCGAGCCGTGAGAAAGGCTTTGGTGTCAAAACCACCTGCCGCCTGTTCCATAGTGCTTCCTTTACGAGTTGAACTCGGCGCTCACGTTGGAGGCCGTGAACCGGAACTCTCCGAAATCGGAATCACGATATCGTCCTTGGCATCCTTGGCATCCTTGGCAATGTTGAATTACTTTCAAAACGGTCTTACATCCTACCCGCTATTAGTTGCCAGTTATCAACATTATAATTTATAATTTATTATATTATTTTTAAGTTAGCTGCAATTGTATGCATATATATGTAATTCAACATTGCCAACATTGCCTTGGCATCCTTGGCATCCTTGGCAATGTTGTATTACTTTCAAAACGGTCTTGAATCATCGCGCCCTCTATTATTTGACAACTATCAATGCCTCAATTTATACTATATTATATATATTATATTTATATTTCAAAGTTGCGAATGCATGATTCTTAAAGTGAAACAACATTGCCAAGGATGCCAACATTGCCAAGGATGCCAACATTGCCAAGGATGCCAAAGAAACATCACGGTGTGGGCTTGAACCATTTCCATTTGCCGGAAACGATCTCCTTACGTGATTTGATGCCGATCATGGTTTTCGCACGCAGGAGCGTTCTTTCGGCGATGCCGGCATTCCTGGCCTCGGTTTTCAGTTTCCCCGCTTCGACGGGACCAAGCTGGAGTTGGTCGGTCAGAAATTCGCAGGCCTCGTCCAATGCCGATTTTTCGTCCGGATTGGATGTTTGCGCCGCCAGGGCCTCGTCCGCGCTCATGGTGACGATGCCCTGTTCCCAAACTATTTTGGAGGTTTCGATGTTTTGTAGGACGGTGACTGTTTCAATGCGATAGGCGAAGCCGGTATCCTTCACCGCTTCCAGGATGACGATGCGGCTCATATCGGCCCCGAGTGCGGCGAGGCGCGGGGAAATGGTGTCGCCCGGGTCATCCTCCACACTGATGATGATGACGTTCCCGGGTTGGCATTGTGACCCATCCGGCCACGTCCCACCGGTGGATACGGTCGCCGCTTGGTAGAGTGCCACTTGACTCTTACCCAACCCCGGGTCACCCGCTTGCAGGGTCAGCTTTCCCTTCGGAATGCGCCCGGGCCAGAGCCATTGAATGGGCTCGGGGGTGACGCTGGACATGTAACGATAAACCGCCCCTGTGGCTTCCTCGTCGGGTTGTTTTTCCTCCATCGGTGGCGGTTTGGCCTGATCCACCGCTTCCTTGACGGCGATCAACCACCTGGCGCGGTGCAAATCATTGAAATCGGAGGGTGGTTTTTGTCCAGGGTCCACGGCCAGTTCTTCCTCGTAGAATTCGGGGAAAACCACCAGGGATCCGGTTTTTTGCGCTGCGGCGCAGGCATGTCTCTGACCGGTGCCGTTGGCGTCGGCATCGCCGCAAAGGATGATACAAGCGTTTGGTTGCAGGCGGCGTATCACTTCCGCGACGGGGGTGAGGTTGCCGGCGTCGAACGCCACGACAACCGGGTGTCCGGTGGCTTCATGCAGACTGGCGGCGGTGGCGAAGCCTTCGGCGATCAAAACCCGTTCGCTTGATTTCAGGGGCTGGGACAACGCCCCCGGGGTGGACCCGACGACGTGAAAACTCTTTTTTTTAATTGTCCCGGTGAGAAATTTTTTTGAACCGTCGGTATGGATATACTCCACCCCGGTCAGTTCCCCGGTCGCGGATTGGAGGGGGATGACCAGGCTTTGCCCTTGTTGTAGAGCCCCGTTTGGTTTGATGCATTTATCGACCAGATAGGGGTGTTCTGGATCGGCAGGGCGACATGCGGCAAGAACGTTCTGTGTTTTTTCTTGGATTGAGACGCCGGGCCGTCCCATGGGGGGTGGCCGATCTTGCCCCGATTTTTCTTGCTTGGGTGCCGGTGATGCCCGGCCACGGCTATCGCTTTGCGGATACCCCCAGGTGGCCTCATCGGGCAGGGCATCGGGAATGCCATACTCGGCATAGCTCAAGGGGGGAGGTTCTTCCCGCATGTAGTCGGGCATTTCAGGGACATGCGCAGCAACAACGGAAAGATGCGGACGTTTTTCCACCTTATGCCCGCCGATCCCCAAGACACCGGCCACGGCGGCCAATGTTTTCCCGAAATCCTGTTTCCCATGCCCGAGGAGACGGGCGGCGAGGGCGAGGCCGTCGCCAGCGCCGCATTGGGCACAGATGAAGGTGCCACGCCCCTCCTTATCGTCGTAGCGGAAGCGATCTTTGCCGCCGCAAAATGGACAAGGGCCATGGATTTTGGAGAGGAATTGCGGGGCCAGGCCCAGCGCCGCATGGATGCGCGGCCAGTTGCCGTTTGCCGCTTGGCGGACATGGTCCAGGTCAAATGTTTGCGTCGCTGCCATCATCACCATTGTCCAATCCCATGATTTTGCTTGCCGCCGCAACCGACCTCGCTACCCCGGTGATGGCCCCAAACATTTGACAATGTTCGAGGAATGTATCTTGATCCGTGGTCGTCGCCTCCTGGCCGAATTTTGTTTCAATGGCGGTAAAAATGGCGATCCTCTGCCCCACCATGCCCGGGGTGACAAGCACTGATTTGAAGCCGATGAGGTCGGATGCCCCTGGAGTCAGGCCGAAAGCGATACGGCGCGGGAAGTGAAGCGTGACCCTGTCGGGAGTTTCGTGGCCAACAACTTTGCCTTGCCACCCATTGCCGCACGGATTGTTCCACAGGGTGATCCCATGCCGCCGTGTCAATTCGACAAGGAGTTGTTTTTTTTATTGTTTTCTCGCTCATCAGTGCTTTCTCCTCTTCCTCGCGGCCATGATGTGCCACGACCAGCCTGGCTTGTGCCCGAGTTCTTTTCTCACCGCCTCCAGTTCCGCGAAGGTCCGTGCCCGCCCGATTTCTTTTTTGCGCATCTCCCTGGCCCGGGTGATTTCCTCCAAATCGCCTTTGATTTCGTTTATTTCTCTGGCAATTGCTGGATAGACGAACCCGCAGGACGGGCACTTGGGTGCCGATCTGTGGACACAGAAACATTTTCGGCACGTCCGCACCGCGAAATCGGGCTCATCGTTTTTGGCCTGTTTTTTGATGCGCCCCGCCAAGGTCCACTGGCGTTCGGCATCGGGCATGCCGTGGCGGTGGCAGTTTCCGGCATGATCGAGGATCAGCGCGGTTTTCCCGGGGACAAAGCGGAGCGCCCTGCCAACCTGTTGTAGGTAAAGAGTTAATGATTGTGTCGGACGCAAGAGGATGGCGGTTTCCACGGCGGGGACATCGAAGCCTTCGGATACCAGATCGACCGTGCAAAGGACATCGAGCGCCCCAGCGGCGAAGCCCATCATGATGGCATCCCGGGAGGGGGCGGGATCGGCACCCGAAACCGCCGTTGCTTTCAGGCCGCGTGATGAAAATTCATCCGCGACATGGTTGGCATGTTGGATGGAGACACAAAAGACGATGGCCCGTGTCCCTGCGGCATGCTTGAGATAATGCTCTACCGCATCGCCTGTGATTGATTTTTTGTCAACGATTTCGTTCAGTTGTGCATTATTGAAATCCCCAAGGGACGTTTTGACCCTGGCGACATCGATGCCGATGGGGGGGGCGAAAAGGCGGAATGGGGACAGAAAGCCCTTGTCGATGAGCCATGCGGTGGATGGCCCGACCACCAGGTCGTTGTACAATTCCCCCAGCCCGCGCCCGTCCAGCCTTTGCGGTGTCGCGGTGAGCCCGACCACAACGGCTTCTGGCCAGTGCTGGATCACTTTGCGCCACTGTCCGGCGGTGGAATGATGTGCTTCGTCGATGATTACAAGGTGTGGTTCCGCAATTTTGTCCAGACGCCGCACCAGTGTATCAATGCTTGCGATTTGCATGGCATCGGCAGTGGTTGGCATGCCGCTGGCGATGAACCCGTGGGAGATGCCGAACTTCCGCAAAGTCTTTGCCGCCTGAAAAATGAGTTCGCGGCGGTGACAGGTGAACAGGACGCGATTTCCCCGCATGATGGATGTACGGGCCATGGCCGCCATGGCCACGGTTTTGCCGCAGCCCGTGGGGGCTTGGAGGATGATACGACGACCGACTGGAGGAAGGTTGCGGATTGCCTCCCTGGCGGCGGCGATCATCCGCTCCTGGTGGTCATAAAGATGCATGTTTCGGGGCAACTCCTTGGCAAGGATGGCGGGCTTCGTGATCCCTATCGCCCGCGTCCACGGGGCAAGCCTCCCGCGCTATTGATAATTGAGAATTATTAATTCCGAGACGTTGATTTTTACAAGTGTAAATTTTCAATTGCGTTTCGAGTATCCAGTGATAATAATGAATGTTAGACCCTGAAAGATTTCATCACCCCCTTTTCCAAAACGAAGGAGATGGTATGACATTTTTTTCTGGAAATTTAGATAGTTCTAAGATTTGGACGCGGGTTTCCGAGCGGTTACGGGAGCGGCAAATCAACCAAAAGCAGCTCGCGGCGCTTTCGGGGATGAATGCGACCAGCATCTCCAATTTAAAGAGCGGTAAATCCAAACGGATCATGTTCCAGAACATTGTCGCCCTGGCGCGGGCACTCGCTGTCTCCCCGCAATGGCTGGCCTATGGAATTGGAGATATGATTGAAAAAACTGATAAATACCTTAAAATAGATTGGATCAATGCAACACCGGAGACCCCTCCAGTGGCCTTTACTGAAGAGTTCCTGAAGGATTGCGGCATGGGCCGTGTCGCTTCGTTACGCTTGATTCGACACACAGGATCGCATCTCGATGCCTGGATCAGCGACGGTGAACTGGCGATTATCGATTGCGAGAAGAAAAATATTGAATCCGAGGGGCTGTTCGCCATCGAACTGTCAGGTAATCCTGGACACTTCCAATTACGCTACCTGCGAAGAAAAATCCATAATGATTTGATCGATTTGATTGCATCTCCCACAGGGCCGGTGATCGATACGGTTGCGATGGACTCAATCCAAATCGCAGGATTTGTGGTGGCGCGGATAAGATTCTAACCCAGAAAAAAAATCCACAATTTGAAAAAAATCCTTCCCTTATAATTTCGAGTTAGGTATTGTTGCCGTCAACTAGAAATTATCAGGAAGGATTTCATGCTGCAAATCCGTGCATCCATGCTCCCGGGTTGGGGGGATTGTCCGCGCCGTGCCGCCGCCAAACAATATCGGGCGGACATTGAACGGCTGGGCTTTGCCCTGCGCCAAACCATGCCGACCGTGGGGGCGGCTATTGGCACGGCAGTCCACGCCGGGTTGCACCGATTGCTTGAGTTCAAACGGGACCATGGACATGTCCCGGAGCAAACAGACGCCGTTGATTGTGCCTTGGCCAATTTTCACACGACGGTGCAAGAGGGGGTCGAGTGGGACGAAACATCACGGACACCCACCATTGCCGTTGATCAGATTACCAGGATGACGCTGGCCGCCAAGGCCATAGCGGAGACCATCACCCCCATCCTGATGGAATCACCCTTTCAATCGACCGCCGGGGATGATTGCGAGCTGACCGGCACCGTCGATTTGGTGGGGGCTTGCCAAACGGTCATCGATGCCAAGACGGGGGTCATCCAACGCCCGCATCAAGCCCAGCTCGGTGCCTATGCCCTTCTCCTTGAAGATCACGGGCATACCATCATCGCGGCGAAAATCGCCTATATCAAGCGGACGGCGGTGGGGAAGCCCCAAGACCCGGTGAGTTGGCAATCCTATGCCGTCATGACCTGCAAGCGGGCCGCCTGGTCCGTCATCCAGGATATCCAGGAAAGAATGCAAAAATTTTATGCGACATCAAATCCTTGGCAGATACCTGCCAATCCGATGTCGATGATGTGTGCCGGGAAATTCTGTCCGGCGCATGGGACTGACTTTTGTGAATTAGGCACGAGATAAAGGAGCAGCAAATGGATGACCCCCGAGTGGACTCAGTAACATTTACACCGAACGATATCGCTGAGGTGAAAAAGTTGGGGAATAAACTCCGTGCGATGAAAGATGCCTCGGAAACCCATGAAGAGCAGTCGGAAGTCTCCGGCGAAGAACTCCTGAAGTTCATCGACCGGATTGAGCGGTTGGAAGAGGAGAAGGACGGGTTGAGCCAGGACATTCGCGATATTTACCAGGAGGCGAAGAGTAGCGGATTTGACCCCAAGATCATGAAGGAGGTCATCAAACTTCGGAAGAAGGATCCACAGGAAGTTGATGCGGAAGAGGCAATCCTGCACCTGTACAAGAAGGCGTTGGGGATGGTGTAGCTATGGAACACGCCAATGATGAACCAAGACTGAGCATTCTTGTTGGAATGGATCCAACGTTCATCGTGAACGGGGAGGATGCCCGTGATCTGTGGGAGAACATCCAGTACTTGCAGCACATGCTCACTGTAATCGCCAACAGTAGCGGCGGGAAGGCCAGACCGTACTTGAATAATCTTGTCGCAGCGTGCGAGCGATCATCTCTTATTTTGGATAGAAGCATACACTTTATAGCGAAAGAAGGGACATGCTGAAGATCTCCGCCCTGTTCGTCGAAAAAGACGGAGTCTACTTCGACCTGCCGGATGTTGATCCCTGGGACGAATCCAGGGACGCCCGGGCTTACGCTGGGCCATGGCCAGTCGTAGCCCACCCACCGTGCAAACGGTGGGGGAAATACTGGCACGGAAGCCCATCCAAGCCACACGCCTTCAAGATGGGCACTGACGGCGGCTGTTTCGCCTCAGCGCTTATGGCGGTGCGAAATTGGGGTGGTGTGCTTGAACACCCGGCTTACTCCCATGCGTGGAAATATTTCGGTTTGGCACGGCCCCCGGCAAAAGGGGGATGGATCGTAGCGGACTCGTTTGGCGGCTGGACATGCCATGTCGAGCAGGGTCACTACGGTCACTTTGCCAACAAACCCACATGGCTTTACGCCTGCGGGGTGCCGCTGCCAGAGTTGCGGTGGGGTAAAGGAGAGCAACGCATTCATCCGCTTGCCTTACAGCGTTATGGATACAAAAAGGCTGTAAGGATAGGCATGCAGGGGATGGTGGGGGGGAAAGACAAGGAAAAAATACGCAGTCGGACCCCGGTCGAGTTTCGCGACCTGTTGATTGCCATGGCAAGGGCACACCGCTGTGGCTGTATGGATTGACAAAATTAGGGAGTGCTATGGCTACCTTGGAAATCAATTTGGATGGTTCTGAATTAGCGCGGGAGATTGGTGAACTTCTGCAAGATATTGAGGATATTAAAAAAAATGCGGCTACCAGTATCGAGAGAATCATATTGGATGCCAAAGCCTCTTTAGATGCGAAATATAAGCGATTGTCGGAAATAGGCGATGAGGGGGAACGAAGAGCCTTTGAATATCAGAAGAGGCTTCATGAGCTTTCCATGCTCCAAGCGGATGGTTCAGATATAGCGCGGGAGGTTTAAATTGTTAGATTTGTTGTCTTTAATAGCATGACGAAAAAAATACATGGCTGGTGGACGATAGCCGACCCCAATATTCCATGCAGTTGTTATGAATGAGAATAGAAAAATGGATACTATTTCTTTCTACCGCGCCAGCGAAAAACCTTATGGGGCATTCAGCAACCTCTACCGGCGGGAAATCCTTTTTCAGGGGGAAACATTCCCAACCGCAGAACACGCATACCAAGCCGGTAAGCCTCGAAAGAAAGAGGTTCGTGATTGGTTGATGGCTGCTCCTTCGCCGGCTTTGTTGGCGATGGCGGCTCATGGTCTCTACGTGTGGGACATCGTCCCCAATTGGAGCCAAATTAAATTTCACCGGATGAAAGAAGTCTTGCTGGCCAAATTCACCCAGCACCAGGATTTGGCAGCACTGCTCCTGTCTACTGCGGATGCAAGGCTTGTTGAGACTGCCTCGGTTGACAATGCGGTTAATCGCTTGTGGGGCGAGGTAAACGGCAAGGGTAAAAACATGCTGGGTCTGATGTTGATGGAAGTTAGAGGTATTCTTAACCGAAACGATAATGATTAAATCGAGCAGAAAGAGATTAAACCATGAACATTAAACCAATAC
>JADGCN010000039.1 GCA_015228975.1 Magnetococcales bacterium
CAACGTCTTCGGTTGTTGTTTTTTTATTTAAAGAAAAAACAACAACGTCTTTGTTTGTTGTTGTTTCTTTGTTATATACCTCGCCACGTAGGCCAAAAACTTCGATTTCCAGAATGTTTCCGGTTTGTTTCCGTTTGATTGCGCCTTTGTTTTCCAAATGAACCAGAAACGTTTCCAGTTTGTTTCGCTTTCCTTTGAGAAACGACTGCCATTGTGGCCAGGAATATGCCACAGAACTACCTTTCCCTTCGGGGGAATTTCCAGACACAACCTCCAACAGTTTGAACCACCTTGCGTACCCTTCGAGGCCAAACTCGGCCTCAATCCCGCAAATAAATGGGTCTGTGGAGGAGGATGACAAGTGTAGAAAAGATTTCATTGGCGTGTTCCTTGGGCAGTGATTGCCGGAGCAGGAACGGTTTCCAATCGTTCAGACTCCGGGGGTTGGAAACCCCACCCAAGGTTGGGCCAACTGGCTTTAGCCTTGCGGCTTGGACATACCAGTTGCCCCCGGAGTCTGGCGGAAATAGGCACTTTGGTTTTTTGGCCAGGGGAAAATATAGGCACAAAAAAACCGCCAAGTCTGTCGGGGGCGGATGACCGCCTTGGGTTGTGGAGGTTTCCAATCTCCGAGACCGACATTAATGGATTGGCGGCGGGGGTGTCAAGGGGATTGCACCATGGTTCCCGGTTGTGGTACTCCTGGATCCATGAACGCGAAACAGCGAGATTCCGCAGCCAGGTTTTTATACGACGTGAGCAAGGGGCTTCTTCTTGCCTCAATAATCGCACCGTTGACAGATAAGGCAGCCTGGATTTCCGCTGTTGCGTTAGCTGGGCTGGCCTTTTATGCGTTTGTGGCTGCACATATTCTTGAAGGAGGCGAAAATGGTTCCGACAAGTGTTTTTGATTGGATTGCAGTGGTTACGTTTCTTATCGCTACTCCCATATTCGTTTGGTTTCTCTCCAAGAATCGTAAAGGTCGTAAGGGATAGCAATAGAGTCTGCACTCCAAACTCGTCACCAGGGCGCGACGCGATGGTGACAGTCTCAACGCTTTGGTAACGGCATTGTTGGCAGAGAGAGTCGGTGGATCCCGCAAAACCGACCGGCAGTCCGGTGTTGATGTGTGCGCAGGGAGTCATAGCCCTGCCTCCATTCGCTTCAGGGACAGATCCATGGTTTCGAGTGCCTCGTCAACCATGCCTTTCAGCAACATCCAATCTTTGGCGAGTCCATGAGGCTGTTCGAGAACATGTTTCATTTCTTCCAGGGTGAGCATTGTCCGAACGGAAAGTTTCTTGCTCTCTGGGATGAATTTACGTGGGAAAGAGGTCACGGCGCTCATTTTGCCTCTCCTCTTGCTTTGGCAAGCGCGGCCACCGCTCTGGCAAGTGTTGCCGATCCCCCATCATCCTGATGCCACCGCTCAAGGAAAAGATCGACACCGACAAGCAATTTATCACCACCGACTTTGGCGTTGGCGCTTCCTGCGCCAAAGAACGCAACCATGGCGCTGACCAAGGAAGTTAGTTCCTCTGTGGAATAGTAAAGGTCTGGTGCTGTGGCAATGAGATTGGCATTGGCCACTTGGGCTACTTGAGTCGGGCCAGGGTATGCGTTTGCAATGGCGCAACCTTCGCAATCCTCTACAATGGGGCCACGGTTTTCGTATTTCCAACCGACCATTTTCCATGGGCCGGGGGTGAAGTCTGGATCGCGGGCATGGGGGGACGTAATGCTCATTTGTGGCCCCCCTTGGCAAGATCTTCTCTGTTTTTCAGCCCCATAACAGCGTCGAACGTCAGGATCAGTGCAGCCGTAAATCGGTTGGGATCCAACTCGGGATTCGCGATGGATAAAAGCTCGATTCCGATTCTTTGGCATGAATCTCGGTCGATCTGTCCCGCCCTGGCGGCATCGCGCAGTGTTTGCAGGGCTTTAATGTGGGTGGAGGGTGGTAAAGGTGCGCCCGGATCGCGGGCATGGGGGGACGTGCTGCTCATTGACTGGCTCCTCTCTTCCAAAGATGGAACCCGCCAAATTCCGATGCCAATCGGAATAGTGGCGGACTGTGCAGGGTTGGCATTACCGGGAAGAAAGGGAACCGGCGAGCCTTTCGGCTCCCCCGCGCAATCCGCCAGACGATATGCTGGCAACAAAAAAACGCCAACATAAGGAATGAGGCGTTTGCACGCCTTTCTTTCATTCGGGATGCCAATCCCGGTCGCGGTGTTTTGCCGTGACATTTATGATGGTGCGCCATGGCGGTGGATTTGTCAAGGTTTCATTTTGAATTCAAACGAAACTCAAAGTTCATAGTTCAATTCTAAATGAAACTATAATGCACGAAACTCCGAACTTCAAGACAAATTGGTTTTGAATGTGAAATTTACAGTTTCAACGTTTCTGAGTTGGTTTAATATTGAAAAATACGCCATTGGAATTATTGACATGTGTACGGCATATATGTTAAAATACAAATAAATTTTTCCGTAATCAAAGTAATTCGTGAGGAATTGCATGCGGCAAGTTAAAATATGATCCAAAATTTTCTGTCAATGCTGAGAAATACATGTGTCACTTCATCTGTTGTTTTCTTCTTGCTGGCGTTTTCTGTAAATGCTCAAGAAGATGACTTTGAACAATGCCGTATGGCGGCAGAGCGTGGAGATTTTAAGGCGCAATTTCGGCTTGGCATGATGTACGCCAATGGACAGGGAGTCCAAAAAGATGACAAAGAAGCTGTAAAGTGGCTCTTCTCATCGGCGTACCACCAAGGGGACGCCGATGCACAGGTGATGCTCGGGTATATGCATGAGTATGGCAGAGGTGTCCCGCAATCCTATAAGGAAGCTGCATTGTGGTACGCCAAAGCAGCCAACCAGCAACATCAAAAGGCACAGGAAGAACTTGGACGGGATGAAATTAGATCATCTCATATGGGGAATTTTTATGTTGATAAAAAAACGATCTTAAGTTTGTTGGAGAAAGAGAAGATAAAGAATGAGGAATTGCTAGAGAAAAGAAAGGCGATAAGGAAGAGGTTAAGAGAATGGGTTAATATGTCTGAAGAGGAGAGAAAAAGGAGAGAACTGCAACTTAAAGAGGATAGAGCGCGGCAAGAAAGGCATAGAGAACAACGAGAAAGAGAAGAAGAACAACGCAAGAAAGACGATAAACAGCGAAAAGAAATTATGGAGGAAGTCATCGATGTTGTGCGGAGATATAGCGTTATAACATGCAACAAAATTAGCGAATGCGAAAGAACCTTCAGCAATGTCAAGGGTTTCATTGCAGATAACTCTGACATGAAAATTGAAATGAATGATAAAGTAATTGTGCATACGCATAATACAGTTAATGACGGAAATATTGGCATGAAGTCAAAATTGTTGCAGCATAAAGATGGATCAGCAGAAATAAATCTTGAAATATATTGTAAAGGATTTGATTCTAGAGAAGTTTATCTAATGCAGATATGCAGGGATAAGATAGTCGAAAGATACCGTAAATTTAGAGAATCGGTCGATAGATAGTCAGTCCAAGGGAATCCAAGATTGTTTCCTTGACTGCCTATATAAAATTTTATATAATTTCTCTATGAAAGCCATCCAGTTCATCGATTCCTCCAGAGACGATCTGTCTGCCTTCCCGGATGCGGCAAGGCGAGTTGCAGGTTTTAACCTGTGGAAGGTACAGAACGGAAGGATGCCTGCCGACTGGAAGCCACTGCCTGCGGTTGGTCCTGGTGCGATGGAGATCCGAATCCACGTGGGCGGTGCATGGCGAGTGATCTATGTCGCCAAGTTTGACGATGCCGTCTATGTTTTGCATGCTTTTCAAAAAAAGACTCAAAAAACCAGTCAGGATGACATTACCCTGGCCGCGCATCGCTACCGCCAAATAGGAGGATGAGACATGATTACCCCTTCGTGTGGCAACATTTTTCTTGATCTGGGATTCCCTCCCGATGAGGCAAAGGTTCTGGCCATGCGTGCCGATCTGATGACGCGATTGAGCATCCTGGTTGAGTCCAGAGGTTGGACCCAGGAAGAGGCGGCTAAGATCCTTGGGATCAAGCAGCCTCGTGTTTCGGATCTGGTGCGCGGCAAGTGGGGTAGATTCAGCTTGGATACGTTGGTAACACTCGCCTTGCGAGCTGGGATAAACGTGGAACTGAACCTTGCGGTTTGACGTTTATTGGCCAACAGTTCCATTGAATCGGTTCTAATGAACCGATGGCGGCGTGTTGCTTTCTGAATCTTCGATTATTCTAAAGAGAACAGCAAGAATTACAATGCACGCGGAATCTGCCGCTTCAACATCGGACATCCCATCCTGTAGATTTCTTTCCATTTCTACTGATGCCATTCGCTCGGCAAAGTCCAATACATCGTCAGGTAGGGACTGCAACATTTCAATCAATCCGTTGGCATTGTCGGATAGGCTTGAAATGAGAACCAAATTCTTGCGCTTGCTAAACGAATGAAAAGCGTAAATCAATACAGCCGCCGGTTTCTTTATGACGGGATTGTTTTTGACAAACAATTCAAAGCCATCCCAAGTCATCTCGGTAATGTAATACACGTTTCCATTAGTCAGTCTTACCCCAACAGTGGAAAAATTGGCTTTGCGGAATTCGTCTGTGCATTCGCGTTTTAACGATTCGATTTCTTCGATGATGATGTCGTATGGCTTTTCAAAGGCTTCGGCAACAATCCCAGAATGCACCCACGCCTTGCCGTCACGCAATCCGAAAGCAAATGAAAGGGTGTTCCCGTCTGATGTGGTATTTTCGTCCGATGAGTTATTTTCGTCTGTTGCCATGTCATTTATCCTCCTAATACCGTCAGAATTATTGCTTTACCACCATCCCATTCCCCGCCTTCCCATGTGTCCGATCCTAGCTCTGCCATAGTCTCACCATGGGTAGCCGACACCTCGTTTGGTGGCCCCCCCCCTTCCTCAATGCTGAGTGCTGCCAGACCTTTTCTGGTGAGGACGACTTTGTAAAAGTCTTCCAGATTTCCGTATCTGAAGGATGACTCAAAACTCAGAAACCCCTCTTTTTGGAGGAAACGCATGGTAGCCGAATACACCCTCAATAGCCTCGCCTTGCGGGTGAGATCGCCACTCACGTCTTCAAACTCTTCCAGGTCTTCCATTTTCAATAGGATAGGCACTGGAAAACTCTGGTACAGTCTGCCCAGGATCAGCCATACGCCACGGTAGAAATCATCAATGTTTTCCATGTTGGCCCCCTTCTTATCTGCACGAAGTCAGGAGAGATGGGTTCTCCGATCAGGTTTAAGTCTGCATTCACAATTTGATTTATTGTCCGGCTCCCTGTTTCTGTTCGCTCGCCATCGGCACCAGGTTTAGTTTCAACTGGCCGTGGAGTGCGGACATGTGGTCGGCAATCATGCTGTTGCCCACAGCCTTTTTCCATTTGTTCGCCACTTCGACGGGGAAAAGCCATGTGCCGGTTCTCGCGCACCGCTTTGCCGTCGCCCCCATCTGAAGGCAAAAATCCCGAATGCTGTGGCTGGCCGACAAAAGCAGTCCACGGCGTTTCTTTGCTGGGACTTTTTGCGCGTCGAGGATTTCCCTGGTGGACACCATGTCTTGAACTGCCACCCTGGGGTCGTCTTTGAGCCGGGATTCAACGGCCAGAACGACTTGCCGTTCGACCATCGATGTCATGATTCCGTCCATGGCAATCTTTACCGCCTGGTCAACCTGGGATTGGATCAGTCCGGTCACATTGTGGAGCTTCTTTTCACACCGGATGAAATACCGCCTGGCCTGCTGGCCTTTGGCGTTGTTTTGCACCATGCTGATTTCTTTGGCCATGTCGATGGTGAGGTGGTATTCCTTGGCCGGCCTCCCTCCATAGGGTTTCGCGGATTTTTCCGCGAAACTAACAAAGTCCTGATTTTCAACGAATCCAAAAGAGTCTATCCGTTCTTTGATCCAATTCCTGAAATGGTCCTTTACTTCCAGGAACGCATGCAGTTCCCTGGCGTTGACGGTCTGGATTTCCTCACCATCGATGACGGATTGCAAAACTGCTGGGAGTGTAACAGTCGATGAGTTACTTGAATCGTGGGTATTAGTGTGGTTCATTGGATTGCTCCTTGGTTCAGTGGAAGTCTGTCAAGCGGGGTCTGGCCGATCACCAGCGACAGCGCGATGACTTTCTCTTTGGCACGGTGGAAGATTTCTTTGTAATGCAGCCCGTCGTTCATCCCCTCTTCAATCGCCTTCGTCACCAGTCGGTCGGCAACCGCCAGGGATTGAAGCTGAAACATGTCAAGAATCTCCCTGATATTGTTTGGCTTTGGCAGTCCTTTCTCCAGGACGAAGAGCGCTTTGTTCTCCATCCGGGTCAGGTTCATGTAATATTTGTCGGCGTGCTTGCTGCCTTGGGAACGGGCGTATTCCACGAAAGATTTGATGGTGTCGGTTTCTTCCAACCGCGTGCGTTTTCCTTCGGCACGGGCTTGTTGCCATTCACCCGATTTCCGTAGCTTCTTTTCCATCCGGTTGAATTCGGCAATGTAGGCCAGCTTGAATTCCATGGCTCGCTTGCCGGTGAATCCCATTGTCAAGATGGTGAACCCATCTCGGGTCATGTCGATGGAGGGGCGCATCTCACCTTTGGCGTCACGATATTCAACGGATCGAAAATTCGATTGGTTGAAATCTTCAGGAACATCAAGGGTGCGAATCTTTTCCAGGACGTGAAGATGCTGTTTCCCAAACGCTTTGGCTACGTCCAAGGAGTTGGCGAAGATTTTCTGATCGCGGACAAGCAGGCGCGGCTGCGCCATGGGGGACATGATGTTCATGATGCGTTCCTTTCTCTCTTTTCTAAAATGCCAACCGTTTTTCTTCAAAAAAATCCCTGAAAACCCTGGCGCATTGACTGGCGACACCACAGTCAACACCCTCCGAGGCTTTGTTGTGCTTGCACCCGACGCAACCTTCGGCAAAAGTCCCTGCCCTGACAGCACGGTTTCCGGCTTGATCTGGAGTCAACCCGTCGTATTGCTCCCCCATGCCATCCCTGGCATAGATTGAGGGATCACCGCCTTTGTTGATTTCGATCCCGCGCTTGACCATCCATCGGGTAAAATCGTTGACCGAACTAACAGCATGAGAGGATCGGCCATCGGCATAGCGTTTGGCGTAGAGTTGCATCAAAATCAGGTGGTGAGTTGGAACCAGAATTGATTCATTGGACATGGCGGGGATCCTTTTCACAAATCCAACCGTTTCCAGTTTTCTTGCTTTTTTGATTGCCAATTCCGATAAGCGTCCGTGTCTTTTTTCCTTTTCGTCGCCAAAACAATCAAAGCCACGGCAACAACAGACGCTCCTGTCAGTGTTATGAATAATGATGTGCCAAACATTTACCCTCCATTAAATGATTCCTGGTGCGACCAGGCGGACCGGTTCCGACTGGGGGTTACGCCGCTTTTTCGAGCCAGCGCGAAACAACGAATTTTCCAAAAGGCCCTTTGCAGGCTGGCCGAAAATCCCCAAGGCCGATGCGAACAACAAAAATATTAAAACCTCTGCATTGTAATAGTTTGTTCGGCGTCATTGCCGTTGGATCGACTTGCTATTTCTTTGTCTACCAATGCTCTTTGATTCCCGTTCCAAACTGTATGGTAATTTCCGGGGTGATTGATAAGTTTCCTAATATCGTCACCAAGAGAGGTTCGGCCATTTAAAAATGCAGAAGACAGCAAGTTAGATAATGACTCTGCCGATATTCGCACGAACCCATCGGCGTCTGCGGTCAGTTCGCGTCCTGTTATTGGATCACGCACACCAATCTGAATGTTCATAAGCTGTCCGATTACCAAATTTTAGACCCTTGCCTTGCAGTGCCATGCACAGCCTCGCCTCGCCTTGCCGTGCCGAGCCCAGCCAAGCCTGGTCCTGCCCCGAAAAGCCTAAAACTCCCCACCCCTTTCGCCGTTCACCCACCGATCCAGACGCTTCTTTTTTTCGTACCACCGCACCCATCCCAAATAACCCGCCACAAAAATCACGAGACAAAACACAAAAGATTCATCCCCTATTCCCATAGCATCACCTGTGGTTTGTGGTTAATATCCGAAATCTTTCAATAATTTAACGACAGACATGACAACGACATCTCCAGGGAGAATGCACAGCTCTTTGCATAGCTGATCAAACCGTTTGATTAATGGGGAGTCGCTGGGGAACATCCCCCCTTGGAAATGTCGTGTTCCGGCATGTAGCGGTGGTTTCGGTGGTTTTCTTGAGCCTGGCAGCACGTCCGGTAGTGATTCGATCTCTTCGGTAGTCAGCATCCACGGTTGCGTTTCCGGTTCTGCCGGTGCCGGAATTGGTGCCGGTGTTGGTGCTGGAGTGGGTTCTGGAATTGGAGTCGGTGTCGGTGTTGGTGCCGGTGTTGGTGCCGGAGTAGGTGCCGGAGTGGAAACGGGTTCTGATCCCCGGGTTGTGCCGAGATCGTTTTTTTTGTTCCTGGCGGCAATCTGTTGCCAATAAGTCAAACTTTCTCCAAATTTAACCTGCTTTGGTCTTGGTTTCGGTGCTGGTTTCGGTTTCGGAATTGGATCCTGACCTGGTTCAGGTTCTGACACAGACTTCGGCTTTGGTTCCATCGTTGGCACCGGCACCGACTTCGGTTTAGCCTTTGGCACCGTCTCATAATCATCCACTGGCGCACGCGATTTTCTTCTTTCGATCTTCCCGAGCAAAACTTTTTGCGTGTCCTGCGGCAGGGATTTCATCCCATCGCAATCAGGACACAAATCATCGGATGCACTGTTTTTCTCAATGGCGGTTGTGCAAAAAGAAGGAGCTGCAAATCTCTTTTGAAAAAGCCTGCAAGGGATAGGTTTCATATCTATGGCCTTTGAAATAGTAGGAAAAAATCCCCGTCTTTCCGGGGTGTCACCACTCGAACCCTTGCATGCTCAATTTTTACCTGCGAATCCAAACAGGCGGTGGCCAGCGTCGAGGGTTCTTTGTGTGCTGCGGATATGGTTTCCGCCCCCAAAGGCCACCAAGGAGAAATCTGATTACACCTGGACTGATGGCGGCTGGACTGATGGCAGCGTCCCGGCATTGGACTGGAGATGATTCACTACGAGCATGGCCAATTCGGCAGACGGATCGCGGAAATTTTTCTCTGCCAGTTGCACAAACGCTTGATGGTCCTGTACCGATAACCTGACGTACAGGCTTTTGAAATTGGGGTCTCTCTTGAATCCTTTTTTCACTTTTTCTTCTCCTACGCTGAATTAATTACCCATCCGACAAAACTCTGTCCCATGAGCGGGACAGAATGCCGGACGACACATCATGGACATTGGATTTGCAGGGAATGTCCATTCATCCGATGACTCAATAAACCTGGAAACACAGCCTTTAATACTTTCAATCGTGTGCCATGCTGATTTCTCGCACACAGCACGGTTGTAGATGCTGACGATAGCCTTGTCCTGTGCTTTGGTCTTTGGGTTTCTCTTGATAAAAACGGTTTGGACGCTGGTGATTTCTTGCAATTCATTTTTCAAAAGCAATGCATATCCGCCGAGTTGCGCGTGGTATGGCCTGATCAATGCACCCGTTTTTAGATCAATCAAAACGCCATCGGCGGTGAATAGATCAATTTTCCCCGAGAATTCAAAATCGTCACCGAGAGAAGCAATCATCTCCGTCTCAATACGGTCCGGCACAATATCTGGCAGAACAGTTTCAATGCATGCCGCCGTCATCCGTTGGATTTGAACCCGTGCCACGTCACCGTTTGGGGTGGTGTCGTCCCATTCCATCCCGCCTGCCGCTTCTGCCTGGAATTTTGCAAACGCAGATTCAACGAGATTTGCGACATTGCCGACTGTTCCAGATTGTTTTTTCTCCAGGCACGCCAGCGCAAACGCTTCATGTACTGCCGTTCCGACCGCCGCGCCGACAGTGGGAAACGTCTGGCGCAATTCAAATCCAGCATCATTAATGAGCTTTTTGAATTGTTTTGATGCTGCACGGCGTGGACAATCATTCCAACCCGGCAACATTGACGATCTTATGCGTTGCTTGAACATTATTATCCTTTAGTTCGGAAGATAAAACCGACAATATCACCGTGCCGAACGACGCACAACAAAAAAAAACCGCCGAAGCGGTCTTTTTTGATTGGGATTTTTTTAAAGGCTTTCGTATCGAATTATGATGCTTGCTTTACCGATGATTTTCACATCGGCATCATCGACAATTTCTGATTGTGATGCGTACATTTTCAGCTTCCCATTTAACATCCGAGTGAAATGCCGAAGCTGGAAAAATCCAGGATCACCCGGCATTTCGATGCAAAAAAGGCCATGATCCTTGATTTTCGTGTTGGATTTGTCGATGACGGCAAAATCCCCATCGGAAATCCAATCTGTCAGCAGGTGGCCGATATGCCGTATCATCACCAGATGCCGGAGGGATAATCCTTTTTCTGTCAGATGAGTTTTCCGAATCATGTATGGTTCGGAATCCTCATCCTCAACATTCTGATTGATGAACGGTATCAACAGAAATTTTTGGTGTGCATAAATTTTCGATCCTTTCCCGGTTAAGAGCCATTCTGGCGAAACTTCAAAAAACTCTGCCGACTTTATAAGATATTCAGCATCTATTTTCGTTGTTACGCCTGTGCAAAGGTTTGATGCGCTAGATTTTGCAACACCAAGGTAGTTAGCCAACTCAATCTGTTTTCGTTCTTTCTCCTTCAGAAGTTGGGTTAACCGTTCGCCGATTCCTTCTCCTGTAATTTCCGTCATGTCTCGCCCCATGAAATGATGAATAGGTTCTAACGCAACAAGCTCCAGTGGATTCCCTATCATCCACCTCTGTGCAATATGGTTAAGGTTTAAGATCATATTTTTACGTTTCGTTACCGAATCGAAACGTAAATTACTCCATAGACAGCCATGATAAACAAAAAGTTCGAGTAACGAAACAGGAATTTATAAAATAAAAGTACATTATTATGCGTGTAAAAAATACACGGCGACAGCTTGGCACGTTTTTTTTCTTGCGAGGCACAGATTTTCGTGGTTCTATCGTTTCGCTGTCCGAACCAAAAAAGATAAAATTTCAGACCCGTGGCTTTTATGGATCATCCGCAGGGAAGAAAACAAATTCAAATGCACATCGAATCTGTGCCACGAGAACATTCTGACTCTGGTTGCTCAGGCGAGAATAAATTATGGCGTGCCGTTTTTCTTCTCGGTTTGCGGGATATGGCAAGATTAATAAAGAACCCAAATCCTGATGACTACATTTGGAGAAGGTCAGCAGCACAAGTGGTGATGTGGTGTTCTGATGGAAGAGATAAAATTGGATCGTTACATTGGATTTGCGAACAACTCGATATGGATTATTGCAGGATAAAGATATTTCTCAAAGGCACAATGCTTTATCTGAAACGCCGAAGCAAAAGATATAAAGATAAAAAATATCCAATTGAACCATTGCCTGATGAAAATATTGTCCCCATGAACAACATCCATATAAACGATTGATGGACTATTCAAATCTCTACCCACACCAGTTACAGATGATCACCGACACACGCAATGCGGTGCGGTCGATCACGTCCGGTCCACGTACCGTCATCATGCAAGGCCCAACAGGGGTCGGCAAAACCGTGACGATGGCGGCGATGGCCAAAACATCCATGGGGATGGGTAACCGGGTGATTTTCACGGTCCATCGGCGGGAACTGCTCCATCAATCCTGTCGGGCCCTGGACTCATGGAACATTCGGCACGGGATAATCGCATCCGGTTACCCGATGGATGACGCCATGATGCATGTGGCGTCAATCAATACGCTCGTCAGGCGGATGCAGAAAATCCAGCCGCCTGACTTGATCATCGTGGACGAAGCCCACCATGCAATGGCTGGACAGTGGGCACAGGTGATCCGGCACTGGCCAGGTGCAACCGTCGTTGGTCTCACTGCCACCCCGCAACGCCTGGATGGCAAGGGTCTGGGAGAGCTTTTTCAACGGCTTGTCATCGGGCCGACAACAAGCTGGCTCATCGAGAATAAATATTTGTCTCCATTCCGGCTCTTTGCGCCACCCAACGGCATCGACACGTCTAGCGTCAAGTCGGCGATGGGAGATTTTAAAAAAGACCAACTCGCTGTCGTGTGCGACAAAAATTCGATCACCGGCAATGCTGTGGAGCATTACGTGCGGCACGCCAGCGGGAAACGCGCAATCGTGTTTTGCGTCTCCATCAAACATGCCGAGCATGTCGCTGAGGAATTCCAAAAAAACGGCATCGAGGCCATCCACATCACCGGGATGGATGACCGGGACCATCGCGACGATGTCATGCGCAAATTTGCCGCTGGTGAAATCAAGGTGTTGTGCAGCGTCGATTTGATTTCTGAAGGGTTTGACGTTCCGGCTGTCGAAGCCATCATTATGCTCCGGCCAACGCAATCCCTGACGCTCTATCTGCAACAGATCGGACGCGCACTCCGGTATATCCCAGGCAAAACGGCAATCATCCTGGACCATGCGGGCAACTGCAATCGCCACGGGATGCCCGATGCTGCCAGGACGTGGAGTTTGGCCGGAAAACAGAAAAAATCCACAAAAGACGCTGACGATATTTCGATTGTCACATGCAGCCAGTGCTACGCCGTATTCAGGCCCGCCCCGGAATGTCCAGTGTGCGGATTTGAACAGGCCGTAAATCCACGGAAAATCCAGGAGGTGGACGGGGATTTGGTTGAAATCGATCCAAAAGAACTCGCCAGGATTCGCGCCCGCCAAATAAGCGGTGCGCACACATTTGACGAGTTGGAAGTCATCCGAAAAGCGCGTGGCTACAAACCCGGATGGACCGAACACATCATGAAATCACGTCGGCAGAGGTACGCGGAACGCGCATAAAACACACGAAAAACCATCGAACCTAAATAAGGGCACAATTATGAAATCGATAGTTTTTGCGAGGTTGAAAGACGCAATCGGGATCGACCATGCCATGGTATTGATCCATGTATTCGGGGGGACGAAGTTCCCGGTTCCAAAAATAAATCGGCCAGATCATCGTCTTGTGGACATAATCGGCAAACCCGCCATGTTGGATTTAATCCACGAATTTGGTGGGATGACGCTTAATTTGCCAAAAGTATTGACCAAAAAAGCCAGAGAAAATCGAAAACAAAAACATGAAAGAAATGCAATTATCCGAGAAATGAAAAAAAACGGATATGAAAACTCTTCAATTGCGCGTCAGTTCGGATTGACCACCCGGAGAATATCATCAATTGCCAATCAATCCCGGCAATGATCCATGCGCGAAACCGTAATCAAAAAAGAAATACTCCTGGCACTCACCCGCTTCCCACACATCACCCTGTTCAATAATCCCTGCGGTCAAGGTTGGGCCGGTGGTGAGCCGGTGAAATTCAATGACGGCTCTTTCGGCGTCCGGAACCCACGTCGGCTCAATTATGGCCTGGTGCCGGGTTCCTCCGATTTGATTGGCTGGCGGATTACCACCGTCACCCCAGACATGGTGGGGAAACAGGTGGCGATTTTTGCTGCCATCGAAGTCAAGCAACCTAATGGAAGATCATCCGAAGAGCAAAAACGATTCATCGCTAATGTACAGGCAGCCGGGGGAATCGCTGGCATTGCCAGGACGGTCGATGATGCGAAAGCTTTAATGCAGGAATAGGGGCGCATATGGCAAACAATGTGAACTTTGAAAGAGTAGCGTCAGAATCACTCCGCAGACTACCATCTATTCTATATGAGTGGTTCCCAAGTGGAAAACTTG
This sequence comes from Magnetococcales bacterium, assembly GCA_015228975.1. GTDB lineage: Bacteria > Pseudomonadota > Magnetococcia > Magnetococcales > UBA8363 > UBA8363. The sequence goes on from JADGCN010000039.1 coordinate 13,864, forward strand.
ATGGACGTGAATTCAAGATTGGTGATATTCAAGGTTCACCTGGAGAATCCCTGGCAATAAATATTCAGACCGGCAAGTGGGCCGACTTTGCTGCCGATCTTAAAGGCGGGGATTTGATCAGTCTTTACGCCGCCAAGCTGGCAGGCGGTTCCCCGTCGGGTAAAGACCAGGTGGCAGCCGCAAAGAAGCTCGGGGAGATGTTTGGAATCTCCGAGCAACCGCAGGCATCCATGATTCCTGAATGGTTCAAAGGCCGCAAAAACGAAAAATGGGTTGCACAGCCATTCGTCCCGGATGATGCACCCCAACCGCCGAATGAGCATTTTAAATACGGCAAACCAACCGCGACGTGGAAATATTTTGACAATCAAAACAGGCTTGTTGGCCAGGTCTGCCGGTTTGATTTAGCTGGCAAAAAAGTTGTCCTACCGCAAACATGGTGCAAGAGCGCAACGCAGGGGGGAACGGGATGGAAATGGAAGGCGTTTGCGCAACCCAGGCCACTGTACAACCTGGCATCCCTGGCAAAATTTCCCGAGAAAGTCGTTTTCATTGTCGAAGGTGAAAAAACCGCCGACGCGGCCCAGCGTTTTTTTGAATGCAACCCGGTTGTGACCTGGGCTGGTGGTTCCAAAGCGTACAAACTCACCGATTTCACCCCGCTTCAAGGCCGAAAAATCGCCATCCTGCCAGATAATGACCAACCCGGCATCGATGCTGCCGAGGCTATAGCCACCCACCTGTTGTCTTTGGGGTGTATTGTCAAAATTTGCCGGTATAGGACAGAGGACGATCATCTCCCGGAGGGGTGGGATTTGGCCGACGAGGACGGCAAATGGGACAATGCCTATGCCTGGCAGTGGGTGATTGATCGTCTTGTCCCGTGGGAGGCGAAACCAGAAACCCAGCCAAAAAAATCCACAAAACGTGAACCACAACCCGATATCTCCCCCGAACCACTAGACGAGCAAAAATATTTTTCTGAATCGGCAGAAAGTCAAGAGCTACCCCCCTATGAAGGCTTCGATTTTGAGCCACCGATGCAGAAACCTTTTCGCGTTTTGGGATACAATAATGGCCTGTACTATTATTATCCTGACGGCGCGTCGCAGGTAGTGGAGTTATCAGCGTCGGCGCACACCAAAAACAACCTGTTCCGGCTTGCTCCCTATGGATGGTGGCAGAGTCAATATCCGCACCCGAAGAACGATGTCAATTGGGATCAGGCCGCAAACGATTTGATACAGTCATCTGTAAATGCAGGAGTTTTTATCACTAAAGATAAATTGCGTGGTCGGGGCGCGTGGCTGGATAATGGCAGGACGATTCTAAATTTTGGCGACCAATTGCTGGTGGATATGGTGCCGACGCCATTTTCGTTGGTGGCGTCGGAAAACTTCTACCAGGCTGGGCCACGCATCCCATTCCAGATCGACTATGAACTATCCAGTCCACAGGCGGGGGCGTTGATCGATATTTGCCGGATGCTGCGATGGGAGAAACCAATATCGGCCTATTTATTGGCCGGGTGGGCAACCATTGCACCAATGGCCGGGATTCTACCATGGCGGCCACACATCTGGATCAATGGCCCGTCCGGGTGTGGCAAGTCAACCGTTGTGCGGGAAATCCTGAATCGGATTATTGGCAATATCGCCATCATCGCCGAAGGGAAAACAACGGAGGCCGGGATCCGGCAGACGCTCGGATACGACGCAATCCCGGTGATCTTCGATGAATTTGAACCGGGTGGTGATTCAAAATCAAACTCAATTGTCCAGGAAGTCATTGAACTTGCAAGGATTGCATCCAGTGGCGGCCATGTAGTCAAAGGGACGGCGGGACAGTCCGGTGCCAAAGCCTACAACATCCGATCCTGCTTTGCTTTTGCGTCAATCAACAACGGCACACAGAATTACCAAGATTTGACACGGGTTACAGCATTATCATTGCAAAAGCCGTTAAGGTTGTCAAAAACAGAGAAAAATGAACATTACGATTTGTTGATGACAATGATTCGCGAGCATCTTACACGCGAATTTGGCCAACGTTTACTTGTCAGGACAGTAAAAAACATACACGTTTTACTGAATAACAGTGAAACATTTACGATTGCGGTAGCAAAGCATCTTGGATCGAGACGTATTGCCGATCAACTGGGGCCGATGCTGGCCGGGGCTTATTTGCTCACATCGACGAAAAAGATTGATGTCGACGCGGCCTTTGCTTGGATACAGGAGCGGGACTGGAGCGATCATGAAATTGAAGAAGCCGACAAGAACGAAAACCAGCTTCTATCGACACTTATGCAACACAGAATCCCCGTCCAGACAACGAACACAAATTTTGGCCACTGGGCCATCGGCGAAGTCGTAAGTGTCGCGCATGGGTTGAAAGTCACTGATTTAAAGCAGCACGAAGCCGAACGCATCCTGGCGCAGTATGGGATGCGTATCAAGGTAAACAGTGCATCGGCATCGGGGGAGGGTTGGGAATACGGCGTATTTATCAGCAACACCCACACAGCAATCAAGGCAATTCTGAGAGGCACCCCATGGGAAAAAAGGTGGAATAAGCAACTTGAGTCGCTGGAAGGGGCGAGAAAGCCTGAAGCTAAAACATCGTTGAACGGGACATCTTCGCGGATGGTGTGGGTACCTGTGGAACTCTTCCTCGATGAAAAAATCGACAGATGAAATCCAAAATGTCCGACTTCTCCCCCAAAAAAATGGATGTGGATTTTGGTGTTTTGCCACCATTTTCATGGCGGTGACAAAAGCAAATTTGTCACTGTCACTACTAATTTGCGACAGAGCTAACAAAATTATTGAATTTTTTCAATATGTTATTTGGGGTGTGTAGGGTAGTGACAAAATCGACTCTTTTTGCAGCAAGATATATCCATATACGGAGAGATAAACACATGAACAGGCGTTTATATGAACATGCGTTAATATTAACATGTATTCACCCACATCTCTCTCCCTATATGTATATATATATTTGTCACTTGTCATTTATTTATTATTATATGGGGTTAAGTGTTTGATTTCATTGAATAATTTTCAGTGACAAATGTAGTGACAAACCCAGTGACAAAAAAAATTGGCCATTGTTGTTTTTGTAACATGTTGAAATTATTAAATAAAAATAGGTGACAATCGATGAATCACCCCTTGGAGAGCGGCGGAATGGCAGACCGAGAACACGTTGCGGAGAGAGCCGCGATTATGCACCACGACGGAGAATTGCCGGTGCATGTCGCTGAATGGATTGCAATTTTGTGGTGTTCACCCCCTCCGATGGGGATCACCCATGCCGATTGGAGGGATTGGCTGGAGGTAGCCACCCGGATGATGGATGGTTGGAATAAATCAGCTCAACATCAAGGCTTTACGCTCTTGGCGGTTGGCAAAAACGAAGTTTACGACATCGCCAGGGGTCGGGTTTGGAGCCGGGAAGATGCAGCGGCGATTTTGCTACGAAAAAAATTGAGCAGCGAACCATTAGAGCAAAAAACCGCGTAGAAAGCGTTTTAAGGCCATTTGGCACCCTGGATGCCATCTGGGTATTCCCGGATGGCTCAGACGAGCTAAAAATAGCCTCTACGTGTCAAGAAATGCCATAAACACATCGAGAGGGATTGGAGGAAACTCATGGAAAACGGAAAACAGCAAAAATCGGCAGGAAAATCGGCGGGAACTCCAAACCGCAAATCCGAGCCGCGAAAAGTCGGGGATCGTGTCGGTTTCGTCCCGGCACCAGGGCCGGGTGATCGGAAATACGGGTTGTCAGTCGAATTTTCCGAAAAAGGTGCAGTAAAACTCCGTAAAAGAATCCAAGACACGCTCGAAATATTGTATAACAAGGGGCACATCAACATCCAACAGTATAACGCTGGCAAACGGTTTCAAAATGACTTTACGATTGCCAGTCTCGACACACTGCGGGCGTTCGATCCTAATCGGGTTTCGACTGGCAGGGAGCCAAACTGGGATAAAATTGACGAAGCGCGGAAAAATGTCTCCAGGGCGATGGATTACCTTGGCGGCGTTGACACACCGGCAGGGGCAGCAGTGTGGCATATCATCGGATTGGGAGAACAACCATTTGAATATGTAAGAACGACAAATGTTTACGACATCAAGTATGTGTTGGGGATGCTTGCGTCGGCTCTCTGTATTATGGGTTCGCGCTATCCGATTCAGGCTCAAGAATCATTCAAGTGATTGTTATTCAAAAGGAAATTGTGATAAAATGCTCTATAATAAATTTCCCCAAAGGATTGCGTTTGATTGGTTTTAAATTTTAGCGTAGGCTAAATTTCAATCTAATAGTTGCCTGTTGATTCTGGCGACTGATTTTTAGCACTGATCTTGACTCCTCACGACTCAATTTTGGTGCCTCTGCACTTTGCCACCCGGTATACAATCGCGGGGACACCGTTCGCAGATCAAAGGCACTAAACTCGATGCCCGCCAACTCGCCCCTGGCGGGCATCATCCCCCCTATCCAGGATATTTATGGTTTGCAGCCACGCTCGACGTAAATTTTAAAGGTGGCGGATTCGAGACCTTTAAATTGGTGTTGTAGTTTACTCGGAGAAATGGGATGAAAAACGGCATTGATGTAACCCGGATCAAGGGGATCAGGATGGTGTGCCGCAAATGCCATTCTGAATGGATGATCCCGTTGGATTCCACAAACATTCCCCAAAAATGTTTTAATTGTTTTTCCATTGTCCCGAGCGAACCGATTAGAGATGCACTCCAAGGATTGGCTCGTTTAAAGTCTGCTGCGGCAAGTAACCATAAGGATTTTCAGTTTGACGCAGTGATTGATAAGTATCCTGCTGTTTAATCCTGCTGTTTGGCTCTGAATTAAATACGGATATTAAAAATGGCTCTATCAATCGAATGTACTGTTTGTGGCAGGGATGAAACCGTTTGCGGATGCCATCCAAGATTTCGTAAAATGGTGGTTGATAATTTTCCGCTCATTGCATTTTTTTCGCTTATTGCGATGAATTTTTTATCGGCATAGTTTTTCTGTAATCAAAGCAAATACCAAGGCCGCCACATGGCGGTTTTTTTGTTGCCCGGACCCCCAAGGCTCCGGTGATCGCTTCTGCGATCCCAGTCCTACGCTCTGGTGTGCCAGCATCGGAGCCTTGGAGGTATACCCATCTTAAGGTAAATAAAAATGTCCCTGAACCCATCCCAACTCCGAGAACACATTATAAAACCAACGCTCAAGCAACTGGAACTTTGGTCCCTGGCGGCGGAAGAGTTGGTGCTGGGTACGGGCATCCAAGAATCTGGACTTCGGCTCATTAAGCAACAAGGCGGCGGTCCTGCGCTTGGTTTGTGGCAGATGGAGCCAGCTACCCACGATGATATTTGGATCAATTTTCTTCAAAACAAGCAACTGCTTGCTGGGAAAGTGTGCGGGAGTGATCCCACACATGATGCGTCCAGAATGTTGTATGACTTGCGGTATGCATGCGCGATGTGCCGGGTGCATTATTTCAGAAAATATGATCCTCTCCCTGCGACAGGCGATCTTGCAAGTCAGGCCATATACTGGAAAAAACATTACAATACGGCCATGGGCAAGGGGAAACCTGAGCAGTATATCGAGAATTGGAAGAAGCTGATGGCGTCATAGGGTGACAAAATGCACATCAAAATCTCAGCGACGCTCGCAAATATTGTTTATCGTGCCGCACCTGTGCTGAATGGATTTGAAATCAAGAAATTCAGCGATGGTAATATCCAATGGTTGACTGCGGTGCGCGGCAGGGATCTTTGGATAACTTTTGCGGGTACAAACGAGGTTGCGGATTGGATTGATAATCTCGACGCACGGAAAGATCATGCCTCCTACGGCACATTCCATTCTGGGTTCAAACGGGCGGCGATATCGGTAGAACAACACGTCGTTGAAGAAGTCTCCAAACAACATTGGGATAATATCACGCTTTGCGGGCATTCACTTGGCGGTGCAGTCGCTGCCATATTGGCAACATATCTATTTTATTATGGCATGAATGTTGGTGCGAAAATACATTTGACGACATTTGGCCAGCCGCGATGTGGTGATGATGTCTGGGCATCAAACATCAAATGGTTGTCTCGTATTCCATACATCCGGGTTGTAAACGCTGGCGATCCTGTTCCTCATCTGCCGTCGTTTTTGCGTTTCAGACATGCAGGACAAATTCTTTTCTTCAGCGAAGAGAACGTCATGGTTGCCCCAACCATGACGCAGCGTTTATATGCTGCTTTTCGAGCGATTATCACAAATAGAGAAAATATGTTTGCCATGCTGAGTGCGCATTCCATGGATTTGTATCTTGCAAATATATTGAGCATGCAGGAGTGATCCAATGGATATTGTTTCGGCAGCAGAGGCATTAACGAAAGGTGGCCCAACGGTTTTATTCTTAATCCTTGCTGCCGTTATATTTTGGCAACATCATTCAATTTCAGAGTTGAAAAAAAGAATTGATCATCTCAATGATGAGTTTATGAAATTCCAACTCAGCTATGCCGAAACGCGAGTGAGAAAAGAAGATTTGGCAAAAGTTGTTGAAATGATCGAAAAAGCAAACAATACAAATTCAGAAGCGCTTACAAAGATAATAGAACGCATGGATGATCATGCAACAAGGTTTAGGCGGTATGCAGATTTAGAAAGGGATTTCCGGCGTACCGGTGTTGATACTCGGCGCGAATGATGGGGCAAATATGTTCAGCGTAAAATTTGACGACTCTGCACTAAACAAAGCGTTTGCCAAAATTGAAAAGCAAATGCAATTTGCGGCATCGATGGCTCTTACCGAGACGGCCAAGGCCATCCAGGCTGAGGTACGGCAGGAGCTGCCCAAAAAATTCACAATCAGGACGGGGTGGATCGCGAAAGGCATCCAGGTTAAGGCGGCGACAAAGTCTAATCTCGTGGCCAAAGTGGTCGTCAAAGACGAGTTCATGGCTCTACAAGAAGAAGGGGGGATGAAACAAAGCATCACCGGGAAGGCACTTGGCGTCCCGATTGGAGCAAGGCCGAACCCACTTTCAACCACCAGGCCATCAATGTTCCCGGGTGCACTGCTCAAAAAAACCGGGTATTTTATCGCGCCGATAACGGGGAAATCGCTTACAGCAAGGTCGGAAGGTAAAAACGGCTATAATCGGCGGCGCAGGATGAATACAACGCTGATTACTGCGGATCATGTTGGCAAAATGGCATTGTGGCACCGCCGAGGGAAAAAGAGTCTCCCAATTGATTTGATTTATATTTTTGAGAGCGCAGTAAAGATCACACCCCGGTTTGGTTTCCGGGAGATGGCGTACAAGAAGGCCATGGAAGAAGGGCCAAAGCAATTCGCCAAGGCGTTTCAGAAGGCAATGGAAACGGCCAGATGATGCTGAGAGAAATCCCGCCTGGGGTATTTCAGGCGGGCCGTATTTCTCTCCGTGTTCGTGTTATGCATAATAGGTAGTAACTCTGATTGTCTCGCCAATATTATTGTTTCTCCTGGATGTGATGTGTAATCCGAGATTTTTTTTGGCAATAGAAATGAATCCCCGAATAGTATTGTTCGTCCACCCCGTTGCCTCAACAATCTCGGCGATGGTTGCACCGTTTGGACGCATTATCAATTCAATGACCTTCGCCTTCTTGGTGTCGGTTCTTGGTGTATGGTCCTGATTGGTTCTGGCCTTCCTGGCTTTGGCTTGTTGATACCCGAGGGTGTATGCATCTTCGATGGTGTCCCGGATGGCGGGCCAGTTCTCCGGGGTTATGGTGCTGAAGTGCCGTTTGGCAATGGCCATTAACTCTGGGTCGGCTTCTTCAATGTTGGCTGGCCGATCCAAAGCCTCCTGGACTTCAATGGTGACAACTTGTTCAGACGCTTCGGCCAATGGTTCAGACGCTTCGGCCAATGCTTCAAATGCTGCTTCTTCTGTTTCGATAAACCCAGGCATCCAGGCGTTTTCAGGTTGGGTGCCGATGTCGTCTATTGATTGGGGTTTTGCATTCCATTCAGGCGTTGCGATGTCCAACCCCAGCGTTGTGATTGTACCGTGTTCGTCGATCATGTTTTTGGATTGGAGTGATTCAATAACCTTCTTAAGTGCATTACCTTTAAGATTGGTCGGCATTGGATAGATTGAACCGTTTGGCCTGGATGCTGCCGCTTTGATTACGGTGGTTTGGGTTTGGGTCAGCGTTGTCATGGTGTTTTCTCCTTTGGGTGATTGGCGTTTGGTGTTGCTTGCGATGACTACATGAAGCCATCAAACAACCACCCAGATCAATAAGAAAAACCGATTAATATATTGTTTTTTCATAATATTCTATGCATTGCCGATGAGTAGATGGCAAAGCTATTGCAATGCAATCTGTTCAGTGCTGGCGCACTATCGGAGAAAATAAGGTGGGGGATTGCGTTGGGAATTATAGTTGGATTGGTACGATGTTCAGAGATATGTCAGTCCAGGACTGGATAGCCTGGGTCATGGTGTGGTGGGGAATATCCATCATGATCGTATCGCAATGCTGCTGGTGGCGGTTGATGGCTGTTTGGTATGTGATTGGTATCGGTTCAATTTTGCTGTCGATCTTTGATTTTCGATAAGTTCATCAACATTCGCGCCAGTCATGCATTGCAATGATGGCTCCAGTCATACATTGCGATGACTGTGCCAGGGCATGCACCGCAATGGTTGTGACAGCCTATGCAAATCAACAACTGTGCCAGGCTATATAAAACTTCGGTTCCTTCTGGGAGCCTTTATCGGTGGGTACCGCGCGACCTCGGCCCTTGGCTAGCCACAGGAATGCAATTAGGTTGCCAATCTCAACGCATAGAATATTTTTATGCGATGCAGATGTATTTGTTTTTTTAAATTTTTTACAGCGTGCCAGCGTGCCGATTGACGTGCCAAATGTAAGGTTGTTCTGGACAAAATGGATGTGGATAATTTCTGATGAAAATGGGAGTGAGGGAATATGCGCGACACCGTGGAACGTCTCACACTGCGGTGCAACGCGCAATTAAAGCTGGTCGCATAAAGGTAGGCAAAGACGGGAGAATCGATTCTGTCAAAGCGGATCGTGATTGGGAAGCAAACACACTGCAATCGCAAACGCCAGGAAAACGCATAAACGACCCCCCCATACCAGAACCACAAAGAAACATTGGTCCCCATGTCATCCCAATGCCGGATAACAATCAACCCAGGCGACAGGCGCAATCCGGTTCTGCGGAACAGGATCAAAAAGGGATCCCCAATTATCAGACGAGCCGGGCAATCCGTGAGGCATACAACGCCAAAATCGCCAGGATCGATTTTGAGCAGCGCATGGGTAAATTGGTTGATCGTGCTGATGTAATCAACGCCGCATTTGAAAACGCAAGAAAAATCAGAGACCGAATCAATGCCGTTCCAAGCAGGTTGGGTGCGAGCATTGCTGCACTGGCACCGGGTACAAATATCGGTGCAGTCGAGAGACTCCTGGCACAAGAGTTCTCAAAAATATTGGACGAATTGAGCCAATACTTGGCAAAAACCAAATAAGCGTAGGATAGAAAGCTATGGATTTCTCACCGAGCATGGCCCGCAATATTGAGTTGTGGCCATTGGATAGGTTGATCCCATATATCGGGAATGCAAGAACGCATTCAGTCGAACAGGTGGGAAAGGTAGCAGCATCAATTATTGAGTTTGGGTTTACGAATCCAATTCTGGTTGATACGAATGACGGGATTATTGCTGGGCATTGCCGATTGATGGCGGCGAAGAAGATTGGGATGAAACAAGTCCCGGTGATAATCCTGGATCATCTGACAGACGCGCAAAGGCGGGCATATATTCTCGCGGACAATCGGCTGGCATTGGATGCGGGGTGGGACAATGACATGCTTGCTGCCGAGATGGATAGATTGCAGGAAGATGGTTTTGACTTAGGTAAGATTGGGTTTTCCGATGAAGAACTTGGCGGAATTATGGATGGATGGGGTGAAGACGATGAAAGTGGTGGTGATGAATCCGAAGAGGATATCCCCCCCCCACAACTCCAGTTACTCAGCCAGGCGACCTTTGGGTATTAGGCGACCACCGTTTGCTCTGCGGGAGCAGCACAAACGCGGACCATGTTATCCGGCTCATGGCCGGTGAACGAGCAATTTTGTTCGCGACCGATCCGCCTTACCTTGTGGACTATGATGGGACGAATCACCCACAGAGTTTTGAAAAATCTGAAGCTGATCAGAAAAGGTTGTTGGCGATTCACTACCGGACACTTTTTTAGGAAAAAAATTGGAAGTGGCTAAATTTGATTGATTTTTCTTAAATTATTAATGAAACTCATGGCTATAAATCACCCCACCTCAGGAGATCTGGCCATGTGCGATAATGCGAAGAGATTTCGTGCTGTCAGGAGCGAACTTGCCAAGGCCTATCCAATCCAACCGAGGGGAAATTTTGCGCGACATTTAGACACGCTTGCCGGATTGGTAAGTGGTATTGTTTTGATTCAGTTGGAATCGGACATTTGCCTTTGTTTGATAAGCTACATACAATGGCTACCAAACGGAGGAACGAACCATGGAAAAAAAACGCAGAAGGTACTCCCCTCAGGAGAAGACAGCTATCCTACGGGAACACCTGATCAACAGGGTACCGATCTCAGACATCTGCGACCAGCATGGGCTGCATCCTACGCTTTTCTACCAGTGGCAGAAAGTGGTGTTTGAGGGCATGCCCATGCTTTTTGAATCAAGACAAGACGCTGAAACCTCCAGGCTACGGAGGCACAATGAGGTGCTACAAGAAAAATTGGCCAACAAAGACTCAGTGATTGCCCAAATCACCGAGGAGTATGTTGCCGCAAAAAAAAGTCTTGGGGAAATCTGGGTGGTGCCTTACATTAACCTA
>JADGCN010000003.1 GCA_015228975.1 Magnetococcales bacterium
TTGTATGTAGCTTATCAAACAAAGGCAAATGTCCGATTCCAACTGAATCAAAACACCTTTATTGTGGCCAGTGTGGGGAAAGCTTGCGTAGTTTTTCCATCCAGCCACGGAAATGGGGACAATTTTTTTCAATCACTTCCAGGGTGATCCGTTCCGCTGCCAATTGCGGTTCCAGGAACACCATGGATGGCAGAAGTGCTGGTGCAACGACCCGTTTGATAAACTGTTCTTCCGTTTGCCCCTCGGCGAAGACCACCACGCGGACCATGTCAGGGTCTTCCACCGAGTACATTGCGTTTCCAAAGTTCACCCAGGGCGTATTCTTCCAGCCAAGCGGAAAGCTCCTCCTGCTCGAATCGTCGGAATGTCGAAGCGCCGTCCACCTGATCCACGACGATAATATCTTCCGGCCCCAGTTCGTTGACCAGTTCTACCGACTGGGTGGACACAATGAGTTGCCGATGTTCAGACACTTGCTGAAAAAGTTCCGCCAATACGGAAATAGCGAAGGGATGGAGCCCCAACTCTGGTTCATCGATCAGAATGGTGTCAGGGATCCATTCCATGGGTTGAAGGAGCAGAGTTGCCAGGCTGATGAAACGCAGGGTGCCGTCTGAGAGGATGTGCGCCTTGAGTACGGTATCCGATCTTCCCTTTTGCGTCCACTCCAGTTCCAAGGATTCGGGAGGGAGATCGTCCGTTTTGCCGAGACGATGGACGAAATCGCCGAAGAACGGTGCGACCAGGCGAATGGTGGATAGGATTCGTTGGTAGGCATCCGGGTTCTCATCGTGTATTCTGCGCAAGTACGCGGCCAGATTGGCGGCATCGATTTTTAGGAACAGGTTGTCATTGCTGGGATGACGCTGCTTGACCTTGGCTTTTTCGCTGGTGTCGTGGAAGTGGTAGACTCGCCAATTGCTGACGGATTCCCTGACATAGTGTGAGTATTTGTCCTTTGCTTCTTTTAGTTTGGATTTGGTATGGCCTCTCCCAAGTATTATTGGAGATGGTTTTGTACTGTAAAAATAACCTTTGAATCGGCTCGTTTCCTGAGCAAATATCAGTCTGTTGTCAACGGTCGGAACCAGGTCGAAATCGTAGCTGTTGAGTCCAAAATGGAATTCGGCATGCAGTTGTTCGGTGTTTTGCCTTCCGTAGTGCAGCAAAGCGTCCGGGCCGCCTTGTTGCTGAACGAAGATCTGCAATTGTTGTTCATACATCTTGTTGAGCAGGCGAAACAGGCTGATGAAATTGCTTTTGCCGGCACCGTTGGCACCAATCAACACATTCAAATTACCCATGAAGAAACTTTGCAAGTTCCGAATAGACTTAAAGCCGCGGATCGAGAGTGAGTCAACTCTGGACATGACCAATCTGACAAAGCATTATGGATATGTTTACGAAAGCCGCAGACCATAGCGAAACGACACCATCCGCACCAGTGATTCTCTAGGATTTTACCTTGCCAGTCTACTTAATTTTGTCAAAATTGGGCTGGACGGATACTTACAAAAAAAACTTGAGGGGGGTGGTGACGTGGCATGACAGGAGTGGATCCCAGGGAACCCAAGCCGCGCTGGCTCAAGGTCAGGGCACCGTTGTCAGCGGCATGCCTGGAGGTGGAGCAGTTGCTCAAGGGGATGCAACTGCACACGGTTTGTCAATCGGCCAGTTGCCCCAACCGGGGTCACTGTTGGGGGGAAGGGGAGGCGGCCTTCCTGATCCTGGGCAATGTGTGTACGCGACGCTGTGGGTTTTGCGATGTGACGACGGGTCGTCCGGGGGCTGTCGATGTTGAGGAACCACGGCGTTTGGCCGCGGCGGCAAAGATCATGCGCTTGAAGCACGTCGTGATCACCTCGGTCAATCGCGACGATTTGGACGATGGCGGCGCTTTCCAGTTCGCCGCATGCATTCAAGCGTTGCGTGCGGCGCGGGACGTACCCGTCATCGAGGTGCTGACCCCGGATTTTCAGGGGGATTTGCCCAGTTTGGATCGGGTGTTGCAGGCTGGTCCCGATGTGTTCAACCTGAATGTGGAGACGGTATCCCGTCTTTATCGGGAGGTTCGTCCCGCCTCAAACTATGAACGGGTGCTGGGTATGCTGGCCTATGCCAGTCGGATCGGGCAGGCGGTTGTCAAGTCGGGCATCATGCTGGGTTTGGGGGAAACAGATGAGGAAGTGATGGATACCCTGAAAGACTTACGCACGAGTGGCGTGACCATGCTGACGATTGGACAATATTTGCGACCGAGTCTGTCGCACAGGCCGGTGGCGCGTTATGTGCCGCCCGAGGCCTTTCAAGCACTGGGTGAAGAGGCGTATCGGTTAGGGTTTACCCGGGTGGCGAGCCATCCTTTGGCACGATCCTCGTTTCATGCGAAAACGTTGTATGATGGCTCGGCGCTTTAGGATGGGGTATTGGCTGGAATGCGGGGGCTTGGAAACATGAAGTCCGAGGTTGCCAAACCGAATACCTGCCCGTACGATTTGTGGCGTCCCGGTCGGGTGGACTATGCCTTGGCATTGACCATGCAGCAACAACGGGTGGAAACCTTGTTGACCCGGGGTGGACCCAATCTGCTCTTGCTGTTGGAGCATCCCCCGGTCTATACCATGGGGCGTTCTGGGAAACGGGATGAAGTATTGGCGATGCCACCCGGTCACGCCCCGGTTCCACTCATCCTGACCGACAGGGGTGGTCGGGTGACGTACCATGGTCCGGGGCAGTTGGTGGCCTATGTGATTCGTGACCTGCGCCCCGATACCGGGCGGGTATTGGACCATGTGCGGCGTTTGGAAGCGGTGGTATTGGCAACCTTGACCGCTTTCGGGATACAGGGGATGAGGGAATCCGGCAACCCGGGGGTATGGGTGGCGGGGGAAAAAATAGCGGCGTTGGGGGTGCGAATCCGCCGGGGTATCACCTACCATGGTATCGCCATCAATCGGGATGTGGACCTGACGCCCTATTCCGGGATCATACCGTGCGGTCTCCAGGGTCGTGGGGTGACCTCACTGGAACGCCTGGGGTGTCGGGTGAGTGAGACGGTGTTGCAAGAAGAAGTGATGCGTGCGTTTCGCGATGTTTTTGCGGCGCGCCTGACGGAAATTTTCCCGGAAATCAAAACGTGAACAGGACGTTGCCATGAGAACGATCGAAACGCCCCTGCTGACAGCCGACATTGTGATAGAGCTGGTGGATTATGATCATCGTCCCGTGGTTTTGATCGAGCGGAAAAATCCCCCTCATGGCTGGGCCATTCCGGGGGGATTCGTTGATCGCGGGGAACGGGTGGAGCGGGCCGCGGTGCGCGAGGCTTTGGAGGAAACCGGCTTGCAGGTGACCTTGATCGCCCTGCTCGGGCTCTATTCGGCACCGGATCGGGATCCGCGCTTTCATACGGCGACGGCCCTGTATGTTGCCCGGGCTTCCGGGCAGCCCGTGGCCCGGGATGATGCCAAACAGGTGGCCATTTTTGCGGCGGACCAGTTGCCGACCGGCTTGGCTTTTGACCATGACTTGATGATACAGGATTATTTGGCATGGCGCCGGGAAGGGTGTGTGGCACCACTCAGGGGGGAATGATCCATGCGTAAAAAAATCGGTGTGATCGTTCTGGGGCTGTTGCTGGCTGCGGTGATGATTGCCCAATCGTCCCGGGCAACGCTTCCGACCCAGGTGAATGGCCAGCCGTTGCCATCCCTGGCCGACATGTTGGAAGCAGTGGTTCCCGCCGTGGTCAACATTACCACGGCGACCCGTATCCGCACTGTGGAGAATCCCCTGCTCCGTGACCCGTTTTTCAGCCGTTTTTTCAATCTGCCGCAGATGGAACGGGAAAAAACGCAGCAAAGTCTGGGTTCCGGGGTGATCATTGATGCGCAGAAGGGGTTGGTTGTGACCAACAACCATGTCATTCAAAAGGCGGATACCATTTCGGTGACCTTGCGTGATGGGCGTACCTTGCAGGGCAAGCGGGTGGGTTTGGACGGCGATACCGATCTGGCCCTGATTCAAATCCCTGCCGATGGACTCAAGGCGGTGGTCCCTGGTAATTCGGACACGCTACGGGTTGGTGATTTCGTGGTGGCCATCGGCAATCCGTTCGGTTTGGGGCAAACGGTGACCTCAGGTATCGTCAGTGCCCTGGGTCGCAAAGGATTGGGGATCGATGGGTATGAAGATTTCATTCAGACCGATGCCTCCATCAATCCGGGCAATTCGGGGGGGGCGCTGGTCAATTTGCGCGGTGAACTCATCGGTATCAACACGGCTATTCTCGCCCAGGGTGGCGGCAATGTGGGGATTGGGTTCGCCATTCCCATTTCCATGGTGCAACAAGTGGTGAAACAGCTTGTCCGCTTTGGCGAGGTGCGACGGGGTTTGATGGGGATCAGTTCCCAGGATTTGACCCGGGAATTGGCCAAAGCCCTGGGGGGTAATCCGCGTCAGGGGGCGGTAATCACCCGGGTTGTCCCGAAATCACCAGCGGACAAGGCGGGTTTGCGACCCGGGGATGTGGTGGTTGAGGTGAATGGCCGTCCTGTGCGGGATTCGGGGAGTTTGCGCAATGTATTGGGCCTTTCGATGATTGGCGAACAGGTTACCCTGGAGTTTTTGCGCGATGGCAAACCCAATCGGGTGACCGCCGAGGTTACGGAACCGCGTGCCCGACGCGTGGAAGGCAAACGGATCGATGCGCGTTTTGTAGGGGCGCTACTGGAAATGGTGGAGGAGGGGGAGCAGGCACAGCCCATCGCCGTGGTCAGCGTCCAGCCCAAAAGTCCCGCTTGGCAGGCCGGGTTGCGGGAAGGGGATCGCATCCTGGCGGTCAACCGGCAGGTCGTCAACTCCTTTGAAGGGCTGGCGGCAATCGTCAAGCAGAATGATAGCGAGATGCTCCTTAATTTACAACGTGGCCAGGAGGGGATTTATATCCTCGTGCATTGACAAGGGGGTGGGGATCCCCTTAACCAGGAGGGGGAGACCGTGTTGTTAAATCAAGGGGTTCATGGGCGAAAAAAGGTGATTGATCGTGGCGGGTAGTCAAAAAGACAGACATTCATCCCCTGGATTGAAGCGGAAATTGCGAGGTATCGGCGCGTTGTATTCTTGTGCGACCGTGTTTTTTTGCTATTTCGGTCTGTCCATGGCATGGTCGTTAGCGGCTTTGGCCCCGGAGGATCCCCGTCCCCCCTTGGAACCCGAACGCTCCTGGGACGCCATTGTGACCAAAAAAGAGAGTTTAATGGTCAAATATATGGATCTGGATCCGTTGGGACTGCACGGCCAGGGGCGCTTGGTGTTACACTCGCTGCATCCCCTGGTGAACACCATCTCCTTTGACAAGGTGACGGGCAATCCCGAGTTGTGGCTGAAACGTATGGCGGGATTTTCGGCCTTGGCCCATTGGTTGGTTACGCGGCAGCAGTTGGGGGAGATCAAACTGGCCGGCCTGGAGGTGTTGATGACCGCCGAAGGGATTGATTTCAAGTTTGATCGGGCCGATATCAAGGACGGGTATCTGCTTCAAGGACGTGGGCGCTTTGCGTTTGATGGACGATGGGCTGTACGCTCGGGGGCGTTATGGCTCAGCAGACCGCCGTTTAAGGATTTGGACAAACCTTTTGCCCGCCCCATGGGTTATGGCACTTTGGATGCTTATGGTGCCAAGGGGCGCTTCAAGGCGGTGATGGATGAGGCGTTTGCCTTGGATGCCAGCACTGGCCATGTGGAAGCCAATGCGGTTTGGAACGATGCGGTAACCCGGGGCGACATCGACAAGGTGGAGGCGGAATGGGGTGTGGAAATGACCACATTTCGCGTCAGTGATGCCTTTTTTGAACAGGGCCCCCGGGATTTGGCGCACGAGTTACTGACATATGCCGGTTTGACACCAGCCTGGGGTATGGCTTTTCCACGCATTACCTTGTCGGGCAGCGTTACCGGACCGAACTATAAGGCCCATGCCTTGCGGTTGTCGTCACCAAGCTTGCAGGTGTGGGGCACAGCCCATGGCATCTGGTATCCTTTGCCCGGTTCCATGAACGTGGAAGTGACTGCCAAAAGCCCCGGTCGGGATATGCGCCAATTCGTTTGGCCGGGAAAATAAAGAGGAGAAAAAGAACGGGTCATGGGGATGATTCGTTTGCGAAAAGTATTAAAGGTTTTCCAGTGTTTGCCCGACTTGATACCCATGTCGGGGAATGCTTGCTGTATGCGGTGCAGGACGTTTTCCAAGGGGCCTTTTTGCAACAACATGGGAAAATAATGGCATGGATCTCGCAACAGTCATCGGAATGATTCTTGCGTTTGCTGCGGTTGTCGGTGGCATTCTGTTGAATAGTGGCCTGAAAGTGTTTTTCAACCTTCCCGGGCTTCTGATCGTGGTTGGGGGGACGGTGGGGGCGATGCTGATTCGCCACAAAATGGCCGATGTATTGGCTTCGTTCACCTTTTTAATGCGGGCGGTGATCGTCAAGACCCAGGACCCCGCCAAGGTGATCGGACAATTGATTGAAATGGCGACCATCGCTCGCAAAGATGGCATATTGGGATTGGAAAAGTTCAGATCGGACAATCCTTTTTTGCAGGTGGCCATCAACCATTGCGTCGACGGCGCCGATCCGGAATTCCTGGAAAGCGTTTTGACAAAGGAACTGAGTTACATGGCCCAACGCCATGCCCGGGGTATCAGCGTGTGGGAGGGTGTTGCGGAGATCGCCCCGGCCTTTGGTCTGATGGGAACCTTGGTCGGCCTGGTGCAAATGCTGGCCAGCGCGTCGGATCCGTCGGCGGTGGGGCCGGGTATGGCCGTGGCGGTTTTGACCATTTTGTACGGCATGTTGATTGCTCATGGGATCGCCATTCCCATCTGTACGAAATTGGCGACCTACAGCAAAGAGGAACAGATGGTGCGTCAGGTCATCATCGATGGCATGATCGGCATTCAAAAAGGGGTGAGTCCCCGATTGTTGCATGAGGCGTTGCAAGCCGCCCTGCCGCCGGCGGAGCGCGGAGCCATGCCGTAACGAACCGTGGCGTATTATCGGACGGGAAGATCTTACATGGACAGGTTTTAGTTGATGGCCCAGTGCCCCGCATGCAAAAAGCCAGTTGTGACGGGATTGAACTCGTTTTCCGGTTTGATGGTCCTGCTGTTGGCTGTCTCTCTTTGGATGCTCTCCTTTGCCCGGTTTGACGGGCCAAAGTTTGATGAAGCAGCGGGTTCCATTCGCCGCGCTTTGCATGCCCCGGCGCTTTCGGGCAGTTCCGCACCCCTGTCATCCTGTGGCCAGGAGCCAAGTCTGGCGGAATTCAATCAGGAAATCGTCCTGGTCCATCTCCTGGACCAGATGAACGTGTTGCTTGCCAAACAACTGACCAGTTCGGAAGCGGAGATTGTGGCGACGGATCGTGGCATCGTCGTCCGTTTGGCAAGCGATTTTTTGTTTCAGCCCGCCAATCTGCAATTTCGCAAGGAATCCCTGCCCGTGTTGCAGGGATTGGCAACGCTTTTGGTCGGGGTGGAGAATGCCGTGTTCGTCAGTGGTTATACCGATAATGCCCCCCCTCCGGCCGGTTTACCATTTCCATCCAATTGGGGGTATTCCGCCGGCATGGCGGCGAGTGTGGTACAATTCTTGAGTGAAACCTCCGGGATGGATCCGTCGCGTCTCCAGGCGCTGGGTCTGGGGGAGTTTTCGCCTCGCCAACCCAACGCTACCGATGCGGGCCGGGCCGCCAATCGCCGGATTGAACTGTTTATTTCGCGCATCAGACAGGCACCGATTGTGGAAAAAGTCGTGCAACCGCCAAAACCAGCCCAGGATGGGGAACCGAAGGTCCCAACCTTGGAACCAGCGGCGGTGGTTCCCTGACAACCATGGAGAAGGGTCATGGCAGCCGTTACACAAAAACCCGGGGATAATCAACAACGCGCCTTTGTACGCGTCGACGACTATTTGCCGTTGTCCTGGCGTCGGGTTGGGGCCGAAGAGTTTGCCGAGGTCATGGCAACCTACAAAAAGTCGCAAACCTTTCCCGTCGTGCCCGACGACATCCAGACGATTCTGACCAATCTGGAGGTCACCGATAAAATTGTGTTGTTGGAGCGCTCCGATCCGGTATTGGCGCGTATTCTGGCGCGCATGGATATGAAGCTCAACATGTTGCTGAAGGTGTTTTATCCCGGTACCGAAGCCAGGCCCATGGTGCCCACTTGGGTGAATCTGAGTGGTGGTGGTGTGGCCTTCAAGGAGGCGGGCCTGGACGCCAAGGTGGATGACATTCTTGAACTCAGGTTGGCGTTATCCCAGGATTCTTTGGCCTCCATCCAATGTTTTGCCCGTGTGGTGAAAATTTTCCCCCCTGACCAGGGTGGATTGATCAAGGCGGCTTGCCAATTTGAACCCATCCTCGATGGGGACCGGGAAAAGTTGATCCAGCATATTTTCAAGCGCCAGTCGGAATTGTTGCGGGCCAAACGGAGTTAATGGTCACGGTAACAACTGGAAGATCTTTCATGGCAGAACATTTTGCAGACAGTGCGCAACCGGAAAATCTTTTATTTTGGTACCGCCGCGTTTCACCAGCGCAATTGGCGGTGATCCGGGAGTGTCGCACCAAGGGGGTACAGATGCCCGAGGCGCGACCGGGTATGGGGGAAGCGGTCGCGAGCCTTTTGGCCAAGGAGGCGGGGATCGTGCCATCGACGGCACCCCGGGGCCAACAGGGATTGGCCCGTGCCTCTGTTTTGGAGGCGATGAACCGTAAATTCAATTTATTGTTGGGATTGGTTTATCCGCCGGAGTCGGTGGTACAGAGTGCCCCGGTGATGTTGGATCCAGAGGGTGCGGGGGTGGTGGCTTGGCTGAAGGATCCCAGCTTTGCTGAAAATGATTGTGTCGAATTGCGGTTTCTTGCGAGTGCGAAACTGCCCTGGCCGTTTCACAGTTATTGCCGGGTGGCGCGGATGGCGCAGGAGAATTCGCGTCCTGGTGTTCGGGTGGAATTTCGCTTTGAAACGGTTCACCCGAATGTCCCCGGTCTGGAATCGCCACCTGCCAGAAAATTGCCACTTCCCAAGCGGGACAGAGTTCCAGCCAAACCTGCTGTTGCCCCCCCCAAGCCTGTTGTTCCACCCCCCTCGCCCCCCCCGGTAGCACCGCCGGTACCAGCGACTGCCAAACCGAGCGGTCCCGTCACATCCGTTCGGGCTTCCAAGCCGGATTTGCCCAAGCCGGTTCCGGTTGTCGCAGAGAAGGGCGAGGATAAATACGAACGCATGTTGCTGGAAGGGATGAAAATGTCGCGGGCGAAGATTGGTGATGCGGTCGTCAAGAAGGGGAATGACCCTTTCCTGGCCTCGCAACCCCAGGTGGACAAGCGGCGTGATTTTCGTATCAATGATCGCATCCCTTTTATCTGGAGTCATGTCACCGAAGAATCCTTTAAGGAGGCCATGGCGACCTTTCACAAGGATAAGGCGTTCACTCTGCGAACCATTATCCGCAATCAGCAAAAAATATTGACCGACTTGGCCAATGTTCAGGAGGTATTGAAACGCAAGCGCTCCAAGGCCAGAAAACATGTGGATTGGCACCGCGACCGTCTCTCCTGGTTGTTTTTGCGGGCTGCTTCGGAAAACGAGGAGACCTATTATCAACACATGACGGAATTGTTTATGGTCATAGCGGCTGATTTGGCCAAGCAGGGGGGTGGGGCGATCAGTCAGTGGAGCATGCAGGCGTTGTCGCTGCTGCGCAATATGATGGAGCTGAAACAGACACGCGATCAGTCCAATCCCATCACCGAGGCCAACGCGGTCAAAAAGGCGGAATCGGGATTGGCGGATGTGGAACGGCAGTTGCCCAAGGTGTTGGCCAAGGTGGAGGAGGGGGATCCGGCGTTGGCTGCCAAAATGGCCATGTACAAAGAGGCGATTGGTGCCATCGATTTAACCCTCCATGATCGACCGGTTGGCAAGACGGCTGATGGCAAGGATCTCTATACGGTGAATATCAGTGCTACGGGACTGGCCTTTCGTACGCGCAGATTGTGGGTGAAAAAGGGTGACTTGTTGGAAATGCGGGTGTTTTTGAGCAGCGATGGCAAAAAATTTGAACCGGTCAATACCTATGGTCGGGTGGTGTTCGTCCATGGGCCGGTGGACAATAAACTCAAGGTGGCCACCTTTATCGATCCCAAGCCTGCCTTGTACGAACAAAAAATTTACCTGCACATTGCCCGTCGGCAACGGGAAATGCTTTCGGAGCGGGCCTCCGTTCGGGATGACGATTTTTAAAAGCTCGGAAACCTACTCATGAACGTAAGCATCGGCATGAACCTGCAGTCGGGTGCCTGGGGGGGGGGCAACCAGTTCGGGCGGGCCTTGAGCCAGTATTTACTGGATCATGGCCATCGGGTGAGCCACGATTTGTCGGCGCGGGATCTGGATATCATCCTCTTGGCGGAACCGGATGCCCGGTTAAAAATTTCCGCCTATGACCATCGGGCCATTCTTCGCTATTTGCTGCAAAAAAACAAGAACGCCATCGTCGTCCATCGCATCAATAACACGAGCGAGGCCAGGGACGATAACAAGAAAAAATTCAACAAATTCAGAATATACGCCAACCAGATCGCCGACCATACCATTTTTGTCAGCCAATGGGTGAAGGAACGCTATGAAGAGGCGGGCTTTGCCGCGAAACGTCCCGCAAGCGTCATTTTGAATGGCAGCGACAGTCGGTTATGGTCTCCCGGCCCGGCCAAAAAAACGCCGGGAAAGCGTTTCAAACTGGTGACGCACCATTGGAGCAACCATTGGAACAAAGGGTTTGATGTCTATCACAAGCTGGATCAACTGCTGGCCCATCCCAGGTGGGCTTCCCGTCTGACAATGACCTACATTGGCCGGGTGCCCAGCGATTTTCATTTTGTAGAGGTCCGACATGTGCAACCGTTGTCGGGGGTGGAATTGGCGGAAGAGTTGCGGCGACACGATGCCTATATCACCGCATCCCGTTTTGAATCGGGGGGGCATCACAATTTGGAAGCGGGGCTGTGCGGCTTGCCATTGCTCTACTTGAACAGCGGTGCCATGGCGGAGTATTGTCAGGGTTTTGGGATTGAATACACCGTGGAAACCTTGGAGGAAAAATTGGAGGAGATGCTGGCCACCTGGCCCGATTGGGTGGAGCGCATGGCCGATTTTCCCCATACGGCGGATGCCATGTGCCAACGATATCAGGATTTGTTCATGGAGTTGGTTGCCAATCGTGATGATGTTTTGGCCCGTCGCCGCTGGTTCAAGCGCATCCCCTGGATGGTGTCCGCCATGATGAAATCCGGCAGGCCAACCTGATGGGGACTCTGCCGCCGGCAAGCGACTGGCCGGCTTTACAGCGGGCTGTTGAAAATGCTGTCTTGCCATCGCCCCCTGCAAAGAGCAGGATTTCCCGTCTTGTCGATCCCATCATTCCGGCATTCTGGAACACCTTCAGGAAAAGGCGCTTTCCCAACGCGATCTACATCTTGACCTACCACAGCGTTGTTGATCCCGGGCAACGGGAGACATGGGAACAATGCTACCGCAAAGGAGAGACGACAGTTGACCAATTGCGCGGGCAATTGGAATTCATGATGCGCCATATGACCCCCATGGCGTTGAGTCAAATGCCGCGGTTATGGGCCCAAGGGGGACCGGACCGTCCCTGTTTTGTGGTCACTTTTGACGATGGCATGTCCAACAATCGCACCCATGCGCACCCTGTCGTACAGGCTTTGGGAATAACCCCCGCTCTATTCGTCTGTTCCGAATTTGCCATGCAGCGGCAAACATTGTTTCGGATATTGGCGGCGGTCCTGGTACAGCAAGGGCACGCCTCTGAGCTGGCGGTCAATTTGCGCGCCAGCTTTCCGCAATGGGTGTGGCCGGATGGCGGGGAAGATTTGTTTCATGCGACGAAAAATCAGTATTGCGGTGGCGCGATGGTGGACGTGATTGATGCCACGTATCGTGCGTGCCTGGGGGATCCCCGGGAGCTGGCGGTCCATTTGGATCGGGATGGGGTGGCGCACCTTGCCACGCATGGTTGGGAGATCGGCAATCATACCCGATCCCATCATCTGTTGGCTTGGCAAACTCAGGAAGAGGTGACCCGGGCCATCCAGGAGAGTGCCGACTATTGGCGGGATGCGGGGATTCCACTGATAGATTTCATCGCCTATCCCATTGGTCGCGCCCAGGATGTCGGGCCGGAGGTCTGGCAGGCGATGCAACGGTTTTCCCATGTGCATGGCATGTTTTGCAATGGAGGCGTCAATTTTTCGTTAAACCGCTGCGAATGGATGCGTTTCAGTTTCGGGCGGCATACCGACCCGGACGTCCTGGAAAAGATCATCAACCAGGAAATCCGAAGAACACAGGTTGCCCGGGCTACCCTACCATCGTCCCAGGAAGGCCCCCTCCAAAACCCAGCGGCGTCGTAGCCAGGGATTACCGCACAGGGTGTTGAGCGCGGTTTGCCGGATGAACAAGGGGAGTGCTTGCAACAAACCACCGATCCGGGTTGAAAAGCCGTTGCCTTGGAGTGAGGCCCATTCTTTGCCATAGTCTGTGAAATCCTGTCCCGTGGGATTTTTCAGGATGGCTGCGGCGGCGAGGGTAGCGCTGATTCCGGCGGGGCCGATACCTTCGCCACTCAAATCGTGGGCAAGACCGGCGGCGTCCCCCACCAACAGGTAACGTGGTCCTCCCAGATCGGGTCGGATCCCACGCCAGACCGCGTAGGAATGACCGACAAAAGGGGACAATGACCAGGAGTCGGGGAGGATGTCTTCCCGTTGCAGGCGTTGTAAAAAGCGATGCCGGCGAACGGGAATGGCGGGACCTGAACGGGTCAGGGCACCGACGCCAATGTTCAAAAAATCCCCCTTGACGAAATACCAGGCATAGCCGTCACACTCCGGTTCTGGATAGAGTACTGGCATTCCCGATCCCAGCCTTGATTGTTGCAGTTTGGCGGCACCAATGGGAATTTCGCTCATTTGCGCGGCAACGGTGGTTCGGTATTGCCAAATGGCGCGGCCTGCCACAGCCCTGGCTACGGGACAGGAGGAACCGCCCGCGCCCACGATATGCTCTGAGGTGATGTGCTGGCCTTTGATCAGGCAATGGACGCAATCCTGGTCAAAGATGACGCGTTCGACCCGGTGACCCTCCAGGATATCCGCCCCGGCGGCGCGAGCGCGTTCGAGCAGAAAGGCATCGAATTCGTGGCGCAGGATGCCGTAACTGACCGGCTCCGGCCAATGGGTGACCTGGAGACCTTTGCTGAGGCCGATGGCGACCCGGGTGATGGGGATGAGGAGATGGGGATAGGTGGTTGGGTCAATTTCCAGGGCATGCAGGGCATCCCGGGTGACCCAGCCGGCGCAAGGCTTGAATCGCGGGAATGTTTTGGCATCCAGGAGCAGGACATCGCGTCCGGCCCGGGCCAGTTTCCACGCAACCATGGCCCCTGCCGGTCCCCCGCCGACGACGACGGTTTGCCGTAGCGTTGTATTGTTACTATTGGGTTGCAAGCATCACATCAGAACGCCGATCTTTAAAGTTTGATCGTGCATTCCACCTCATTGCCGGACCCCAGATAGCGCACGTCATCAAAACTGGCTTTGAAGGCGATGGCGATGCCCCTGCCATGGGTATCCAGCATCCGTTCGGGGTTGAAATCCAGGTAGGGTTCGTTATCAATTGCCAAGATTGCCATGTTCTACGGCATTGATCAATATTTCCTGCAAACCAACCGCATGCTAAAGGTCATTCTCCCTCGTACGATAACCCAAGCTGCCTGTCATCAGAGAAAAGTGGACTATCGTTTTGTTTGGGGATCGTGGTATGGTGGTATCAAAGGGGACGAGACCATGGGTGCCATGACGTTTGACACATTGAAACCACAGGATATTCTGTTGTGGGAATTGTATGGTAGAGTTTTCGTAAGGAGAAATTGCCATGGGTAACGCTGTTGCATTTGACACTTATGCTGCCATCAAACGCCTGAAGGCCGCTGGTTTTGATGAGGTACAGGCCGAGGCCCTGTCTGACACGATCAAGGAAGCTCATGATGCACACCTTGATGAACTGGCCACCAAGAGGGACATCAAGGATCTTGACACCAAAATGGAGTCCAATCTCAAAGAGTTGGAACTCCGCATGGTCATCAAAATGGGGGCCATGATCTTGGCAGGGATTGGCATTTTGTTTGGCCTTATGCGAGCGTGGCCTTTGCCAGTTCAATTCGTTCCCGTCTCTGGCCAAGAAATACACCAAACAGTTCCGTTGGTCCCGCCAAAGAAATAACTAATATTTAAAGTTTGATCGTGCATTCCACCTCATTGCCGGACCCCAGATAGCGCACGTCATCAAAACTGGCTTTGACGGCGATGGCGATGCCCCTGCCATGGGTATCCAGCATCCGTTCGGGGTTGAAATCCAAATAGGGTTCGCTATCAAATCCGGAACCATCATCACGAATGTGGAAGCTGATTTCATCCTCTTTGCGCGTGAAAAGCACCACCACATGTTTCTCCTGGTTTTCCGGCAAGGCCAGGCGACGTTTTATTTCCTCCTCGAGTTTATTATTACTATTGAGGATGCCTTTTTCCTCGTAGGTGATGCCCAAGTTGCCATGTTCTACGGCATTGATCAATATTTCCCGCAATCCGATTGCTGCCTTTTCCGGATTGGGACAGGTCAAGGACAACAATACCGACAATTGAAAGGCCTCGGACATGGTCTGAATCCGAAACCGCGCCTCTTCCATATGCAAAGAGAGCGGACAACGGGTCACCTGAATTTGTCCATACAGGCATTGGTGTGCCGTTTTCCGGTTGATGGCGGCCTGGACGATCGCGAGCAGGATGGAAATATCCAACGGCTTGGTCAGATAATAGAAGGCGCCAAGTGACAACCCCCTGGCGATATCATCGCTGTTTTTGCGACTGGTTGTGAATATGACAGGTATTCTTCTTGTGTATTTTGAGGCATGCAAACGTTCACATACCTCGAATCCATTCATTCCCGGCATTTCCACATCGAGCAGGATGGTATCGATATTCTCGGTTTGCGCTGTTTTCAGGGCATCTTCACCGTTGGTGGCGACGAGAACCCGGTAATCCTGGCTCAAGGCTTTCGCCAATACTTTGATATTGCCGGGGATATCATCGACGACCAATACTTTGTGCCGCTTATCGTTTTCGGTCATTTTTTGTTATTATCCTTATGCAATGTGAGTTGCTTGGTAATGGCCTCCAGAAAAACGAGCGCACCAGTGAAATCAACTTTTTCAAGTTTGTCCGCCAAGGCATCCGTGTTTTTCAACAGCTCGGCATCACCACAGGCTACAATGTGTGGTCTGAGAGTTTCAAACACGTCCAATGATTCAAAATAGTGCCCTTCGACCAATTGCGCCAGTTTGCGCACCAAGGGAAGAACCTCGGATAAATTCAAAGGGGCGTTTTCGGTTGGCGGGAGGGTTGCGGCAAAAAGGTCATCCGTCTGTTTCATCGCGCCGATGGATTGGATCACTTCGGACAAGGCTTCTTCAAAGTGGGTCAATAAATCTCCTATACAATGGGAATTTTCCCGTAACCCCTTCTCAAGGAGGGACGTTGTTTCAAACAGGCGTGTTGCTGATATATTGCCCGCTATCCCGCGTATACTGTGGGTAAGTTGCGCGGCCGTTTTCATGTCATCTTTTCTTTTTCCCGCCAGGGTGGTACGAATTTCCCGGGCCACATGGGCGTAATCACGGTGAAATTCGTAGAGCAGGGAGCGCAATAACTGGCGATCACCGTTCAGCCGTTCCAGGCAGTTGGCCATGTCAATGCCGGCAAGATGTGACGGCAACGGGGAACCTTCATCCGCTTTGTTTTTTTCAGCGGTTGCATGCAACGTGATTCCAAGGCCTTCCCGCTTGCGGATCCACTGGCACAGTTTGTCATAAAAAATTGTTCTTTCCACGGGTTTGGCCACATGGTCGTTCATCCCGGCTTTCAAGCATTTTTCCCGGTCTCCCGCCATGGAGTGGGCGGTCATGGCGATGATGGGCAATTCCGAAAATCCCAGTTGGTTGCGAATTGTTTGCGCAGCTTCAAAACCATCCATTCGCGGCATTTGGATATCCATCAGCACCAGGTCCAATTCCAATCCCATTTCCTTGACCCGTTGCACCGCCTCCAGACCATCCCAAGCCATTTCCACGATCACGCCGACCGATTCCAGAAAACCTTCCGCCACCTGTCGGTTGATCGCATTGTCTTCCACGAGAAGTATCCTGGCACCGCCAATGCGCTGGGCAATGGCCGCAAGATCTGAGAAATCGTCCGATTGACGGCAGGCTTTGCTAACGGATCGGCCAAACACATTCATGATGGCGTCGAACAACAAGGAGCAATTGACCGGTTTGGAAATCAATCCATCGACCTCGAACACATCCAACTGATCCTTGATTTCTTCCTCACGACCATAGGGAACCATGAGCAGGAATTTGGGAGGCGCTTTGTCTTGTTCTGTGGCTTTGATGCGCATGGCGGTTTCCAGACCATTCATCCCGGGCATCAACCAATCCACCAGGATCAACTGGAAGGGGTTTCCCTGTTCTTTCGCCTGGACCACCATGGTTTGTGCGGTGTTACCCGATGCGGTACCGCTGGCCGCGAAACCGAACATCGTCAGGGTATTGATGAAAGCTCTGCGTGCCGTATCGTTGTCATCAACGACCAGGACCCGAAGGCGCTGCATGTCATCGGGAGTGATCATATCGATCATTTCCGTACCCAGGCGGCGTTGGAAAAGGGCGGTGAAATGGAACACGCTGCCCTGTCCCGGTTTGGATACCACCCATATCTTGCCGCCCATCATTTCGACCAATTTGCGGCAGATCGACAGACCCAATCCGGTACCGCCAAATTTGCGGGTGGTGGAGCTGTCGGCTTGGGAAAAAGGTTGGAACAATCTGGCGATTTGCTCCTCGTCCATGCCAATCCCGGTATCGCGAATGATGAACTCCAATTCGCAATCCCGTTCCGACTCCCGGAGCGTCCTGACCTGGATTTCGATTTCCCCTTTCCGGGTGAATTTCAGGGCATTGCTGACAAAATTCATCAGCACCTGTTCCAGGCGCAGGGGATCACCGAACAACTCATATCGACATTCATCCGACATGCACATCACCAATTCCAGATGTTTTTCGGTGACCTGTGCCTGAAACATGTCGGACAGATGGTCAAAGATATCCCTGACCAGGAAATGCGACATATCGAGTTCCAGTTTGCCCGCTTCAATCTTGGAAAAGTCGAGGATATCGTTGATGATGCGCAAGAGTGATCGGGATGAGTTGGTAATTTTGGTCAGATAGTCGCGCAGGCGCGGCGACATATCGGTCTGCATCGCCAGGTTGGAAAAGCCGATAATGGCATTCATGGGGGTGCGGATTTCATGGCTCATGTTGGCCAGGAACTGCCCTTTGGCCCGGTTGGCCACTTCTTCGTCCGCCTTGGCTTTTTCCAGTTCGATGAGGTATTGGCGTGTGGTCTCTTCGGCTCGGATCCGCTTGGTGATTTCAATTTCCAGATCCCGGTTGATACTCCTGAGTTCCAATTCCATTTTCTTGCGTTGGGTCGTTTCCTCTTCCAAGGCTTGGACGTGGCGTTCCTGTTCCAGGTGTTTTTGATGTAATTTTAAAAATATTTTAACTTTTGAAAGCAAAACGGCATTGTTGACGGGTTTTTGGATGAAATCCACCGCCCCCAGTTGATAACCCATGATCCGCTTGTCTTCATCGGAGTGGGCCGCCGTTACGAAAATAATGGGTAAATCTTTCGTCCGTTCCGCCCCGTACAAGGCTTCCGCCACTTCAAAACCGTTCATTTCCGGCATATTGACATCGAGCAGAATCATGGCGAACTCATGATCCATGCACAACCTCAACACTTCAATCCCTGAAGTCGCTTCGATGATGTCGGTATCCAGGCGCTCCAGGATTCTCCGCATGGCAACCAGGTTGGCAGGGAGGTCGTCCACGATCAGTATCTTTGGCCGCGTATCACTCATGTTGGACATTTCCCAATTGCTTCAAGGTGAGTGCAATGGCACTCAAAGGAAGTACCTGATCTGCCGCTCCATGGGCGATGGCATATCGGGGCATGAACGGGGATTCGGCACTCTGGGGATCCTGAACCAGTGTCATTCCCCGGCGTTGCCGAATTTTTTGCAACCCTGCCGTTCCATCCTGACTGGCACCGGTCAATAATACCCCTATCAGACCCGCCTGGTAAACATCAGAAGCGGTTTCAAACAACACATCGATTGCGGGTCGGGAATGGTGTATTGCGGGATCGGTGGAGAGGGCCAGGGTGAAATCGGGTTCCACCAGAAGATGATAGCCAGGTGGGGCGAAGACGATGTGACCCGATTGGATGGGTTCCTTGTCCATGGCTTCACGTACCGGCAGACGGCAATGCAGGGCCAATAACGAGCAACCTCGGGGGCCTGAACCATGGGTCGGCTGATGCTGGACCACCAGTATGGGAACAGGGAATCCTTCGGGAAAAACCGGGAAAAGGGTACGCAATGCCTGGAATCCCCCTGCCGATGCCCCGATGACAATAGCCCGGGGTCGGGGAAAGGTCATGGCCCCACCTTTTGTTGGTAAATGCGTTGGTCTCTGGATATCGGGATGAATCGGTTTTCCACAGCGGTGAAAGACAAGGATTCATGGCTCCCCAGGCACAATATACCCCCGGCAACCAAACTTTTCTCAAAAAGGAGCAGGACTCGATTGGTTAATTCTTTGTTGAAATAGATCAGCACATTCCGGCAAAAAATCAAATGGGTCTCGGAAAAAACATGGTCGGTGGCCAAATTGTGCGCGGCAAAGACGATATTTTCCTTCAGCGCGGCATGTATGCGTGCCAAATCATACCTGGAATGATAATAATCAGAGAGTGCGCCTTTGCCAGCGCTATCCAGATAGCCTTGGGACGACTCAATCATGCTGTTGATGTTATAAATACCCTCTTTGGCGATTTGTAAAGAATGATCGTTGATATCGGTGGCAAAGATTCGTACCCGCTCGTACAATCCCTCTTCACGTAACAGGATGGCCAAGGAATACACCTCTTCCCCGGTGGCACAACCGGCATGCCAAATCGTGACAAAGGGATAGGTTGCCAGCAAGGGTATCACCTGTTTGCGCAAGGCCCGGTAACACAGGGGATCGCGAAAAAAATGCGTTACGGTTACCGACAAAGCATGGACCAGGCGATTCAAAAATGTGCGATCATGAATGACTTTCGGGATGGCTTCGGAAATAAGGGTGATACCGCATTCCGACAGACACTGACGCATGCGACGCTTCAGAGAGGCCTGGGCATACTGGCGAAAATCGTACCCATAGCGTAGAAATATGGTCTCCAACAGGAGCCGTATCTCTAAATTTTCAATCTCTGCTTCCGATTTCATGGACTTAATCCACCAAGGCGGCAAGTTTATCAAGCAGCAAAACCATATCCACCGGCTTTGCCATATGATCATTGGCTCCCGCTGCCATGGCCCGACGCCGATCATCGTCCATGGCTTTGGCGGTCAGGGCGATGATCGGTAAATGGCTCCATTGCGGGTTTTCCCGCAGGCGGCGTATCGTCTCGTAGCCATCCATCACCGGCATCATCACATCCATGATGACGCAGTCGATGGATTTAAATTTTTCCAAGGACTCCAATGCTTTCGCCCCATTGGCGGCCATGAGTGTCTTGAGTTGATACCGCTCCAGTTCCCGGGTCATGGCGTACAGGTTGCGCACATCATCGTCTACCAACAACACTGTTTTATCGTAAAGGTTACAGTGCCTTTCCCGGGTTGCGACAAGCGATGTGGTTGGCGATGTTTCCTCGGGTGATGGGGCTACTGACGTTTCGCCCAATATAAGGGTCATCTCCTTGAGCAACCGCGCCGGGGAGTGTGCCCCCTTGACCACAATGGCATCGGTGAATCTTTTCAATCGGTCGTATTCGTCTCGTGACAACTCCTGACCGGAATAAACAATCGTCGGCGGCTTCACCAAGGCGGACTCCAGTGCCAACTGTTCCAGCCAGTCCAATCCATGGATATCAGGGAGCTGTAAATCGAGAATCATGCAAGCGAATGGTCGTTCCCGGAGCAGGGTCAATGCCTGGATACCCGTGGCTGCCTGGGTCACCTGCACCGGGTAGGAGCGCAACAAATGCATCAAGGAGGCACACGCGTTGGCATCGTCCTCGATAAGCAGCAGGGGGCATGGGGCCATCATGGTATATTTCGCGGGCAATGATAGTGTTTCCGATGCCGAATCTTCGTCGATCCCGGTACGGAATGTCGAATCGGGTAGCCCTGGGGGGATCGCCAATGCCGCTGACGCATTTGTCACGGGGGAACCTTGCCCCTCCTTGCCTTTTACGTGGGTTGACAGCGCTTGGATCATCCTGGAAAGATCACAGCCCGATTCATAAATCAGGGCTGCATCGGCCAATTGTCGATCGTTCAGGTTGTGGTAGGCATTGTCAGAAAAACTCTTTGCAAGGATCATCAACGTGTTCAATGGGGTACGTAGATCATGTGACAGTTCGGCCAAAATTTCGGATTTGGTGTCGATAGCCCATTGCAACTCTTTGGCACGAAGCTGTAGTGCCTCCTGAGTTTTGGTGAGTTCCAGATTTTTTCTCTCCACCTCTTGCTTTTGCTCTGCGATCAAACGGGCATGATTTTCCATGGCTTCGTTGGCGACACGCAACTCTTCCTTTTGTTCCTGGAGTTGCGTCTGCGCCAGTTGCAAATCAATTTTTTGCTCCTGAAGCCTGGCGTTGGACTGACGCAAGGCGCGACTTGAGATACGTAGAGATTGGCTTTGTTCACGCAGTTTGGCCAAATTTTTTTCGGTGAGTTCATGGGCCAGGGCCGCACTGATGGCCATGGCGACACTTTCGCTGACGCTGGTTAAGAAGGCGAGATGCGTATCGGTAAAGGTGGTGAACGTACCCAGTTCCAAAACGGCGTTGACCTTATCATGCTGCATAAATGGAAATATCAACAACACCTTGGGGACGGCCCCGCCCAGACCCGATTGGACTTCGATATGCCCGGGAGGTACCTTGGTGATGAGGAGATACTGTTTTTCCAGAAGAACCTGCCCCACCAATCCTTCACCGGGGACGAACACATGATTGGGTGATTTGCGAAGCTGATAGGCATAGCTGCCCAGCATGCGGATGCTGCCTTCATGATTCATGGCATAAAAAGCCCCCATGGACGCTCCCAGGTATTGGGAAAGGAAGGCGACCACGGCGCTGCTGAGAGCGGGTAATTCATTTTTTTCCCCAAGAAGTTTGTGGAGCAGGGCCGCACCTTCCTGGTGCCACTGGATTTGCGATTGAATTTTATGCTGTTGCGCCACATTTTCCGCCAGGGTATTCAATCCCCGTCCCAACCGACCGATGACACCCCGTTCCTGATCGGCGAAGCGAACCGTCATGTCCCCCGCTGCCATTTGGGTGAGTACCTGTTCCAGTTGTTGCAGCTCCGCACTTTGGCGTCGCTCGTACAGCCAAACCAGACCACCTCCCAAGGCCATCAACGACAACGCGATCATCGCCCAGGCAAGCATTTCCTTTGTATGCGGAAAAAATTCCCAGGACAGGTGAACCAGCAGCAAAATGGCTGCTGCACCGAGAAATACGGTAACAAGGGTGCCTCTTTTATGGGGTTGGGTGCCGATGTTCATGGTTCACTGGTACAACCAGACTTGCAGCATCGCCAGGAGCTTGTTCATGTCTACGGGTTTGGCCAAAAAATCGTTGGCACCGGCGCTGAGGCATTGTTTCCGGTCTTCCTCCATCGCCTTGGCTGTCAGGGCGATGATGGGCAGGTTTGGGTACATGGGGTTTTGCCGAATACATCGCATCGCCTCAAAACCGTCCATCACCGGCATCATGATATCCATCAACACGGCATCGATTTCAGGATGTTCGGCCATGACTTCAAGGGCCTCCTTGCCGGTACCGGCTGTGAGTACCCGCAACTCTTTACGTTCTAACATGCGCGCCAAGACCCGGGTATTGCGCATATCGTCATCAACGACCAGTATGGTTTTGTTTTTGAAGACCTCCTTGGGATCGTGGAGTCTTGCGCCCTTTTTGTCCACCCCCGGGGGGAGATCCTGGTTCACCCGGTGGAGGAACAACGTCACATCCTCCGCTTGATGTGGCGTCGAAGCCAGAATTTTCTGGATATCCGCCTTGGAAACAGGTTTACTTAAATGACTTGTCGCCCCTTTGGCAATACCATTCACACCGTGATCCGCCCCCGACAGGATATGGACCGGAATGGCACTGGTTGCGGGATTGCTTTTCAGGCATTCCAATACCGCCCAACCATCCA
The DNA here is from genome assembly GCA_015228975.1 of Magnetococcales bacterium. Lineage (GTDB taxonomy): Bacteria > Pseudomonadota > Magnetococcia > Magnetococcales > UBA8363 > UBA8363. The sequence continues at coordinate 22,487 of JADGCN010000003.1, forward strand.
TGACGGGCAGGCCGATATCCAGGATGATGCCGCTGGGAATGTGGTTCAGGGCAAGTTCCAATCCGCTCTGGCCATCGGTAGCCATAAGGGTTTTAAAGCCTTTTTCCCCGGCGATTTGCGCGACCAAGTTGGCAAACTGTGGGTCATCCTCGACGATTAACACCACGCGATCACCCGTCAGGATATCCGGGCGATTGTCGGTTGCCGTCCGTGGCATGGGTCGGGTACCGTTTGGCTGCGGGAGAGGAGGGGGTGAGGAGGTCGTGGTGGCGGAAGCATTGGCTTCGAGCCAGGGGAGCAGCAAGGTGAATATGCTGCCGACACCTTCACGGCTGACCAGGTTGATGGTTCCGCCCAAAAGTTGTGCCAACTGCATCGAGATTGTCAATCCCAGACCGGTACCCCCGAATTTGCGACTGGTGGAGCCATCCGCCTGCTGAAAGGCCTCAAAAATGGTGGCATGTTTTTCCGGGGGGATGCCGATCCCCGTATCCCTGACGCTGATGGCGACACCCGTAACCGGGATATCCGTTGGCGCTTTCCCTACGCGAAAGTTGCCGGGCAGGGGGGCGAATTCCAGGGTAACCCCCCCTTGTTGGGTAAATTTAAACGCATTGGCCAAAAGATTTTTGATGATGCGGGACACCTTATCCCAATCGGTGCTCAAGGTTTTGGGGCAATCGGCGGCGGGATCGGCGATTTGAAAGGTTAATCCCTTCTTGCGGGCTACATGACGAAAATTTTGTTCCATGGTCAGGGCGAATTCATGAATACTCATGGTTTCGATCAGGCAATCCATCCGTCCCGCCTCAATCTTGGCCAAATCCAGGATCTCATTGATCAATCCCAACAAGTCCCGGCCCGAATTGTGGATAATGGTGGCGTCTTCCACCTGTTGCGGTGTCAGGTTGCCCTCATGGTTTTCACAAAAATTATTGGCAAGAATGAGCAGACTGTTTAACGGTGTCCTGAGTTCATGGGACATGTTGGAGAGGAATTGCGATTTGTAGCGGTTGGCCTGTTCCAGATCGAATGCTTTTTGCTCCAATTCCTTGCGAATGGCCTGGAGTGCCAGATTTTTCTTTTGGTCCGCCACATTTTGTTCCTCCAACTGTTGGGCATTGATGGCCAATGCCTCGTTGGAAACCCGCAGTTCTTCCTGTTGTTGCAGCAACGTCGCTTCGGATGCTTGCAGTTCCCGGGTTTTTTCTTGCAATTCCTGATTGGAGCGTTGCATCTCGGCACCAATCTTTTCCAATGCCTCAGCCTGCTTTTGCGAATGGGCCAACGCCTGTTGCAACAAGGTTCGCGAGTTGGCTGCTGCCACGGCCATGGCGATGCTGATGGCTTCTTGCGCCAAAAATTCCAAATGGTGATCGTTAAATGCGGCAAACGCCCCCAGCTCGACAATCGCTTCCACCTTGTCGTGGACCATGAAAGGAAAGAGCAGCAGGTACCCTGGTTGACTCTCTCCCAATCCCGATTGGATGCGAAAATATTCCGCGGGCAGGGGGTGAATACGCATGGGGGTTTTGTTTACCAGACATTGTCCCACCAGACCTTCCCCGGGTTTGAAGGTCACGTTTTGCAGGCGTGTTTCCAGAGATAAGGCAAAATGGCCGTACAGCATGACCCCGCCATCGGACTGGATCACATACAAGGCCCCTATCGGACAGTCAAGCCAGGAGGCCAGAAATGAGACGGTTTCCGCCGCCAATTCGCCCAACTCTTTCTCCCCGCGCAAACGTCGATTCAATTCTGCCGCCCCTTGTTCCATCCATGACGTGCGCAGTTTGTTTTCGTGAACCGCGATGAGTGTCGCGGCCATTTTTTCGAAAGCGTGAACCAGGAGACCCACTTCATTATTGGGAGCGGCAATGGATTCCATGACCCATTCGCCTTCCTGAATTTTTCTCGACCATTGGGTCAGGCGTTGCACAGGGGTGACGATGTGTCCGGCAACACGTCCCGCCACCAACAAAACCAAAACCGAGACCAGTATCAAAACGATTACCAATTGATTGCGTAACCGCGACGACGGGGCGAAAAATTCCCTGGCTTCCATCTCCGCGAACAATCCCCAGTGGACCCCAAGGTCTGCCATGAAATGCAAATCTTTATAGGTTCCAAGTACTTCATGACCATCATAGTCTGTATAGGTTTCATAGGTCACCGACATGGGTTGGTTTTCTGTCTGGGCTTTTTGCGAGGTATCGTGCGTTGTGACCTGCCCATGGATTGCTTGACCAGGGGGTGTCGACTGCAACCATTGGCGCGACAACCATGTGTCCACCCGGACATCGCTGGCGACGGTTTGTTTGATGACTCGCGAAGGGGAACGCATTTTCAGGTCCGATCCCACCAGATAGGTTTCGCCGGTCACTCCCAATCCAACGTTGGTTTCCATGAGTTGAAACAAGGGGGCCAGCGAAATCTCCAGGATAATGACCCCGGTCACCTGGCCGTTTTCCCCCAGCATGGGTTGGATGAGATATCCGGACTGCGCCATGACACGATTGGGCTGCAAGTCGGAAAACACCGCTTTCTTGTTTTCCAGGGCTTTCTGGACGGATTCTCCCAATAGCAACGTTTTTTCTGTTCCCGCCAATAGGTTGCTCCCCAATAGTGGGTCGGGATGGTGCGAAAACAGCACCGTTCCACCCGGTTCCATCAGGAAATAGTTTTTGTAGCCATAGGTTGCGACAAACTCCGCGATGTCTCGCCCCTCTTTTTCCACCCGTTGGGTCCAGGAATGACTTTTTACAAACGCCTCCGCCGGGAGGGTGCTGGCTCGCCATGCGTTTCCAAGATCGGTGATCAGGTGCAAACGTGCCTGTGACAGGGATTCCCGTTGCAAATGAAGGAGCTGTTCTGTAAACAACATTTCCATTGCTGTGTATTTCAGGGCCACAGCGATGGATAATTTTTGGCTGGTTTCGGTGCGTAACGCCTCAACGGATTTGGAATATCCCAGCCAACTGATAAATCCCAGCGGCAGCAGGGAGAGTCCCAGAAGCCATAGGAATACGGTTCGCCCCAAACCGGAGCGAATGGGAAAGGTTGCCAAGGGGGAGGGTGGTTTTGGTGTGGGCAAGGAGCGTCTCTATCCGTTCTTAAAGATTCCGAACGGTTGCAGTGGTGTGATCATCGGTAATCATTCGGTTGCCACTTTCATGAAGATCCGACTTGCTCATCGCGGTGCCGCTTCGCAGCAACATGAGTGCGAACAAGTTCCAACAGCGTGGGGGGGCTCACCGGTTTGGTGAGATAACCGGCTGCTCCCAACGCCAATCCTTTGTTTTGATCCGCCTCGTCGTTCCGTCCCGTGACAAACAGGATACAGATTTCAGAAGTTTCATGATTGCTTTTTATGGCGGTACATACCTCATAACCATCCATTTCCGGCATGGTAACGTCCAACAAAACAAGGTCAATTCTTTCCCGGTCGATGAGCTTCAGGGCATCTTTGCCGCTGGTGGCCATGCGCACCTGAAACTCCTCCCGCAAAATGATCGCCAGTGTTTTAATGTTTCCGGGAACATCGTCAACAATCAATACCCGAGCCCTTTCATCAGCAGCAGTCATGACTTATCGTTCCCAAAATCCATATCCAACGCCTTGGCCAAGGCGCAGAGTGTCGCCGAGGCTGCAGAAAAGTCGATCCGATCAATCTGCTCCTCCAATTGTTTGATTGTCTCCAGGATCCCCTTGTTCCCGCTCATCAGATGGGGTTTGAGGGCATCAAACGTATCTTGAGTTTCCACTGCCCCCAACCCGATTTCCCGAGACAACTTGCGCATCAGGGGAAAGACGGCGTCTTCGTTGATTGTTGTTGCCATCGTCGTGACATCGGATGAATCATGATTGGTTTTCCCCCGCTCCTCACGTTGCAACTGCGAGATGGTTTCCAATACCTCGGCCAAGGCTTCTTCAAAAGAGTCCATGCCGCTCACCATTTCTTCCAAAGATCCGGCGATCCCTTTCTCCAGGGTCAGCGCGGCATTGTAGAGGCGGGGGGCGGAAATGTTACCCGCAATTCCTTTGATGGTGTGAATCAGACGGGTCACTGCCAGGGTCTTTTCCTCCTGCTTGCTCAGCAATCCGTCACGAACCTGTCTGGCTGCCTGGGCATAATCTTTATGAAACTCAGTGAGCAGGGAGCGATAAACCCGGCGGTTACCAGCAAGGCGTTCCATGGCGGTCTGCCAATCGAGGCCAGGCAAGTTTTGCGGAAAATCCAACCCATCGTTCCTTGGCATCTCTGGTTTTCCGGGAGGGGGCACCATGCCCAACCCGTCCCGTGGGGCAATCCTTTTGACGAGGGTACTGTAAAGCTGCCTCCTGTCGATGGGCTTGGTGATATGATCATTCATTCCAGCCTGCAAACTTTTTTGCCGGTCACCCGTCATGGCATGCGCCGTCATGGCAACAATGGGCAGGGTATCTTTTCCTGGCAATTCACGGATACGACGCGTTGCCTGGTAGCCATCCATGACCGGCATTTGGATGTCCATCAGTACGATATCATACATGTTTCTGGTCACTTTGATGACCGCCTCCCTCCCGTCCTGGGCCGTTTCCGTCACACAGCCCACTTCCTGCAACAATTCCAAGGCCACTTGGCGGTTGATGGCATTGTCTTCGACCAGCAATACCTGCGCACCGCCTATTTTTGCCATGACATCGGCAGCATGGATGGTTTTCTTGCTGCGGCGAATTGTTTTGGTGGCTTGCCGTCCAAAGGTGTTCATGATTTTATCAAACAGGATCGAACAATTGACCGGCTTGGGGAGATAATCAGTTACCCCAACTGCTTTTCCCTGGCTCCGCAACTGTTCTTCACGGTCGTAGGGGCCCAGAAGCAACGTTTGGTAAGGGGACTCGGGGATATTGTGTTCTTTAAGGTGCTGTGCGGTTTGAATGCCGTCCATCTCTGGCATGAGCCAATCCAGCAATACCAATTGGAACGGGGCGTTTTCGGCAATGGCTTGTTGAAAAGCGGCAACGGCTTCCTTGCCAGAACCGACTACCGTCGGTGCCAATCCAAACATGGCGAGGACTTTTTCCATGGCCCGGCGTGCCGTTGCATTGTCATCAACCACCAGGGCTTTGAGTCGTTCCAATTCATCGGGAATGCTTAAATCCTTGTCCATGTCGCCGATAATGCGATCAAAGCCAATGGTGAAACGAAATGCGCTGCCTTGACCCGGGGTGGAGGATACGTCGATGGTTCCGCCCATCAACGCCACCAGTTTTTTGCTGATGGAAAGCCCCAGACCGGTACCACCGTAGCGGCGGGTGACGGAGGAGTCCGCCTGGGAAAATGCCTGAAAAAGCATTTCCAACGCGCTTTCCGACATGCCAATGCCGGTATCACGAACCGTAAATTGTAGATCCACCCGGGTTGGTGATTCCTGGAGAGTGGTGACCTGGATCTCGATTTCACCCTCTTCGGTAAATTTCAAGGCATTGCCAACCAGGTTCATTAAAATTTGTTCCAGGCGCAGCAAGTCGCCAATCAGTTCGTAGCGGCACTCATCCGAATAACACAGGATCAGTTCAATATGTTTCTCGGTTGTTTGGATGCGAAACATATCGGCCAGATGATCAAAGGCGTCACGCAACAGGAATGGTGCCTGCTCCAACTCCAGTTTACCCGCGTCAATCTTGGAAAAATCAAGAATATCATTGATAATGCGTAATAATGATTGTGATGAATGAGAAATTTTTCCCAGATAATCGCGTACCTTGGGGGGCAGTTCCATCCGCAGGGCCAAATCGGACAAGCCGATGATGGCGTTCATCGGTGTACGGATTTCATGGCTCATATTGGCGATAAATTCACTCTTGTATTGATTGACCTCACGCAATTGCGCGGTTATGCGTTGCAATTCCTCCCGTTGCCTTTTGATCAATACCTGATTGTTGACCCGGGCCATGACCGCAAAGGGATTAAATGGTTTGGTGATATAATCAATGGCCCCGTGCGCCAATCCCATGGCTTCATCATGGGTGCTGTCGCGGGCAGTCAGGAAGATGATGGGAATGTCCCGGGTTTCTTCCTTGGCTTTGAGACGCATGCAGACGTCGAATCCGTTCAAATGCGGCATCTCGATGTCCAGGAGGAGTACATCGGGTTGGAATTGCGTGACCACCTCCAAAGCTTCCAACCCATCGGTGGCAATGGCAATTTCGTATTCGGCAGCCAACATTTCCACCAATATTTTAATATTGCCGGGAGAATCTTCCGCGATGACGATTTTGGCTTTGGAGGTCGTGGTCGACATAAATTCCCCCTACAGGTTCATGTGTAATTGTCCAGCCAGACCCCTCAAGGTAACACGGGCAGCCTTGAAAACATATCGGTCCATTTCTTCCTGCAATTGCATACATTCTTGCGTGAATCCCCCACGCAGCAGGAGGTGTTTGATCGCTGCAAAATTTCCCACCGCATCCACTTTGGCCTGCCTCAGAAGGTCATCCAGTTCCAACAAGGCGGTGCGTACACTTTCCAACTCTTCGATGGTCAAAGGGGCGACCGCAATCGTTTCCTCAACGCTGACCAACGGCTCCATGGCAGAAATGGCTGCGACAACCTCCTGCATATGTAACGAGAAATTCTGAAGTATTTCAGTCGCATCACTTCCCTGATCAATGGCCTTTTCCAAGGCGCGTGCATCCTCCATGACGTGGTTGGCCCCGAGATTACCGGCAGAACCTTTGATTTTATGGACCAATTGTCTGGCTGATTTCGTATCCCCTCGCGCCATGGCGGCATCGATCTCTCCAGGGACATGCGCATACTCCCGTTTGAATTCGAGCAACAATTGTTTCAACAATTCCCCATTGCCCATGACTCGGGATAGCGCCGCGACCACGTCAATGCCGTCGATTTTATCCATCGCGGGACTTGGGGAACGCGTTATTCGTAAAAGTTCCCGGTCAACTTTTTTGCGATGTTCCCCCCCTTGATCAGGGTGGATGTGGGACAGCAACACCGAAAACAATGTTTTGGGTTCAAAAGGTTTTCCGATATGATCATTCATCCCCATGGATAACGATTTTTCCCGATCACCCTCCATGACGTGGGCGGTCATGGCGATGATGGGGAGTTTGGCAAAACGGGGATTGGCGCGAATCAAGGTCGTAGCGGCATAACCATCCATGATCGGCATTTGAATATCCATCAACACGGCGTCATACGCCCCCGCTTCGACCATGCGCACTGCTTCCTCCCCATCGTTGGCCACATCGACGCGTATGCCCACGGCCTGCAACACTTCTCGCGCCACCTGCTGATTGATGGGGATATCCTCTACCAGCAATACATGATGACCGCCAAGTTTATCAATTATTTCAGCGTGTTTAACGTCATTCTGCCTTCGTCCATGCGGTTTGGCGACCGCATGACCCATGACCGTCATCATGGCGTCCAACAAACGATTTTTCATAATCGGCTTGTTCAGGAATGTTGTCAAACCCGACTGATGGCATTGGTGCAGCAGGGATTCTTCCTGGTCATAAGCGCTCATGAGCAGCAATTTTGGCGGGGAGACGCCGTAGCGGTCACCAAGTTCGCGCAGTTTGTTCGCTGTCTCCAAACCATTCATCCCCGGCAGGCGATAATCCAAAAACACCATGGAATACGGAGTGCCGGCAAGGATCGCCCGTTCCATTTCGACGATGGCTTCCGCGCCCGACGCCACAAGTGACGGTGGGTGCGTGATCGTGCTGAGCATGTCATGGAAAATGATGCGTGCCACTTCATTATCATCGACCACCATCACTTTCAAATCCTGGAATTCCTCTGGCAGAAAGGGTTTCTGCCGTTCTCCGTTGTCATTCTTTTCGCACAGGATGGAAAAATGAAAGCGCGCCCCCTCTCCGGGACGACTGTCGACTCCAATCGTTCCCCCCATCATTTCCACCAAATTTTTGCAGATGGAAAGACCCAGTCCGGTACCGCCGTATCGGCGGGTGGTGGAACCATCCGCCTGGACAAAAGGACGAAACAGCCCGGCGATCTGTTCCTGCGACAAACCGATGCCACTATCCCGCACCGAAAATTCCAGGCGAACCCGATTGGTCACCATGGTGTCAGGGCCCCCTGAATCCTTGTCGGGATTTCCGGCGTTATCCGCAATGAACTGACCCTCTCTGGCCTGGACGTGGACAATGCCACCCTGGGTAAATTTCAAGGCGTTGGCTATGAGGTTCGTCAGTACCTGCTCCAGACGCATGGCATCGCCGGATAAAAAGGTTGGACACGATGGTGAAATCTCCATCATCAGTTCAATATTTTTTTCTGCCGCTGGAATGCGAAACAAATCGGTCAGTTGTTCAAAGATGTCCGCCAGATAAAAGGGAGACGATTCCAAGGTCAACTTTCCGGCTTCCATTTTGGAGAAGTCCAGAATGTCGTTTATAATTCTTAAAAGTGAACGGGATGCGCCATCAATCTTGATCAGATAATCTCGAACCTTGGGGGGGGCATCGGCTTGAAGTGCCAAACCCGCCAAGCCTAATACGGCATTCATGGGGGTGCGAATTTCATGGCTCATGTTGGATAAAAATTGACTTTTGGCCAGATTGGCCTGGTCCGCTTCCTCTTTGGCACGCAAAATTTCTTGTTCGGCCTGTTTGCGCAGGGAAATGTCGTTGATCAAACAAAGCAGGTGGGGTTGTTCCTGAATCAGAACCGTGGAAAAATGGATATCCAACCATACCTCTTTGCCAAACGATGTCCTCATGAAAAGGTCACACTGTCTGTCCTGGCGGGTACGGATCGTTTCTTCGGCCATATCCATCAGGTTGGTACGGCGCCATGCTTCCAAATCCCTGTAGTTCGTTTGCATCAAGACATTGGCAGTGGTTCCCAGAATCAACCCGGCAGCGGGATTGGCCAGGACGCAAATCCCTGATTCCACCTGATAGACGATAACGCCATAGGCGGCGTTTCCCACCACCTTTTGGTTTAACTCCATGGCTTGTTCCTCCGCCAGGAGCGTCGCATGCAACTCGACGATCATGTGATCAAAAGCCTGGGTCAAGACGACCAACTCATCCTTGCGGGAGGCGACCATCTGGCTGGTACGGAGTCGTTCCTGGCTGATTGCGACCAAAGAGGCCAGTTGGCCAGTGGCCACCGAGGTCACGATGTGGACCATGCGATCAATGGGTTTGGTAAACCGTCGGGCCATGGCATAGGCGATCAACAGCGCCATTCCGATGACCATCAGCGAGAACAGGATCACTTGATTTTGCAAGGTGGTGGCAATGGCAAACGCCTCCGACCTTTTCAATGAAACCAAGACGCTCCAACCTTCCCCTGGATAATCAAGAAATCCTTTCGCGTCCGCACCAAAAATAAATTGTTCATTGTTTGTCAATGAAAAATTATAATCATTGCTATAGATTCGTTTTGAACGCCCACCGCCGAGATTGCGCCTCGACATGAATTTTTTATTGCTATAACTTGAATAAAGCAATCGTCCGTTGCTGTCGATCAGGTCATAGCGGAATCCAAGTTCATCCACAACCTCATGGTCGAACAAAAATTTGAATTGCTCCACACTGATCACAGTGACCAACACACCACGGGGTGATGCATCGTCAGGGCAATGAACCAGCTTGGTAATGGCCACGACATTTTCACCCAATTCGTCGGAATGAGCCAACACAACGGAATGGTCGGTGTTTATCAGACGATCCCAACCAAGTTCACCCGCCCCTCCGGCCTCCCAGGCCTTGCCAATGCCCAAACCGCTGCTCCCTATCTCGCGTACACCGGAAATGTTGAAATAGGAAATATCCAGATAAACACCGTAAATGTTGCGGAAATTTGCAAATTGTCTGGTAATTTTCTCTTTTGAAATGGGTGTTTCGCAAAACAAGGGATTGCTGCTCAGTAAACGGGCATCGCCCAAGCGTTCAAACAACATGAGATCCACCCGCTTCATCGCCAATGCCGCTTGCGTACTCAGAGTGTGTATGACATTGGCCTGCAAATGGTTGGTCAAAAGCGCATTGGCGATGATTGCAATGCCCAATCCGGTGATGATCACCAGACTGGCCGAGAGGAGCATGAGTTTTAGGGAAAATTTCACAGTTATGGACCACTTTATTGCAATTTATAACACTCCGGAAGAAGTGGCCTGCATAGGGGTCACCCCGGTCCTTTCCCAAGGGTGGCGGGGGCTTCAATGCCCTGGATGAAACGGGCATCGATCAGATCATCAAGGTCTGGAATGGCACGCAATCCCCCCCGCTTTACAAGAAATTTGATTATGTTTTCACCGCTTTGAAACAAAGATGTCGGCGATCCAGAGCGGGTCAGAGCTGTGCGGTTGTCTTCCCAGGTGGCCCGATGAATTTCATCCAAGCCGTCCGACATTTCTTTCACCGTCATTCCCACGGCGTTGGCCATGAGTGCCAATGATTCCTCTTTGTGATCCACCATGTATTGTCTGGCTTCCACCAATGATCGGACCAAACCTTGAACTTCCATGGGGCGCTGGGCGACCACTTTGGCATCCACAAATGCCAAATCAATGATAATCCCCGGCACATCCCTGGCCTTGGCCAAAATGGTATACCCCTTCGCCAAAGCCTGGGAAGAGGTCGGTTGCCAGGTATGTCCCGCATCGATGCGCCCTTCTTCCAAGGCTTTCAACACATCCGGGGCTTTGACCCGTTCAAACTTGACCGCCCATTCGTCCAACCCATATTTTTCCAAAGCGCTGATGACGAAAATATGCGAAAATGAATTGATGGTTTCAAAGCTGACCCTGCGTCCCTTGAGGTTGGCCAGAGTTGTCAACTCGGGGCGACCAATGATGACATCGCCATCCTGGGAAAAATCGTTCACGTATACAATTTTTATGGGATATCCCAGGGCGCGCAATGTGATCACGTCAGGATAAACGGCGTCCAGTACGCCATCCAAGCCGCCATTCTTATAGGAAACCAGTGAATCGGCAGGCCCTTTTTCCATGTGCAACTGCACCGAAACGCCATTTTTCTTGAAAAATCCTTTTTTCTCCGCCAGAAAGACATGGGCGGAACCGGGCCATGGATCCACAGCCATGTGCAATGGTCGAGTGACCTCAGAAGGTGTTGTCCAAGGACGGTGCCATATGAGGAGTCCCAACCCGGCGATAACCATCAAAACCATCCATAAAACACCCTTTTTCATATTCCGCAAACCTTTCTCGGATACGGGTGTCACACCTCAGTCCGAAAAAACATCGTCAAGGGACTGGGCATCGAAAATGCGAAGGCTCCACTCTTCCAAAGAGGATAGGTTCGCTTTGGAAACTTTTTCACTAGCCCATTCGGGTATTGTGCCGAAGCGGCGTTGCAACTGGCGCGTCAACATCGTAGCTTCTCCTTTTTGGCGGCCTTTAGATTCCCATTCTTTTGTCCATTCTCCTACAGTTTCGGCCAGCATGGCATCTACCTCCTGTAAATCATTCAACTCCGGGATTACCTGACCAGGTACCCGCCTGGGCAACAAAACCCGCCCAAGCATCACCGTGAAAGCCCGCCGCAAACTCAACTGTTCTGGCGCTTTCAACCAATCAACCAAAAGTGCCACCACTGCACGAATTTCTTCAGGCGTCTGACTCTTTTCCAACCGGCAAAGAGCCGCAACAAGGTTATGCATGGATACCAACGTAGCGTTTTCATATCTTACCAAGTCGATGAGCAGATATCTCGTTCTCGGTCGATAACGATCAAGTTCTCTAGGAATCGGTGTGATTAAGTCAGATACATCCAGTGCCGCTGTCCAAAGCGACTTGCCGTTGTAAAGAACAACCGGAAGTACAGGAGGAAGCCGATCTCCACGCTTTATCTGCCCAGCCTTGACCAAATCTTGGTACAAGAGCATCACGTAGGCGTCCGTCCTTACCGACATAATCCAATCCACGGCGGATTGAAACTCCAGAAGCAGATAGACGAACAACCACTCCTTTCCCCAACGTACACGCCAGATCACATCGTCTTCCCGGTCGCGGAGATCGTCGGCAACATAGCTGCCGCTTACCTTTTCCAGACTGGAAAAATCCAGTTGCTCAACCCATTCCTCCTTGACGAAACCTTGAAGCAGGTCACGCACCATATCTGGATGGCTAAAAAGCAGTTTGTAGCCTGAGTCATGGTCCGACAAGGGGAAACTCCGTTCTTAAAGGCAAAATGAATTTCCTTGAAAACATCTGACAAAATGCCTCCGTCTCTCCGGATTTCCTAAAATCCGAAAATGATAAACTGTCATCGGTTGGCTTGTCGATACTGATGGGAGAAATCTTCGGCGTACAGCCGGGAAGCACGATTATCGGGACGCTGGGCCGCTTCCAGAGAGGGACCAACAATGATCATCGCCTGGCTGCCAATCTTGGCTTCGCGACACAACGCAGTCATGTCGGCCAAGCGGCCACGAATGATTTGTTGTTCATTGGGCCAGCTCGCCTTATGAACGACCAATACCGGCTGATCGACCGACCAACCCGCCTGATACAATTCTTCGGTAACTTTGGGCATCAAGGTTGCTGACAAAAAAATGCACAGAGTGGCACCATGCGCGGCCAGATGGCGTAACTGTTCCCGCTCCGGCATGGGGGTTCTCCCTTCGGTTCGGGTCAGGATGACCGTCTGGGTGACCTCCGGCAAGGTCAAGCTTTCCACGGCGGCTGCCGCTGCCGCCATGGCCGAAGATACCCCGGGTACTACCTCCACCTCCACACCGTGCGCCCGGAGAGGTGTTGTCAATTCGGTCAGGGCACCGTACAGCGATGGATCCCCGGTTTGCAGGCGAACGACAACCTCCAAACGACGAACGCGCTCCAGGAGCCATGCCACCATGACCTCCAGGGTCATGCCACTTGAATCGGCCACCTCACAGTGCGCCGGGGCAAAAGTCAAATGCTCCGGGCTGACCAAAGAACCGGCATACAAAATGGCATCGGCCCGGGCCAGCAATGCGCGACCACGGACGGTAATCAGGTCAACCGCCCCCGGTCCCGCCCCCACAACCCACAACTTACCTGACCGATTCGTTTCCATGGGGCGCTACCTTCGAGTGATCCATCGCGGGAATGACGAGGTTCTGGATTCCCGCTTTCGCAGGAATGACGAAGAAAACGCTGATATTGCAGTCGTTTGTCATTCCCGCGAAAGCGGGAATCCAGGGAACGTTTTCCAATGTGACAAAGCAGAATTAGTTGAGCATAAGGGATGTTCCCATTATTGTAGGCGTTTTGGCATGGTGACTGCCAAGGTTTGCCGTATCGCCCAGGTGAAAAAAGCTGATGCTATGCTTCATCATATCCGCCTGCGCACTCAATTCTTCCGCCGTCGCCGCCAATTCTTCAGAAGAACCGGCATTCTGCTGGATCACATCGTCCAGTGCCCGAATGGACTGGCCGATTTCGTCAATTCCTTCTCTTTGATCCCTGCTGGATTCGGCAATACCACGGATTCGGTCCGCAGTATCTTGAATCTCGGGTACCAGCTTACCGATAATCGAGCCGGCCTGTTCCGAAATGGCAACGCTGGAAGCGGAAAGCTGACTGATCTCTGCGGCTGCGACTTGGCTGCGTTCCGCCAGTTTTCTGACTTCGGCGGCGACAACGGCGAACCCCTTGCCATGTTCACCCGCCCTGGCCGCCTCGATCGCGGCATTCAAGGCCAACAGATTGGTCTGCCGGGCTATCTCTTCGATGATGCCAATCTTGGCGGCAATTTCCTTCATGGCATGAACGGCTTGATTGACGGCCTCACCACCTTTGGCGGCCTCTTGTGAAGCTTTTAGCGCAATAGTTTGTGTCGAATTGGAACTCTCGGTACTCTGTTGAAAGCTATCAGCTATTTTTCCCATGGCTGAAGAAGTTTTTTCCACCGATGCCGCCTGTTCGGTTGTCGCTTGGGAAAGCGTTTGCGCTGAATCGGAAACGGAGTTGCTACCAGCGGCTACCTGTTCGGCGGCTGCCGCAATTTCTCCGATAGTTTCACGTAATTTATGCGCTGTGGCGGCCATTCCGGTCACCAACATGCCCAACTCATCCTTGCTTTGTATATTATTGGCACGAATGGTCAGGTCGCCTTCAGAAAGTTGTTGTAACATGCCTGTGCAAACAGCCAATGGTTTGGTAATGCTTCCGGTGATGATCACAGAGAGGGCCACACCGACCAAAACGATGGCAATACCCATGCTCCAAAAGAGTTGGTAGAGCCTTTCATTGGATTTCACAACCGCGGAAAGGTTTGCGATGCCTTCTTCAACCTGAGATTTACGTAATGGTTCCAGGGTGTTGCGGAGAGCATCCGACTTTTTGTCAAAATCTTCCATCACCGCATCGCCGGCTGCCTTGCCTCCCCCGATGTAGGCCTCCACCATTTTCTTTCCGGTTTCCACGAACGCTTCAAAATTTTTGTTGATCTCCTCCATGCGACGAATGCCATCCTGATTGTGTTCATCAGTGTACATCTTTTGAAACTTTACAATTCCTTCGTGTACTTCTTTGGCAAATTCAAGCCCTTCTTCTACTGCCTTTTTTTCCCCCGTTAGTGACGCGTCTGTCATAAATTGCTGAACCGCGTTGACATCACCCGTCATTTTTTCCGCCAACAAGGCGAATGGAATGCTTTCACTTTGCACCTGAATGGATTGCTCTTTCATGTCATTGAGTCGCAGCAGAGCAAAACCAAGCGCGCTTCCAATAACTAAAATAATTATAAGAAAGCCCAAGCTTAACCGAACACCGACCCGGAGATTGTTCATGTGATTTCCAATCTTAAAGCATGAAAAACAACAGGCAACTTCCCGGGACTCGGGCTGTGCGGCGATCCCAAGTCCCGGGAAATCAGAAACACTTATTTACCAGCGAAAATGGCCTTGCCTTGGCCAGCGGAGCCGAGAACGTCCTTGTTTTTCTCGATAATCATTTTGGTCAGTTCGTCACGGGCCGGCCCGAGGTATTTACGGGGGTCGAATTCAGCGGGTTTGTCCTTGAACACTTTGCGAATCATGGCGGTCATCGCCAGACGACCATCGGAGTCGATGTTGATTTTGCACACCGCCGAGCGGGTGGCGCGACGAAGTTGGTCAGCCGGGATACCAACGGCATCTTTCAAGGCACCGCCATTGCTGTTGATCATTTGCACATAGCTGGGGACCACCGAGGAAGCGCCATGCAGCACGATCGGGAAACCGGGAATGCGCCGTTCAATCTCTTCGAGGATGTCGAAGCGCAGGGGAGGGGGGACCAGGACGCCGTCGGCATTTTTGGTGCATTGCGCCGGGGTGAACTTGTTGGCCCCATGCGAAGTGCCGATGGAAATGGCCAGTGAATCCACACCGGTCTTGGCGACAAACTCTTCCACTTCTTCGGGACGGGTATAGGTGGATTTATCCGCCACCACATCGTCTTCGATACCGGCCAGCACGCCCAACTCACCTTCGACGGTGACGTCACGGCTGTGGGCATACTCCACAACCTGCTTGGTAAGGGCCATGTTGTCGGCGAAGGAATGATGGGAACCATCGATCATGACAGAGGAGAAGCCGGAATCGATGCAGGATTTGCACAAATCCAAGGTGTCGCCGTGGTCCAGGTGCAGGGCGAATTTCAAGTGCGGATTGATATCCCGCAACATCGCCGCAGCCCCTTGTGCCATATAGCGCAACAATGTCTGGTTGGCATATTTCCGGGCACCCGAGGAGACTTGCAGGATGAACGGGGAATCGGACTGGCCGCAACCGGTAACGATGGCTTGCAGCTGTTCCATATTGTTGAAATTATAGGCCGGGATGGCAAATTTGCCCTCAAAGGCGGCCTTGAACATGGCTTTGGTATTGACGAGGCCTAATTCTTTGTAGCTGACGGTCATGTTTTCCTCATTGTGTTGTCGTGTTGGGGCGATGGATCGCAAACGGACCGGATGGTCACTCATTTAATCTACAGTCGCGCCGATGGTAACAGTCGCAACGACGATGTGCAATCCCTTTCTTTCGATTGTACATTAGAATTGAATGTACATTTCAACCATGACGGCGTTCAAACTCTGTCATGAATTGCGCCAGGGCTTCCACCCCTTCATCCGGCATGGCGTTGTAGATGGAGGCACGCATGCCACCCACCGAACGATGCCCTTTCAAGGTCACCAATCCCGCTTTGTTGGATTCGGAGAGGAAGGTTTCGGTCAGTTCGGGTTTGCTCAGGGTAAAGGGAATGTTCATACGCGAGCGGGAATCGACCTGGTTGGGACATTGGTAGAATCCCGAGGCGTCAATGACCTGGTAGAGTCGTTGGGCCTGGCGAATATTGCGTTGTTCGATGCCGGCCACCCCGCCCTGTTCCTTGATCCAGTCGAGAACCAAACCAAGAATATAAATGGCATAGGTGGGAGGGGTATTGAGCATGGATTGTTCGGCGGCCTGGGCTTTGTAGTCGAGCATGACCGGCAGGTTCGCTTGACGCCCGAGGAGGTCCTTGCGAATGACCACAACCGTCACGCCGCTGGGTCCCAGATTTTTTTGCGCCCCGGCATAAATACACCCGAAACGATTGACATCCAGGGTACGCGACAAAATATTGGAGGACATATCGGCCACCAAGGGTACTTTACCCGTATCGGGGGTGTAGTGGTACTCGGTGCCGTAGATGGTATTGTTGGTGGTGATGTGGCAATAAACCGCCTCGGGATTCAAGTTGAGTTCCGTCTGGGTGGGAATCCGGGTAAAGGCGACCTCCTCACTGGAGGCGGCGACCCGTATTTTGGAAAAAATCTTTTTAGCTTCTTTCATGGCCTTCTTGGACCAACTGCCGGTCAGGATGTAATCGGCGGTTTGTTCCTTGGGGTCGGTGATGAGATTCATCGGCAGCATGGCAAACTGCAAGGTCGCCCCGCCTTGTTGGAACAATACCTCATAATCGGCGGAAATACCCATCAGGGAACGCAACATCTGTTCGGCGTGTTCGATGATCGCCAAATATTTTTTGGAACGGTGACTCATTTCCATCACCGACATTCCCGATCCCTGGTAGTCCAGCATTTCATCCCGTGCCCGTTCCAGCACGGGCACGGGCAAGGCGGCAGGGCCTGCACTAAAATTGTAAACGCGTCCCATGGGCTCTATTAGCTCCTTCATCAGTGTCAAAGAAAAAGGGCGCTTACTGCCGCGCCCGTATTTTTTTTATTATCGTTGATTCTTGTGAGTCAGTGATTGTGCCGGTTTTTGATCAGGCTGTCCACTACCGTTGAGTCGGCGAGGGTTGTGGTATCGCCCAAATTGTCCAGTTCGTTGGCGGCAATCTTGCGCAAAATGCGGCGCATGATCTTGCCGGAGCGGGTTTTGGGCAGTCCTGGCGCCCATTGCACAATGTCCAGATGGGCAATAGCGCCGATTTCATGCCGTACCAGGGCGATCAATTCCTTTTCCAACGCTTCGGAAGGTTGTACTCCGTGCATCAAGGTGACATAGGCGTACAACCCATGCCCTTTGATGGGGTGCGGATAGCCCACCACGGCGGCCTCGGCGACTTTATCATGCAGCACCAGGGCGCTTTCGATTTCTGCCGTGCCCAGGTTGTGGCCGGAGACGATGATCACATCATCCACCCGTCCGGTGATCCAATAATAGCCGTCCTCATCACGGCGGCAGCCATCGCCGGTAAAATATTTACCGGGCACCGCCGACAGGTAGGTTTCAATGAAGCGTTGATGGTTGCCATAAATGGTACGCATCATGCTCGGCCAGGAGCGCGCCATGACCAGATTACCCTCGGTTGCCCCTTCCAATACCTTGCCATCCGGGTTGGTGAGTTGCGGTTCGACTCCAAAGAACGGTCGGGTGGCCGACCCGGGTTTGAGTGGCGTACAACCGGGCAGCGGGGTGATCATGATGGCGCCGGTTTCGGTTTGCCACCAGGTATCGACGATGGGGCAGCGCGCCTCACCGACACAATGGTAATACCATTCCCAGGCTTCGGGATTGATGGGTTCTCCGACCGATCCCAGGAGGCGTAACGATTTCCGACTGGTCTTCTTGACGATCGCATCCCCCATGCCCATGAGGGAACGGATGGCGGTCGGGGCCGTATAGAAAATGGTCACCTTGTGTTTGTCGATCACTTGCCAAAAGCGCGAACCATCGGGATAGGTGGGTATGCCTTCAAACATCAGGGTCGTTGCGCCGTTGGTCAGCGGGCCATAGACGATGTAGGAGTGTCCGGTGACCCAGCCGACATCGGCGGTACACCAATATACATCGCCATCGTGATAATCAAAGATGAACTTGTGGGTCATGGCCGCCATCAGGTTGTAGCCGGCGGTGCCGTGTTGTACCCCTTTGGGCTTGCCGGTGGAACCGGATGTGTACAGGATGAACAGGGGATCTTCGGCATCCATTTCCACGGCGGGGCAGGAGGGTTCCACCCGTGCGGCAGCTTCGTGGTACCAGATATCACGCCCTTCCACCCAATGGACTTCGGTACCGCTGTGGCGGACGGTGACAACGGTGGAGACGTTGGGACAGGATTTCAGGGCTTCATCGACATTGGCCCGAAGCGGGACAATTTTGCCGCCGCGAAATCCCCCATCGGCGGTGATGACGGTGTGACAGTCGGAGTCGAGGATGCGATCCTTGATGGAGTCGGGGGAGAAACCGCCAAAAACCACCGAATGAATGGCTCCGATCCGGGCGCAGGCCAACATGGCCACTGCCGCTTCGATAATCATGGGGAGGTAGATGCACACCCGATCCCCCTTGTTCACCCCGCGCCCTTTCAGGATGTTGGCCATCCGGCACACCTCGGCATGCAACTGCCGGTAGGTGATCCGGCGATCCGAGCCGGGATCATCCCCTTCCCAAATAATGGCAATCTGGTCGCCCCGGGTTTCAAGATGGCGGTCCAGACAGTTGTAGGAAACATTGGTTTTTCCGCCTTCAAACCAGCGGATACGCCCTTTTTTCAGATCACAATCCTGCACCCGGTCCCAAGGCTTGAACCAATGGAGGAATTCCCGTGCGCGCTCACTCCAGAAGGTATTGGGATCATCAAGTGACTGGCGATACCATCGCTGATAGGTTTCTTCGTTGATGAAGGCATTACGGGCAAAATCCTGATTTACGGGGTAGATTTTACTCATGGTACTCCTCGCCGCTGATGATGCCTGTACTGTGGAGCGGTGGCATCGCATGGTGGAAGAAAACACGCCCAACGAGTCGGGCGATTGGTTTTTGGTTATTATCCGAACGTAGCGAGACGGGTGTTGTTGGTACAGACCGCCCGCCAAAGCTGCTTCAAGGGCATTATTCAATCATGTCATCGGGTGAGGAACAGCTCCTTTGGTGGTATTCTGTCACAAGGCGATGCCATAAGACGAGTTCGCTTTTGAATACAGGCGACAGCACGGCTTCTTGTTCAATAATATTTGGCGCTTTTCATGCATGTCATGTCTGTCATGATCCTTTAGCAACCATGCCGTTCCCCAATTTATAAGACTGGACTCCTCTGGTCACGGGGAACTTTTTACCCGGGAGGAAAATAATGGCCATACCCTCTGTTCACGGTCTCATGAGCGATGTCGGTCACATGCAGGCGACACGCGCAGTCCACGCCAGGGAAGCCTTGGCGGCCAAGGTTCACAGCACTGCCGGGCAAACATCGACCACGATTGCCCACAACAACAGCGTTCCCAATCATGTGAAATCCCAAGCTTTTACGGTCAGTATTTCCAAGGCGGCGATGACCCAGTTCCAAAGCATCAATGCCAACAATCAATGACCAGTTGGTATGCGCGATTCCCACATCAAGAGAATAACACGGTCGCCATTTTGGAACGATACAGCGCGACCAGGGGATGATCGCCCCCCAGCATTGCGAAGGTATTGATCAGGGCGTGTTTGGCGGCTTCATCCTGGAATTGACGGTCTTTGCGTAACACCTCCAACAATTGATCCATCCCTTCGGCATACCGTTCGGCTCCGATCAAGGCTTGTCCATACTGGATTTTGGCCTGGAGATCGGTCGGATTGGCGGTTATGCGTGCGTGCCATTGTTCCAGATCCCCCTGATCACCGGCGAATGCCAGGCGTGCCTTGATTTTGACAGCCTCGGGTGATGCCGCGGTCTTGGGGCTGATGCGGGCGAACAGGTGTTTGGCCTCTTCGACATCGCCCCGTTCCAGGAAAATCTGCGTCAAAAGCAGCAACGTTGGACCATGTTGCGAATCCAGGGCCAAGGTATCCTGACTGATGCGTTCGGCCTGTTCGATGTCACCTTCCTGAAACAGTTGTTGGGCAATGACAGCGCGTCGATCCGCCGGGGATGGGAGGGCCCTGTCCAAAAATTGGCGGATGGCCGTTTCCGGCAATGCCCCGGTAAACTCATCCTTGACCTCGCCATCGACAAATAATTTGACAGCCGGAATCCCTTTGACCTTCCACTGCATGGCCAATCGTTTGTTGCGATCGGAATCGATCTTGGCCAAAATAAACTGGCCATTGAATTCTTTGGCCAATTTTTCCAGCGTTGGTCCCAGGATGCGGCAGGGTCCACACCATGCGGCCCAAAAATCCACCAATACGGGGGTTGCCGACGAACGCTGCAACACCTGCTCCGAAAACCCCGACTCATCAACATTGATGATCCATTGATTGTCAGCCATCCCAACACCTCTTGCTGTCATGTTACAATCTTGAATGTTATTGTTACAGATCAACCACCTCAACGGCGTCCATGTTGAGTTGTGGCAGAAAACGCGCCGCCACTTCGCGAAAGCGGGCGGCGGCATCGGTGACATAATAATGGACGAACTGCCGTCGCGCTGCCGGCAGGACGATACCGGCTCCCATCAAACGATTCAGCGCCAAGGCGACCGCCTGAGCCGAATCGACCAGCGTGGTGGCGGAACCCAGGATATCGGCAATTTTTGGTTTCAGGATGGGATAATGGGTACACCCGAGGATGAGGGCGTCCACTGGATTGTCGATGAAGGGTTGTAAACTTTCCCGAATCAGAAGTCGTGCCGAGGGATAGTTGGTCCACCCTTCTTCCACGAGCGGAACAAATAGGGGGCATGATAACGAGCGGATCACATATTCTGGAACCAACAGGGCCAGAGTTCGGGCATAGGCACCACTGGTGATGGTACCGTGGGTGCCGATAACGCCGATGCAACGGGGACGGTCACCGTCTGGAGTGGCCAATGCGCCATCCCGGAACAGTCCGACCGCCGCCTGACACCCTGGTTCAATCACTCCTAGAATGGGTACTTCGCAATGCGCCCGCAACGCGGGCAGACCCAAAGCCGAGGCGGTATTGCAGGCGACAACCAACCCCTTCACCCCCTGACGCAATAAAAATTCGGCAACCTGGATGGTGTAGCGTTGTACGGTGGCGGGTGATTTGGTTCCGTAGGGGACGCGGGCGGTATCTCCCAGATAGATGAATGTTTCATCAGGGAATTTTACCAGCAATTCCTGCAGGACGGTCAGTCCGCCGACGCCGGAGTCGAAGATGCCGATGGGCCTATGGTCGTATGGGTAGCTCATGCAACAGAGTTTAGCGCCTCTTTCCTTCAATGAAAACGGTTGCCAACAACGATCCGGTTTGATAATTTGCCCCATGCCAGAGTCGCGGATGTGGTGGAACTGGTAGACACGCTGTCTTGAGGGGGCAGTGGCGTGAGCCGTGCCGGTTCGAGTCCGGCCATCCGCACCATTTTACCAACCTGTCATGGGTTGGCCGAACTGATCTTCTGGCGGACCCTTCGGAAAAGAGATGGCCATGCCGCCCAGCCACGACCCGCCTGCCAGTGCATTTACCAAAAAGCATGTGTTCGCGGGGATTGTGGCAACGTTGTCCGTGATCTTCGTGTTGTTGCTCTTGGCGGAGGGGGTGGTACGGGTGCGCCAATGGTGGTTGTATGGCTCCCTGTTCCAGTTGGAAGACGTCAAGGTACGTCAGGATATCGGAGGTCTCGATACCCCCAAGCCGGGTTATGAAACCCGCAGTATTCGCATCAACTCCCTGGGTTTCCGTGGCCCTGAGCTGGTTGTTCCCAAACCTGCCGGTACTTTGCGCTTGGCTTTTCTGGGTGGTTCCACCACCTTTTGTGCCGAGGTCAGCAGTAATGAAGCGGTGTGGGCGCACCGGGTTTGGCACGATCTGCAGCAACGCTATCCCAAGATTCGCATCGACTACGTCAACGCCGGGGTGACTGCGTACACCACACTGCATTCGCTGGGCATCTATAAACAACAGGTCGCCCAACTGCAACCCGATGTGGTTTTCATCTACCATGCCACCAACGACATGACCTATGAGGTGTATTCCCTGGCCGAGTCACAGGGTCTCGTGAGCCGACCCCAGCCAACCAGTTGGTTGGGACGCTATTCGTTGCTTTGGTTTTTGGTGGAAAAGAATTATCAGATCCGTGTCATTCAGGCGAACAAGAAGCATATAGAGTCCCTCCCAGATGATTTTGGTCAATCATTTGCGGTTAATCTGACCCAATTGATCCAGGAAGTCAAACAAGGGGTTGACTTGGTGGCGGTCATTACCTGGAGTCAGCAAATGCGTCAAGGGCATACGAAGGATGTCAATCGTCGTGCCGCCGCTTCGGCGCAATTTTACATGCCATCTCTGGCCCCGGAGCAAATTTTACAGGGGTATGCGCGGTACAATGGCGTGATCAGGCGCGTGGCTCGGGAAACGGGATCGGTGCTGATCGCCGATGAGGATCGCATTCCCGGTGACCCGGTGCATTTCAACGATTCGGTGCATTTCACCGATGCGGGCAGTCGGGTTATGGCCGAGAGGGTTATCGATGGATTGCTTGCGGACCCGCGCTGGCACGAGTTTGTCAGACGGTTTGCTGAACGGCATCCCGATTCTGTGAAAACATCGCCATGACATCCCCTGGCAACGGTGTTCTCCAGGGTACCATTACCAGCTTCGTGGTACGAACTCCCTGTCATTGGCCAGCTTGACGCTGTGGCCAATGTGAATGAAAAATCCGCTTTTTCCTGGGTGTCCAGTCAATCAAGCCACCGCCTCTTGTTGTAACCGCTCCAAAAGGAATTCTGGCGCAAAATCGGCACCATTGGCCCAAACGACGGTTCCTAATTCCTGGTCCACTCGAACGGATGCAAAGGCGGTTTTGTCTTTCAAAGGTAAAAATATCTCTCCCCACAATTCTGGCTCAAGATTCACGATGCCAACGGTTCCGTTATCAAACGTCAGCCACAAACAGTAGTCTCCCAAATAATTCACGTCGGTAACATGTACCATGGCAGTTACTCCAAAGGGTCAATATTCACCAACGGTTGATGACGCTGCACACGGTCCCAGTTCTCCTGCAACTCTTTTTGATGCATAGAACGCCACTCCTGGATCAAACTCATTGCCCGACGTGGATAAAGTTCCTTCAAGCACTACACCATCCAATCCTACCATCACTTCAAACCCACTATATTTGGCGTGAAAGTGTGGGGGTAGGTGGTCGTTCCAATGCATGAAAATCACGATTCCAAGGAATCGACTCAGGACAGGCATGTTATCCGTTTACCTTTTTCGACAACTTCCAAGAGCATCAACCCCTACATGACCCCTTGCATTGGGCAAGAATACCACGATCAATTTAAAATTGCAGACAAAAAAATGCTATTTATTCCTTGAGTTGGACTCTGTACCATTGACCGGGGCCGGGTAGTGTGGTGACAATGATTGGCGAAAGAGACAAGATTGGCTTACCCTTTGAAGGACTTTGCCCCTCATTCATTGCTGGAAAGGGGCTCGGAGCCCCGAATTTACCCTTCAAACCCGCAACAGGGAGAACATGGAACACGTGCGCGATTTTCACTCTGCCCAAATGCCTATTTTGCATTTTTTGCTAAAAAACTATAAAAATTTCAATGCGCGAGCAACACGCGACGCCTTGTTAGCCTATTGGCGGCACATTGAAGCGGGAGGAAAAATGTTTTGGGCCATGGCGGGAGCCATGTCATCGGCCCAACTGGGTATTTCCCTGGCCCCGGCCATTCGTGCCGGCTTGGTCCATGGATTTTCGGTCACCGGGGCCAATTTGGAAGAATCGTTGTTTCGTTTGGTTGCGCATCAACATTATCGTGATTTCCCCGATTATCGCTATTTGAGTAAAAAAGACGACGATGCCATTCTGCAACAGCATATGCGCCGCGTGACCGATACCAGTATCCCCGAAGATGAGGCATTCCGTGCCGTGGAAAAAATTCTCGTACCCATGTGGGTCGAAGCCTCGCAAAGTGGCGGCAGGTTGTTTTGGCATCAATATTTCTATAAGTTGATACAGACGGTCGCCCTGGAACACTGTACCGGTTCCCCGGATGAATGTTGGTTATTGGCTGCGGCCCATGCCAACCTGCCCATCGTTGTGCCGGGTTATGAAGATTCCACCTTTGGCAACATTTTCGCTTCCTACGTCAAGACGGGGGAATGTTCCGCCGCCATTGTCAAATCGGGCATTGAAGCCATGGCTTGGTTTTATGACGAGTACCTTTCCTTGTCTCAAGGTCCTGGTGTGGGATTTTTCCAAATAGGAGGGGGCATCGCCGGTGATTTTCCCATTTGTGTGGTTCCTTCCATCAAATACGATCTCAAACAAGAAGTAAAACCTTGGGCTTATTTTTGCCAGATATCCGATTCCACAACCTCCTACGGCTCTTATTCCGGGGCTACCCCCAACGAAAAAATTACCTGGGACAAGCTGACAACCGACACGCCCATGTTTGTTATCGAGTCGGACGCCACCCTGGTTGTCCCTTTGATTCTCAACGCTTTGTTGGAGTGCAGCCAGAATCCGCAACAAGCCAATGCCATGATAGCGGCGTTTATCGAAGGATGATCCAAAGATGATGATGCCACGGGGTGACCGCGATCTGTCTTGTTTGCGTTCGGCTGGGTTTACCCTGTTGGAGTTGAGTGTTGTCCTGATCATTGTCACTTTATTGTTGGGATCGGTGTTGCGCGGCGAAAAAATCCTGGATGATACGCGTGTGCAACGGATGGGATTGGACCAGGCCGCCATTGGTTCGGCTATCCGGGTTTACGTAGAGCAGTACCATTTTTTGCCTGGTGATGATCCCCGGGCCAGTAGCCGATGGCCCGGGGCGGTTGATGGCAATGGTGATGGTTGGTTGGATCCGCAGTCGATGGAAGCGCAGCATGCCTGGGCACACCTGCGCTTGGCCCGACTCTTCCAGGCCCCTTTATCTCCTCAAGGGCTGCCGCAACATGCCGGGGGTGGTGCTGTGCGTTTGGTCCCGGATGCCGTAGGTCAGCCAGGTTTGAGCGTGTGCATGGACGACGTTTCCTCCCTGGAAGCGGCCGCTCTGGACCGGCGTTTTGATGACGGTGATGCGGCAATGGGACGTGTTCGCCGTTGGGTGGTCACCACGGACGAAACAGCCAGTGTGTCCCGGACAACTTGGCCGGTGACCGGGGAGAGTGTCACCGTGTGCATTGCCCTGTGACAGAAACGCTCGGATCAGGATGGGGGCGCAAACATTTCAGGGCGCTTTTGTTTGGGTTGTGGTGACCTGTATGCCCGGCAATTTTTCCGCAGGATGAACAAAACGGCGTCGGTTGACGAACAGGCTGTTGCCTTCCTGTTTTTTAGCCTCTTTCTTGGCCTGGCTGGCCAGGGTGGCCACGTCGAAATAGTTGTGGCAGCGTTCGACATCGGGAATGGCGACGCCTATGGAGAGGGAGATCAAACCAAAAAAAGTGGGGTTGCCTTTGCGGTTGGCAGCGCGGATGCCGCCTGCTGCCAAGTCTTCTTCGTCGTAGAATCCCGGGACCATGGTGGCGAAGGCCGCAAGACTGTCGCGACAAACCGTCTCCCAGTCTCCTGAACGAATGATCATGATAAAATCATCACCACCGATATGACCCAAAAAATCTTTGCCACGATCCAACTGGCTCATCAAGGCGGTGGCGGTGGCCCGAATGACGCCGTCCCCTTTGGAAAATCCATAGATATCGTTGTATGGCTTGAAATTATCCAAATCGCAATAGGCTATGGCAAACGGTTCCTTGTACTCAAGACAAAGCTCCACGGTCTCCTGGATGGGGCCGTTTCCTGGAAGCATGGTCAGGGGATTGGTGTTGCGGGCACTCAACACCTGCAATTGGGTGATGCGGCGCAACAGATCCATGACATTGATCATTCCCTTGTAATGGCCGTGGTGCGTCACGATAAAATCACCCTCCTGAAGTTCGCCACGACGGCTGGTCATGGTCTGGCTGACCTGTTCAATTGGGGTATCTTGTTCAAAGATGGGATGGATGGCATCCATGACCGACGCAACCGGTTTGCGATCATACAGCGAATGGCCATAGGCTGAGAGAAACAAACCGAGAAAACTGTTACGAAATATGACACCTTTGGGTTTGCCATCCAATACGACCGGAATGGAGCGCAAGGTTTCCCGGGTGCGAAATAGGTCAACCACATCGTGGCACGACACATCGGGTGCTACAGGTTTGACCCATTGAACCAGATCAGCCAACGTGGCTCCTCTCTGGGAGGAAATTCCAGCGGAGGCTTGGTGATTGTTGGCTGGTTTGACCACGGAAGCCATTGTGGGCCAGGGGTGTTCGGTATCTTCCTGTATTTCTGTCCCGGGTTTGCCGATATAAAATCCTTGCATGAAATCGACCTGTAAATCACACAGCAAGTGCATGATTTCCTGGGTTTCGATACCTTCGGCCACCACTTTGCAGCCGGTATCATGGGCCATGCGGATCAGGGAGCGGACAAAATCCTGATTGAGTGGGTTGGTGGTGATCTCTTTCAAAAAACAGTGATCCAGCTTGACATAATCGGGTTTGAGTTCAAACCAGGCCCGGAGCCCGGAGTGGCCGGCACCCAGGTCATCAATGGCCACCTCAAAGCCCCGGGCGCGATAATGGTCTACCGCTTGGGCAATAAGGTCATAATCGGTGATGGGAAGATTTTCCGTAATTTCGATGACCACCTGGTTGGAATGGATGCCCAATTCCTGCATGAAGCGTGTGGTGGTACCCTGGGTGTAGCTGGGATCCAGGAGGCAGTGCGGACTGACATTGAGAAACAATTTGGAGCGGACGTCCTGTTGGGCGAATCGTTCCAGGGAAAGTTTGCGGCATAAGATTTCCAGATCTTTGGTTCTTTCCAGTTTGTTGGCCATGGAGAACAATGCACAAGGCATATGCAGTGGACTCCCCGCCGGGCCACGGATCAAGGCTTCGTGACCGAAAATCTTATCCTGGCCAAGGGCGACGATGGGCATGAAATGGGGAATCAGATGGCAGTCTTCCAAAAGAGTGTTAAATTCTCTTTGTAATAACTGCTTATCATCGGAATGATCCTCTGAAGTTGCATCATCTGAAGTGGTATCAACATGTTGCAGGGCACGTCGTTGTTGTGTGACTCGGGTCAGTATGTTTTGGAACATAAAATGGATCCTCAAAGAATTAAATTGGTGGCGTGCTTGAAAATAGATATCATGCTTTTGGAAACCGCCAGAATCATGCCAGCCTGACCCATTTTTGGGAAAGTGCAGGCGATGTCCCATGAAAAACATTTGAATAGATGAACTTTTTTAAATGTTTTGTGTCTTTGACAGTTCGTTTTTGCTAGTCACCAGGTGCCGAATGCTGGTGAAATCGGCTCAAAGATAGTTTCAATGATGCAAATATTTTTGAGCTTTCCGTGTGGCCCCGGCACGGGCCATGTTTCATCCCCAAAAGGGGCTACGGGGATCTGCGGGCGGGTTGGAAATGGTTCCGGGATGCGATGATCCCGGTGTATTCCTGGATTGCATCGGCCAGGGATCGGGCGACTTTATTTTGTGTCTCTTCCTGACGTAAGCGGATTTCTTCCCGCCGATTGACGATGACCCCGACTTCAACCAAGACCGCAGGCATGTCGGCGGTTCGCAATACGACCAGATTGTCGTATCGATAAATGCCCAGATTGGCATGAAACATAGCGTGCCGTTCACCGGGTACATCCAGGGCATGATGTTGGGTGGGTACAAAACCTTGTTGTTTCAGTTTTTGCCCCAGCAGCGTGGCCAGGAGCAAACTTTTGTGGAATTCGGTATTCCTGGTGGAAACCAGTAACGAAAAACCCTGGAACAGGTCACAGTAGTGCAATTTTTGACCATGGTACGTCCATTCGTTGAGGTAGTAGGATTGCACCGAGTCATGGTGAATGGAAAGAAATAGGTCGGCCTTGTTTTTTTGGGCGATCTGCGTTCTGGAGTACAAATTTTTAGGATTGATGATGGGTACGGTATGGGTAAAACCATGTCTGACCAATTCTTTATTGACCAGTTGTCCCACCTCCAGATTGAATTGAAACTCTCCCCGTCCGTGGGCGCTCATGGCACCAACGTGTTGTGAGGTATGGCCGATATCCACGGCTATGATTGTGTCCTTCAGATTGGTCTCACCGCTGTGGCCTTGATGTGGCCAGAAGAGAAGAATCCACAATACCAGTTTACCAATGTATGCGATCATGTCTGCGCTTTCAGATGTTCCATGGAAATGGAATAGATAGATATTTATTATCTTGCAATTTCACGCAAAAAGATTTACAGTGATTGTCGTTCTTAATTTCTTTAATAAGAATTTCCTCTCCTCTTCCGGTCGTGACCCCCCATGGCGGATCCAATTAAAACCTTTATCGATAAAATCAACAGCGCCGGTTGGATCGAACGGACCAGGTTTAAGGATATCTTCGCCGACGTTTCCCAAGAATTGTTCGTGCGCTGGGTCACCTTTCCCCTGCTGTATGGCGACAGCATCGCGGACATCGAAGTCATTAACATTGGCAACAAAATATCCCTGAATTTTTCTCAGGATCAGGAATCGGTCAGCCGAGTGCCATTGAATTATCTCTTTCCCCTGATCAACCGGGATCCCAATCGGCGTGCCCCCGGCATGTTTTTCATTGGTTCCACCGCAGATAATCAATTTGTTATTCCTGATTATACTTTGTCTAAAAAACATGCTGTTATTAATAAAAAACCGAACGGGTGGTTTATTAAAGATTTACAAAGTGAATTCGGTTCCTATGTCAACGGAACGGCGATAGGCTCCAAGGAAATCCAGCTCAACGATGGTGATCGGGTGGCCATGGGCCGCTACCAATTTATTTTTTTGGCACCCAAAACATTATACGGGCTCCTGTTTGATCACAATATTGCAACGCCAGTACCATTACCCAAACCGACAGAAGTCCCAACGCTACCGCCATCACCCAAACCGACAGAAGCCCCGCAGCCGGAACCCCCCGAAGTTGACAGAACTGCAGAAAAAATTGCAAAAAATATCGAGAAAAATTCAGAGTTTGTCGCCAAATGCATCGCCAACGAACAGTTCGATGGTATCGAAGATAAATTATTGGTCATCCTCTCATTCATACCCTTCTTCGATATGTTTTCCATTTACGAAAAAAAACAAATTATCTCGTTCCATAGTAAGCTCGTCATGGCCAAACCAAAAGAGACCATCTGCAAGGAAAATGATGCCAGCAACAATTTTTTCATTATTCTCAAGGGTTACGTAATGATTCTCAAGGAGGGCAGTCCCATTGCCCTGAATACCCTGGGGCCGGGGAGGAGCTTTGGTGAAATTGCCTTTTTAACCGGTACGCCGCGTTCCGCCAATGTCGTTGCCAAAGAATCGACGATCCTCCTGAGTATTGATCGGGAATTTTACGAAAATATTGGACTGGAGATACGGGAAAAATTCAAGGATCAAATCATTCGGCAGATATCGGCGAATATCGTTCAGCAAAATATTGATATTGCAGAATTCTTCCGGGAAAGGCTGCCCCCGGAGCTCAAAGTGAGCAAAAAAGCGGGACGTCATACCGATCTGGCGGAAAAGAAAAACACATCCAGGGAAGTCCTTGAATTTGTACAGACCAATCCCATTTTTTCCAGCATGACCCCCTATCAAAAATCGGCGCTGGCGGTCCTTTTGGAATCGGTGGAGTCCTACGAGGCCGGGGAAATCATCATCAAGGAGGGGGCGACCAACAGCAGTCTGTATTTTATCGTAGAAGGGGGCGTTTTTATTACGGTAACCTCGAAAAATGTCCTGCTGGCTGAGCTGAAAGTGGGCGATATGTTTGGGGAAACCTCCTTGTTCAGCAAAAAATTGACCACAGCCAACGTCATTACCAAAAAACGCACCCGCCTGGTTCAGGTTACTCAGGAAGACCTGGATATCATGTCGATCGAAGTCCGTGATAAATTGAAAGATATCGTCCTGGCACAAATCATCAAACGGCTGACCCTGCAAAACATTGCCATTGTCAACTTTCCAGACACCCAGCCGCGGGATTAGTTCGACCCTTATTTTCCCAAGCGAAGGATTCCTGTTACCTCCTCCCGATCATGGTAGAGTTGGCGAAACTGCAAGTGGAAAGGGATGCGATTTTCCGACAAGGTATCGACAATACGTGCGCGACACAATAACACTTCTTCGCGGCGTTTCTTCATGGGCAGTTTTAGATTAAACAAGGCGTTGCGACACCAACCATGCACCCCCCACCGTGCGATCAGATCGGCGACCTTGCGGGGTTTGTCGACGATATCGCACAGCAACCAATGGGGAATGACCTGGGGTCGAAAGTGGAAACCATTTTCTCGGATATGGGTTATCATTTTGCTAGCTATCACCTGATCGGCCAGATCGGCCCGATCCACTGCCGTCACCCGCACCCCCCGTTGCGCCATCACCCAACTCCATCCACCGGGGGCGGCCCCGAGATCAACAGCGGTTTGTCCGGAATGCGCCCGTACGGGATGGGAATTTCCGGGCTGGGTCAACCATTCCAAAGCTTCGAGCAATTTCAGGGCTGAACGACTGGGGGCATTGTGCGGGGAGCGCAAACGCACAATGCCCATGGGCCTGTTCGAGCTGTTGTAGGGCAGGGAATACCCCACCAGGGCTTGCACCGAGGAGAGAAAGACCACCTCAGCCCGGACACCACCACCTTGCGGATCATAGATATTGTTTTGTTGCAGGCAATTCAGAATCCTTTCGTGCAATGCTCGACCCAGGGGGGCCAATACCCGTCCCTTTTCGTCATCGGGCCACCCCAGCCTGAGTTCGGAAAATGGCCCCACCCCGGTCGCCATACTTTCAAGACGCAAACACAATGGAGTCAGCCGATCCTCAGGGGACAAAGGCTCCACCCCCTCGTCACCAACCAGGAGATGTCGGGTGAACACCAGTTGGTTAAACGAAATTTTTTGCGCCAAAACAGCCGCATCATCCGGGTTGTTGGTTTTGAAGACAACATATCCCGGATCCGAACGCCACGCACCACCCACACCTCCGCCTTTCTGGATAACGGCAGCCTCGAGTTCAGACTGGCATTCCGACTCAAATCCAGGACGGCAAAAGGCAAAGAGTTGCAAGGGTAACATCCTTATAAAGGTGGCGTGTCAGCCCAAACGGACCAATTGACCACCTTCAACCTTGACCTTGACCTCAATCAACCCTGGCTTGCCTTCAGGATCGGGTCCCAGGCACCGACCGGATGCCAAGTCAAAAACCCAGTTATGCATCCGACACTCTACCCGGTCGCCATGGTCCACCCCTTTGCACAACGTGGTTTTGGAATGGGGACACCGGCTCAAATAGACGCGTGCGGTTTCCGGGCCGGTGCGAAAGACGATCAAATCACCGTCGGGTTTGTGAACGCAGGCCATTTTATTGAGCGGAAAGTCCGCCATGTTGCCCAGGCGGTTGTCCCCCGCTTCTTTGGTACTCCCCGGGGCCTCTGGCAGCAGGTCCAAATCGATCAATACCTCAATGGCATCCAACATTTTGTTGAGTCCCGCAGCGGGAAAGGCCATCATGACCGCATCCAGGATTTCCTCTTTGGTCGCCCCGGCCTTCAATGCCTTGGGGGCGTACTGGCGCAACCCCCGTTCCGTGCCCACGGAAACCTTGGTGACAATCTGGATCAGGCAGCGGGTTTTATCATCCAACGCCTTGACGCTGTGTTTGTAAAAACTCAGCAGGTGCGTGGCTGCTTCGGGACGAACGGCTCCCAGATAACGTAATGCTTTCGACATGTGTACCTCCAGTTAGCTTCCTTGTGATAGGCGAATACATTCGTCGGGTCTCATACATTTCACCCGCGGTTCAGGACCAAGCTCAGGTGTCATCGGTACGAAAAGAATCCGATCCCGGCCCATGTCCGCCGCCGTTCCTGTTGCTGCCCCCTGATGAGGGATGCGCATCGTTGGGGCCAAAAGCTTCGCGTGATTCACCACCCTCTCGTGAACCGGGATGGCCTTTTTTGCGTCCTCTGCCGCGCCCGCCACGACGGGAACGTTTGCGTTTGTTCGGATCCCCTTTGTTGGACTGACCCAAACTGGGGTCATGGGCGTTGGGACCCAGGGATTGCTGGTCGATGTCATCCTCGTCGTCGTCCATATCCTGAATGGCATCGGTACTCCCCTGGCCCGGGCTGACCTCGTGCAAGGTGTAAAGCCCCGGAAAACGTACAGCCAGGGCCTCCAACTTTTTGATATCCTGTTGGGGCGGTGGCAAAGGCGACGATGTACGAACCACTTCCGCAGGCTCGGGAACATCGTCATCGTCATCGTCTGCCGGTGGTCGGGCTTCCGAGGGGACGGCAACGACTCCATCACCAAGTCCCTGCTGATGACCCTTTTTGCGCCGCCGTTTGCGCCGTCTTTTCTTTTTCCCGGGTTCGCCCGATTCACCCGGGGGGGGATGCTGCCCGGACTCCGAAGCAATCGATTGTTGCGTGTTGTCTGGTTTGGATGCAGTGGGCGCGGGTGCCGCCACAGATTCCGGCGCAGTTGAAGAAGTTTGTGTCCGGTTCCTCTCCTCTTGCGCTTTATCTGCCCGATCTTTCTTGCTCTTTTCAACGTGGTTGGTACGAAACTCGGGTGGTTGCAAAGCCATGTCGGCATGGATGTTGATCGTGACCTGACCCACCTCTTCCAAACGAACCAGTGAGGCACGCTTGTGGTTGAACAGATAATTCACCACATCGTGGGATACCCAATAGTTGAAGACCTGATTTTTACCCTGCGCCACCTCTTCCTCAATACAGCGATAGGTGTAAATCGCCGCGGATTCCACCGAGCGGATGGTTCCCAAACCTTTGCACCGTGGACATTCGATGCGGTTGGTTTCGCTGAATGTGGGGCGCAATCGTTGTCGCGATAACTCCAACAAGCCAAATTGGGAAATACGGCCAATCTGTACTTTGGCGCGGTCATTCTTGAAGGCATCCTTGAGACGTTTTTCCACCTCCTGGACATGTTTGCGATCTTCCATATCGATAAAATCAATGACCACCAACCCGCCCAGATCGCGCAATCGCAATTGGCGGGCAATTTCATCCACGGCCTGCATATTGGTTTTGAACGCGGTCGATTCCACATCTTTTTCCCGGGTGGAGCGACCGGAGTTGATATCGATGGTTACCAATGCCTCGGTGGGGTCAATGACCAGGTAGCTTCCCGCCTTCAACTGCACCACCCGATCGTGCATGGTTTCAATTTGGCTTTCCACCTGATAGCGGGCGAAAAGCGGGATGCTTTCCCGGTAGGGTTGCACTACCTTGACGTAACGCGGCATGAGCAAACGCATGAAATCCTTGCCCAACCGGTATCCTTCCTGTCCTTCGATCAGGATTTCTTCCATATCGGTGGTATAAAGATCGCGGATGGTACGAATGATCAGATCGCCCTCTTCATGGATCAGACAGGGGGGCTTTTTGGTGTTTGCACCCTCAAGAATCATCTTCCACAAACGCGTTAAGTAGCTGATGTCACGGCTGAATTCACGCTTATTGCGCTGCATGCCCGCCGTGCGGATGATCAGGCTCATTTCCTGTGGTATCGCCAAGCTGTTCAGGATGGCTTTTAAATTTTTACGTTCCGCCGCATCGGTGATTTTGCGCGAAATACCACCCCCTCCGGGATTTTCCGGCAACAAAACCGTATAACGTCCCGCCAGGGAAAGATTCGTGGTCAAGGTGGCCCCCTTATTGCCTCGGGATTCCTTGACAACCTGTACCAATACCGTCTGATTGCGCTGCAATATTTTTTGAATGGGCGGTGGACGGCGCCGGAACTGACGGCGAACCTCTTCCTGGGGTGGGCGGTCTTCCTCTTCTTCTTCCTCTTCCTCGGGGTCAAGGGATCGTTCTTCGACGGGAGGCGCTTCATCGACGGCGGCCTGCTCCTCGCCCGCGGCATCCTCGATAACGGCGGCTTCGGCATCCTCCGTTGCTTGTTCTTCAGCGGATGTTGGAACAGACTCGGCGGAAGGCTCCGGGTCCGGGGATGCCGGCGAAAGGTCGGCGATGTTCTCTTCGGACTCCTCGTCGTCCATCTCCAACGGCATGGACATGACAGGCGTTTCTTTGGTGGTCAACCCCCCCGGGGTGAAATATTTGGGGTGAATGTCGTTGACCGATAAAAAACCTTGGCGGCCACCGTGGAACTCGATGAACGCAGCCTGAAGCGAAGGTTCTACCCTGGAAACCCGACCCAGATAGATATTACCCTTGATCTGCTCCTTGTTGGCGGTTTCAATGTCAAGATCGACAAGTTTGTTGTCCTGTATGATGGCGACCCGGATTTCTTCAGGGTGGGTAGCGTCCACCAGCATGCGTCTGGTCATTCGTCGTTTTTCCTTTGTGTCCGTGTGGCCGACAAGCCCGGGCCAACTGCGGTAATCCGCTGGCGGGCAAAGCGGCAAGATTCAATTGAGAGGTGTGGGAAATAAAGAAAAAAATAGGGTAGACTGGTGGGCTAACCAACAAGGCTTCTGCGCATTGGAGAGTGTCATTCATGCGCGCATTATAGAAAGTGTTCGTCATGAAAGCAAATGCACAGAGACATGGTAATGAAAAAATCGGCGTTTCCCTTGTTTTAGTGGAAGAAATTGATTCCGGGATGCGCCTGGATCGTTTTCTTAAGCGTCAGTTACCCGGTTTGCCCCCGGGCTTGATCCAAAAATTGTTGCGTACCGGTCAGGTTCGCTTGGACGGTGGACGTGTCAAAGGGGATCAGCGCCTGTTGCCGGGCCAGGTGGTACGACTCCCTCCGGTGCGTCCGTCCCCCGCTGCTACGGCAGATGCCCCCAGGATGCCACCAGCCGCCATGCTCAAAGCTTTGGAGGGATCCGTGCTTTTGGAGGGTGATGGCTTCCTCGTCATCAACAAACCATCCGGTTGGCCGGTCCATGCGGGTTCGGGTCAGGCGGTGGGATTGATCGATGGGTTACGTCATCTGTGGAAAGATTCGCCCCAGACACCGGAATTGTGTCACCGCCTGGATCGGGATACTTCGGGATGCCTGTTGTTGGCGACTGACCGGTCGGCAGCCCGTGTATTAACCGGCGCTTTTCAAGATGGCCAGGTGCATAAAACTTATCTGACCCTGGTCAAAGGGATACCCTCTCCCAAGGAGGGTATTATCGAAACTTCCCTGATCAAGGGGGTCGTGCGCTCGGGAGAACGCATGGTAGTCACCGATCAGGCGGGACGGAAAGCCCGTACCCGGTATCGGGTTCGTGAAAGCTATGCCCATGCGGCCTTGCTTGAGGTTGTTTTGGATACCGGTCGCACCCATCAAGTCAGGGCGCATATGCAATCATTGGGTCACCCCTTGGCGGGTGATGGCAAGTACGGAGACCGTGATTTTAATCGTCTCATGAAAACTATTGGCTTAAGACGCCTGTTTCTCCACGCGCAAACATTGATCTTCCCGCATCCGTACACCGGTGAGAGCGTCACGGTTACCGCCCCCCTGGATCCAACTCTTAGTCGTTCTATCGATAGGCTACAGCATTATGATTTTTCGGCTATGGGCAATCCATAGGCTTCCGCAATGGTGGGGGTGGATCATACACGAACGCATCACCTCCCTTTAGTGGCTCATTCGTCACATCCTTCCTTGCCGCTGCTGATTTGCAGAAGTCGGTCGAAGTCGGATAGGTACTGCCGATCCTGAATCAAGCGGTATTTTTCGAATTCGCTCTCGGCATGGGTCTTGGCAATTTCCGCGCTCACCCTACCCGCATCCTGCAAAATGTCACGATCCCACAGCTCTAGAAATCCTCCCAGGCGGTTTTCCCAATCCTGCATCGTCATGGGAATACGGCGCATGGCCTGAACTTCTGCCATATCCAGATAGGCAGAAACGATGCGCTGCATTTGCGCCAACTCAAACTCCGAGAGGTAGTTCTTGGCGATTGTGACATCGTATTTGTGAATCTTGCCGTGGGGTGCGCCTTCCCAGCCGGTCAGCCCCATGTTTTTCTTGCGATGGTCGGCACGGTCCACAACAACCTCTGCCGCCGTCTGGCCGTGAATGGCGTAGTGCAGTTTGTTCTGAACCGCCGCAAAGAAACGCTTGGTTGTTGTGGCGCTGGGATCGTAATCAATGGCTGTGGCGTAGATGTCTGTGATCTTCTGGTAAAATTTGCGTTCCGAGAGGCGGATTTCCCGGATTTTCTCCAGTTGCCGCTCAAAGAAGTCGTTTGTCAGGATGCTGCCACCGCTCTTCAGCCGGTCCACATCCATCGTCCAGCCCTGGATAGTGTAATCCTTGACAATCTGGTTGGCCCACTTGCGAAACTGTACGGCACGCTCGTTCTCGATCTTGAAGCCAACGGCAATGATGACTTGGAGGCTGTAGTGCTTAACCCGATAGTTTTTGCTGTCCGCCGCAGTGGTTAAGTAGTGCTTAATAACTGCTGTTTCGTCCAGTTCGTTATCGGCAAAAATGCGCTTCAAGTGCTGGTTGATGGCCGGTACCGACACGTCATAGAGCGTGGCCATCATCTTCTGCGTGAGCCAGATGTTTTCATCTTCGTAACGCATTTCCACACTGGTTTCAGACGAACCGCTGGCCGCGACAAAGGTCAGATATTCCGCCGCCGAGGAACGGACGAGGCTATTCCGGGTGAGTTTCTTTGTCATTCCGATTCCTCGTCAATTTTCTGCTCGCGAAACCAGTTTGCCTTACCATACCGATATCCCGGGAACTTTGCTTCCAGCATGGTTTGACCCAGAATTCTGCGGCGGGCATAGCCCATTTTTTTCCTTCACAAAAATTTCAGATGGTGTGGTAGAAGTTAGAGACTTCCAAACTACTGGCGTTGTATCATTTGCAAGAGGAGCTGTCCATTTTTCCAATTAACTGCTGGCCGCTTAAATATCGGAAATCGACGGATACAAATAAATCAAAATAATCTTTTAAACTGCCGCGAATCAATCGATGAGATTGTTTCAAAACTGTGAAATAAAATGCCTTGATCATCGTTTTGACCGATGCTCTTAATGGTACGGTCTGTTCCGCTTAACGGCAGTAGTCTGTTATGGCATTGAATGTGCCAAGATGGAGATGATATTAACCTCAGATTGCAGATCGCCGTCAGCTTTCTTGCGGATCGGTTGATTCTCCGATAGGAAAAAAAAGGATTTACAGGTTTCCAAATTGTCAAGCGGCAGGGTATCCTTCACCTTTCGTGCCGTAACAACGGTTACACCACCCATTCCACAAAGGGGCGATTTCGATGACTACCAAAGACAACCTGAAAGCGGCTTTTGCCGGTGAAAGCCAAGCCAATCGTAAATATCTCGCCTTTGCCAAGAAGGCCGACAAAGAGGGATATCCGGTCATTGCCAGTTTGTTCCGTGCGGTAGCGGAGGCGGAAACCATCCACGCCCATACCCACTTGCGCAATCTGGGTGGCGTGGAGGACACCTTGGCGAATTTGCGTGCGGCCAAGGCGGGGGAAGATTACGAAATCAACGAGATGTATCCCGGCATGGTGGCGACCGCCGAGGCTGAGGGGGAAAAGGCCGCCGCCATGGGTATGCGTCATGCCATGGCTGTGGAAAAAGTTCACAGCGAACTTTACCAACAGGCCATTGCCGCCCTGGAAAGTGGCAAGGATCTGGACCATGAAGTCCTGCATGTGTGTGACGTGTGTGGTCACACCATTTTTGGCGAACCAACGGATAAGTGCCCTGTGTGCAATGCCAAAAAAAGCGCCTACCGCAAAATAGTCTGAGTCAGTGTCCGCGTGATGTCCGGTGGAAAACGATATCACGCGGATGGTGATTGGATCGCCGTTCGCCTGTTTTATGGGGTTAATCTCAGGCGGGGTGTGTTGGTTTGTTTGAAGCGGGATTTTTTCCAGGCCCGGCATACTTCGAAGCGATTGTTTTCCAGTACGATTTCGCACTCAAAACCGAGTTGTTGAAGGGTGCGCCGGTGAGCGAGGAATTGATTGCCGACCAACCACAGATTGCCGTGGGGTTGCAGCAGGGAGCCGACCTGTTTGAAAAATGCCAGGGCTGGTTCCTGGTCATTGCGGGCACCACGATGAAAGGGTGGATTGGTGACGATGGTGGAAAATGTCGTCCGGGACAATCCCGGGCCGATGCCATCTTCCAAGAGGACGGTTATGTGTCCTTCCAGTTGGTTGCTCTGTAGTGTTTCCCGAGTGGCGCGGACGGCGGCGTATTGATCGTCGGCCAGGACCAGTTGCGCCTGCGGCCAACGTCGGGCCAAGGTGATGCCCAACAATCCATAGCCGCATCCCCAGTCCAGCACCCGATCACCGGGGTCTTGTTCCAGCATGGCCTCCAGGAGCATCAGGGAACCTTCGTCGGGTTCCTGCCAGGAGAACACCCCCGGCAGCGTGGCGAAGGTAATCCCTCCGTAATGAAGGCGAAAATACGGATCCTGTGTCGTATCATCCCGCGGGGTGGCGTCCTGCCTGCTCAGGGATAGCAAGCGCATGTGACCCTTGACCAGGGCGACCTGGGCCAGGGGATATTTTTTGGCCAGGGACAGAATGCCGTGTTCGCGAATGCCGTAGATCCACAGGTGTCCCGTTGGGCTGATAGCGTTCAGGGCTTTGTCGATGGTGAAACGGGAGGCTTCCCGGCCTTGGGGTAGTTCCAGCAGGCAATGATCCGCGGGTTGTTCCGCCGTGGGATGGTCGTGCAACACCCATTGCAAGTCGGGCCAATGGGCAGCGGATTGGGCGATGGAGGCCCGGGCTGCGACAACGCATCCTTTGAATCCCCGGGAACGCAACATGGGGATGGGCGAAGGTTGTTGGGGATCCTGATGCACCAAGTGGACATGGGTTACCCTGTCCACGGGTAACAATTCCGGCAGGGCGCGGAAAAATCGTTCCTGAGAACGCGGACCAGGATTCACAGTGGTATCTCCATTGTGTTCGAGCGTCGGACCAGAGGCCGACACTTCAATCAGGATGGGGCGGGTATTCCGGTTTTCAACTCTGCAAAAATTTCGTGTACGTGCATCATCCGGGTGTGACGGACGGCATTGGTGCCGGTAAATACCAAGCCGTGGGTGAGGTCGCCTTGCTGCGCATGATGCAGGGCTGTGGCCACACAAAAGGCTTCCTTTTGTTCACGGCACAGGCAATATTCCAGGCAGGTGGCGAAGCAATGGCTGGCGACCTCGCCACCGCGAAACAGGGTGCGGGTGAAGTTGGTATTGATGGCGCGGCCCGGCAGACCGGCTGGGGAATCGATGATCACCACATCCCCTTGTTTGGCGTCGATGAAGGTTTGCTTGAAATTGGGATGGGCATCACATTCATAGGTACACAAAAAGCGGCTGGCCATTTGCACCCCTTTGGCCCCCAGGGAAAGGGCATGGTCGATATCCTTGCGATCCCAGACCCCGCCGGCGGTGACGATAGGGATTTCATCGTTGTACTCTTTGCGCAACCATTCGGCCAGCTCGGGCACAACGGCATCGGCACCATGTTGGGCGTCGAAGAGTTGGTTGCGATTGACCCCCAGGTGCCCTCCGGCAACGTTGGGATCCTCAAAAACAAAGGCATCGGGGATGCGTTTGTAGAGTTTGGCCCAGCGTTTGGCCAGTAATTTGGCGGCTCTGAGGGAGGAGACGATGGGGATGAGTGCGGCACGGGGGTTGGCCTGGGCGAATTCCGGCAGACGGAGCGGCAGACCGGCCCCGGAGATGATCAACTGGGCACCGTGTTCCACCGAGGTACGTACCATGGCTTCGTAATCCCGGATGGCCACCATGCAGTTGGTACCGATGATCCCCTTGGGGCTTTTTTCCCGAGTCCAGGTTAGCTCGTCGATCAAGGCTTTGACGTTGGCTCGGAAATAATCCTTGCCTTTTTGGTAATAGCGGGAGGCCAGCGACAGGGCGACTGTGGCGACGATACCGGCACCGCCTTCGTTGGCGACTGCCGAGGCCAGGCTGCTGGCCGATATGCGAATTCCCATTCCCCCTTGGATAATGGGGACTTGCAGGGTGTAATCGCCGATTTTCAGGGGTGGCAGGGGCTCAATGCCAATGGTAGCTGATTGCATGAGATTCCAGTAAGTTGGTATGGTATCCGAATGAGGAGGGTCAAGTCGCTCCTGACGATGTGGAGAATGGAAAAGCGAACAATAGGCCCTTCGGGCAAAAAAATCAAAGTCAAAACCCAGACGGTTTCGGGCATCCTTCCAACTGGCCATTGCGTATTCCAACGGCACCAGTAACGATAGGAACACCCATTGTCTTCACGGAAGACTCTGCCGCAGAAAGGTGGTGGGGGCAACGAAATTGAGCGGCAGGTTTGTGCCGGTCAGTGTTTCCGAATGGCCAAGGAAAAGAAATCCACCAGGATTTAAATGTTGACACAATTGCGACAACACTTTGAATTGAGAAGTTTTTTTTAAATATATCAATAAATTTCGACAAAAAATAATGTCAACCGGATGTTGCGGCGGGTAAGGAAGTTCCATTAAGTTGTGGTGAACAAAGCGGACCTTTTGACGCAATTCCACAACAATGCGAACCTCGTCCCGGTTTGGATCCCGTCGCAGATAACGTTGGCGCATGGGAAGGGGTACAGGGGTGACATCGACATGGGGATAAATAGCATTGACGGCAGTTTGTAACACTTTGGTGCAAAGATCGCTGGCCAAAATTTGAAATTTAAATCCCGGAACGGTGTTGGCAAAATCCTGACAGAGCATGGCCAGTGAATATGGCTCGGCACCGTTGGAACACCCAGCACTCCAGATTACCAGGGAACTTTTCATGCCAATACCCCGGGCTTGCATGGTTGGCAAAGCCTGGACGGATAAAAATTCAAAATGGTGCCGCTCACGAAAAAAACCGGTTTTGTTGATGGTGACCAAGTCAAACAGCGCGTTTTTCTCATTCTCCATCCCGTTACCATCCAGCAGCCAACAACAATAATGATGCAAGGTGGTAAAACCCAGTTGCGACATTTGGCTACGGATACGTCCTTCAAGATATGGCCATTTTTCTGGCGCTACCGATATACCTGTGCGATCCTGGACAAACATCATCAACCGTTCAAAAGCCCTTTTGTCGCCTGTTCGCTCCTGCAACATGATCATTGCAACTGTAGTAAGGCGATTTCAGTGTCGCTGAACAGGCGTTCCAAATCCAGAATGACTATGAACCTGCCATCGAGGCGGCCAATCGCCTGGATAAGATCTGACTTCCAGCGCATACCGATATCCGGGACCACATTAAGGTTATCAGTTTGCATCTCCGCCACTTCAAAAACCCGATCAACCAACAATCCAATGACCAATGTTCGACCAACAAAGGCAAAATCCAGAACAAGAATGCGGGTATCATCGGTAGGGGTTGAAGCAGGAAGCCCCAATTTCAGGCGCAGATCCACAACGGGTACCATACAATCACGTACATCGATGACTCCCTGGAGGAATGCCGGAGCATTGGGAAGGTGTGCCATCGGTCGGCTGTTGTCGAGAATTTCACGAACGGTTTGCACCCCTACGGCAAACCTGTCTTTCCCGACACCCAACGTTACATAACTTAATACCTTGGCAACCGGATCGGCGGTCATAGCCCTACCTTGAACATCGTTTTTCCTAGACGTTTAATAACTTTCAAAACGACTTTCATCATGGTCAACTCCATTCATATCCATATTGAATCCTTTAACATTTTTCCCCGTTCGAGTATCACCCTGGTTGCCAAGTTCCCCTTGATGGGTGGCGTTGGGATTGCCCGCCATGGTTTGGCGAGGGGCG
Organism: Magnetococcales bacterium; assembly: GCA_015228975.1. Classification (GTDB taxonomy): domain Bacteria; phylum Pseudomonadota; class Magnetococcia; order Magnetococcales; family UBA8363; genus UBA8363. The sequence continues at coordinate 64,637 of JADGCN010000003.1, forward strand.
GCATTGCCACCTCCGGGCAGGTGTTGGTTACCAACATTTCTGGACAAGGGCTGCCTGGGGGTGGGGGTGCCAAACTGGGCCTTGCCGGGCAAAGATTGGTTAGGGGCATGTTGTTGGGTTCTGGGATCGGGTCTCTGGTGACTACCTCGCGAAGAACCCAACTGGGGGGGCTGGTGATATCCCTGGTTACCCCCATGACCATCACCCAGATCAAAGAAGCTGATCATTTCCAGGAGCTGATTGGCCTGGGTCGATAGTTCTTCCGAAGTGGATGACATTTCCTCGGAGCCGGCGGCATTCTGTTGAATGACTTGGTCCAGTTCCCGAATTGCAGTGTTGATCTGGCTGGCACCAATATCCTGCTCCCGGCAGGCAACGCTGATTTCCCCTACCAGATCCGAAGTTTTGATAATGTCGGGAACAAGCCGGTCCAGCATTTCACCGGCATGGTTGGCTACCTGGACCGTTTCGGTGGATACCGCCGATATTTCAGTGGCGGCCCTTTGACTGCGTTCGGACAGCTTGCGCACCTCTGAGGCGACCACCGCGAAACCTCTGCCATGCTCCCCAGCCCGGGCCGCTTCAACGGCGGCATTCAATGCCAAAAGGTCCGTATGTCTGGCAATTTCCTGGATAATGGAAATTTTGGCGGCGATGGTTTGCATGGCTTGAACCGTTTTTTTTACCGCCAAACCACTCTCCTCGGCATGTTTGGCCGATTGCTTGGCGATGCGTTCTGTCTCTTCGGCATTTTCGGCGGTCTGTTTGATGTTGGCGGCAATCTGTTCCATGGCCGAAGAGGCCTCTTCGGCGGCTGCCGCTTGTTTGGTGGCACCTAGACTCAATTGTTGGGCACTTGCGGAAAGCTGCTGGCTTCCTGCGGAAACTGCCGCTGCGGCCTTGTTGGCGTCTTCCACCACATAGCGCAAACGATCCAGCATGGTTTCCAGGGCAATTCCCAAAACATCCATGTCGGATTTACGGTGAAACTCGATGAAAAGGCGACCATTGGCAATTTCATCTGCCACCTGGGATGTGGCTCTCAGGGTGATGCTCATCTGGTTTAACGCACCAATCAAATCGGCTATTTCATCATTGCTGGTCGCAATGACCTCTATGGACAGATCTCCCTCGGCAACCGCATTGGCCAGTTTGACCGAATTGCCAATACTGTGGCTTAAGCGGGAAGCTATCAATAATATCGCCAGCAAAGAAAAAGAGAAGGTGCTGATGAAAGCGACAATCTGGACAAATTTAATGGATTCAAAGGTGTCATCGGAGCGTTGTTTTTTTTCCTCCATGTCTTTGTCAATTTGCTCGACCAGAGCTGAGATGGCATGGTTCAAACGGGAGGCGTTTTCCCGAACCACACCGCGTGACATGGCAAATGCCTTGGTTTCTGAATTTTCTCGCGCCAAGTCAAAAACACGTTCCGTCATTTTTTTCCAGGCGCCAAATTTTTCCATAAACAAATCAACCAAGCGCTTGTCACTGTCCGTGGTCACGAGTTCCCGAATGTCCTTGGCCGTCTGCGTCACCTGTTCAATGTTATCGACAACAAGCTGCAAACTTGTCCCAACAGTGGCATCGTCGTTGGCAAGGACGCTGTCACGCAGGGCAATCCTCCCGTTCATCCAAAATAAAAAAAGCGCCCGTATCCGTTCGGCAATGCGTATCTGGTGCAGTGGGGCATCTTCTTTGGCCGCCCGTTCCAGTAACGGATTGAACACACTGGCGGCGGCATCTCCGACACCCTTGCCTTCGTTGATAATGTTCATTGCCTGGGTGTTGGATTTTATACGCCCTATTTCTCGAACCTTGTCCTGGTTTTCAATAAAAGCCTTGAATATTCCATCGATTTTAGCCAAATCCTTTAAGAGGGAGTCATCGGACAATTTGCGCAACTTTGTCGCCAACTGTGAATATTCATCGCGGTGCGAAAGCAAGGATTTGTCGAACAGATCTGTGTCAGCCGTGGAGGTGGCCAGAAGCAAATTTTTCACTTCGTTCTGAATACGGTATATGGTTCGTTCCATGGCAATGGCAGTTATAACCTTCTTGGCATCAACATTGACCAAGTTCTGGAGTGACCGGTTCATTTCAGTCAAGCCACGATAGGAGAAGGTGGCAATGGCACCCATGACTACCATAACGATAGAAAAAGTCATTATCAGCTTGCTTTTGATTGATATACGCACTAAATTCTCCGGCATTCACAGGGGCTTGGGTTATAGGACGGGCTGGGAAGAAGCAAAAATACGGTCTATATCCAAAATCATCACAAATTTGTCTTTATGCCTGCCTATGGCCTTGATAAATTCAGGGTGCCAGCGTGTGCCAATACGGGGTACCTTGTCGGCAACCACACCCTCCAGGATACCGACTTCGTAAACTTTGTCAGCCAGAATGGCGACCAGTGTTGGTTCGTCCTCAAACCTGATTTCCAATACGACCATACGGGTATCTCCAGATGGTGCTCCAGCCGGCAAACCGCAACGCAGACGCAAATCAGCCAGCGGTATCACCCGTCCTCGAAAATTAATCAATTTGTTAATAAAGGCGGGTGCTGTTGGGACGGGGGTGGCGGGTCCAGGATCAAGAATTTCTAAAACCATGCTGGCGGGAACGGCAAATATTTCATTACTCATGACAAAGGTAAGAATGCCGGCCATATTTGGGGTGTTGGTCATGTGTTTCCCCGCTTTTTCTTGCCCCGGCGTTTTTCTTCCAACTTTTGCCCCAGCTCGATAAGGTGCAACACATCCAAAATCAGCACCACATTGCCATCACCCATGATAGTTGCCCCTACGAAGCATTGCACACCACGGTGCAGCGAACTCAACGATTTTATTACCGTCTGGTGGTTACCCAACAGACGATCCACAACCACCCCAATACGGCGGGAGCCTGAGGATACAATCACAATCTTCTCAAATGGTGCCATCTCTCCAGGCACCTTGAACAAATCCCGCAACCGCAAAAATGGAATCAAATCTCCCCGCATGTCGAGAAAACTGCTACCATTATCTATTCCTGGATCTCTTGCCAATTCCACGCATTCCTCTACCGTGGACAAGGGGATGATGTAGCGGTTGTCACCCACACAGACCAACAGACCATCCACAATGGAAAGAGTCGTAGGAATTCGCAGGGTGATCGTTGTTCCCTTGCCCAGGGAGGATTCGATTTCGATGGTGCCCCGCAACGCTTCAATGTCGCGTTTAACGACATCCATGCCAACACCACGACCGGAAATTTCGGTAACTTCAGTCGCCGTGGAAACGGCAGGGGCAAAAATCAACTCCATCCCCTCTCTTTCAGTCAGCTCCTGGTTATCGTCAATAATTCCCTTTTCCCGTGCCGAACGAATCACCCGTTGTACGTCGATACCCCGACCATCATCCCTTACCTCGATGACAATGAGGCCATACTGATGGCTGGCCTTTAGTTGGATTTGGCCCTCCGCTTCCTTACCCGCCTTTTCCCGGTCGGCTGGCGGCTCGATACCGTGATCCAGGGCATTGCGGATTAAATGCTTCAAGGGACCGCTGAGTTGCTCCGCCACCTTTTTGTCTACTTCGGTGTTGTAGCCAACAATGACCAGACGCGCCTTTTTTCCGGTATTTTTGCAATAATCATGGACCAAGCGCTTGGTCGGATCAAAGGTGCAGCCAACAGGAACCATGCGGATGGTTAGCGCCTGATCCTGAAGTTCATCCACAATCCTGAAATTGTCGTCAAGAATTTCCAAAAGATTTTCCGCCAACTCAGGATACCGGGTCTCCATGAAGGATTGAAAACTGTCAAGACGGGCCGAAACAGTGATCAACTCTCCCACCAGGTTGACCAATTTGTCGAGTTTGCCGGTATCGACGTGAATGGAACCCAGTTTCAGGACCGACTGAATGGCGGTCGTACCGGTACCGGGATTTTTGGGTATCTGGAGCAGCGGTATCGGAGCTACAACAATGGGTTGAGATAGCGTGAATCCCCCGTCGATGGGTCGCCTTTCCAAAGTAGTCGCAGATGCCAGCCGGGGCGGACCGTCTACTGCGGCATCAATTTGTGCCTGATTTTCCGGCGCTTCCGGCAGCGCGTCGAGGGGCAGAATTTCCACCCGATGTTCCGTTGGCCAATTGACCATTGCGGCCAAGATATGGTCGGTGTCGGCTGAAGTGACCAAATGGGCGCTACGCCACAGATAGAGTTTGTCGGACTGGCGCTGGTCAAAGGGCGGCAGGCTGTGTTCGTGGGAGATTACCAGGACATTGCCCAACTGTCCCAAGGCTTCGGTCACGGTTGCAAGCTCAGACGATGTCGGAAAAAAGTCTGGCCGGGCGTGGATCTGGATAATGTAGGTGCATTGGTCACGCTGGAGAGGGGTAGGACTCGGCTCCAGAGCTGGCGTTGGCATTGAAACTGGAGAAGGATGTCCTGGAGGTAACGATGCCAACGCCGGGGAAACTTTGGTAACTTTTGCTTCTGTTGTTGCAACAATACTGTTGTGGCTTTTTTCCAGCTTGGCAACATCCAATGGCTCGATCCCCTGAGCTGAGGACGCGAAATTTTTTAAACAATCAAGTGCCTCCAGCAATAATGTCACAAGATCCGGCGTAAGAGGCAGAGTTTTTTTACGCACATTGTCCAGCATGTTTTCGACGACGTGGGTATAATGAGCCAGAGGCTCCATCCCAACCATGCCAGCCCCCCCCTTGATGGTATGAAGGTTGCGGAACAGTTGACCCACCAAGGCGTGATCGTCGAGGGAATCCGCCAGGTAAAGCAGGGCTTTTTCGGCATCTTGGAGCAGCTCGCCCATCTCTTCAAGAAACACGGCCTGCATTTTGCCGGTATCGTCTTGACCCGTTGGCATCATTTGCTCTCCATAACGTGTGACCCGTCCCAACTATCCGGGGGTGGGGTATTGCCATGGTGGTTGCAGCGATCGATGAACAAAGAGGAAGCGGTATCGCTGCCCGCAAGCTTGATGCATGCCTGGAACTGCTCTCGGGCTTCATTCCACAGGCGTTTACGATAGAGAGCCAGGGCTTTGCTAAAAACTTCCGCCATATTGCGATGGCGCTCCCAGGCATTCCCTTCCAAATCCTGATAAACCTCGTAGATAGTCACCGGGGCGGCCCGACCTTTAACCGACACCAAATCCAGCTCTCGCAACCCGTAGCTGTTTTTGTCCAGGCAAGCCAAGACCTCCCCTGAGAGAATTATACGGACGCCATAATATTTTGTCAACCCTTCCAGACGCGATGCCAGGTTCACCGCATCGCCGATTACCGTCGAATTGATCCGGGTGCTGCTCCCCAAGGTGCCCAGCATGACTTCACCGATATGGATGCCGACACCCAATGCCACATCCATATGCGGTGGACCTGTTCGTGTCGCATTCCAGGCCACGAGCTGTTTTTGCATGCCAATAGCCGTTTTTACCGCCGCTTCGGCCTGTGCGACTCCCTCCTGGTCAAACAACGCCATGATGGCGTCACCGATGAATTTATCAACAAAACCATCATTTGAATCAATGGGATCCAGCATTTGCGCCAGATATTCGTTGAGGAAAGAAAAAAGTTCCCCCGGAGTCATTTTTTCAGAAAAAGTGGTAAATGATCGCAGGTCACTGAACAAAATGGCGATGGGACGAGAGGAAACAGTACCGGATACAATGTGTTCCAAACCGAGGGGAGCAATGCGAGCCAAAAATTGTTTGGGGACAAATTTTTCAAATACTTTCGTCATTACAGCAACGGCATGAGTCTCGGCAAGCTGGATTTTGGTTTCCTTCAATTCCGCATAAGCTTTACGCTGGGCCTGCAATGCCTCCTCAAGGTTTCGAGTCAAACGCCGATTATCGTCTTCGGCTTTTTTAAGACCAATCTGGGTTCTCACCCGTGCCAATAATTCTCCGGTATCAAAAGGCTTGGGGAGATAATCATTGCTGCCCAGCAGGGACAGTCCTTTGACCATTTCGGACTTGTCCGCCTGGGCGGTTAAAAGAATGACAGGAATAGTCTTCCAAACCGGGTCTGATTTAAGGAGGCGAATGCAGGCATCACCACTGACATTGGGCATGTTGCGATCCAATAAGATCAGGCATGGCAAATTGTCAGGATTGGTTTTTTCTAATAATTTAAGGGCTTCAGCCCCATCAGTTGCCTCAACAACCTCGTAGTCGGCTTGTTTGGCCCCTTCCAGAACCTGCCGTACACGCAAACGCACCGTTCGCGAATCATCGACAATAAAAATGCGTGTACTCAAAGCCATTCTTCCCAGTTGGTAAAATCACCGAGATAATTTAAATTTAAAACCGTGAAAAATTGCCAAATCCCAAGGACAGGTTGCTTGATTGGAGGAATAAATTCATGTGTTACGAATATGACACTTTTCGGGAGAACAGTCAAAACTAAAAGCGATTTGGTATTTATGTCCAGCTTAGGAAAGCCTTATAAACATGCACAGTTGAAATGGTTTAAGGGGTCTTGCGTCGCGAAGCCGATGCAAAAATAAAAATAAACTGCTTGGATGAAATGTGTTGATTCAGTCAGTGAGATATGGAATTTTTACTTTGAGACAGGTGGGCAGTATGCGAGTTTGAAGGTAATGACTGCCATGAAGAAGGGGCAATAATACGACGAGGAGGGATACCTCCCAAATATTCTCTTCGGGTGGCTAGACAGGCTTATTCCCATGTGGCCCACTGGGGACGGGCCACGGAGACATCGTGACCCTGGGCGGTCATGGGTTCACCGGAAACCACATCGGCGAGTCGCAGCAGGGCGAGCCCCTGGACACGACCATCAAAGGAGGCCAAACTGCTTATACTCCCCGCCTCTTTGCCCGAACGCAGCACGAGGGGTGTAAGAACCGGAAGCGAATCCTGAGTGTGAATGGAAACACGGAACAGCCTTTTTTTCAAGGTGCCGCGATGATGGGTACGGGCGGTGGTTTCCTGCCCGACATAGCACCCTTTTTGGAAACTGACGGCGTTCATTTCCAGGCCACCCGCCTCCAGGAGCAAGGTTTCACCCGGTTGCCATTCGGTGCCGCCCCGTGGCAGGGCTTTGAGGACACGATAATTTTCCCAAGCGGTGTGCCCGGCGCAGGGCAGGGCGGTTTGCAACCGTTGCCACAGGTCGGCAAAACCTGAAGTCGGGCATTGCAGGCGGAAGCCGAAGTCGGGATGTCTGGGATCGCGCCACAGGCGGGTGTTGCCGTCCAGGGACCAAGTTGCGCCCAGGGGGGCTTTGTCGGCATCGGCCACGGAAAACAGCTCAAAGATTTTTTGGGTTGCCAAGGGTCCAATGATCCCCAGAGTGGCGAATGCAGGACTGGCGTCCTGGATGGTCACCTTGCTGCGCATTTTATAAAAATTAAGGGAATTGACCAGGTTGGCCGGGGCATCGGGTTCGGTATCAAGGAGGATTGTTTCCCCATGGTCCACCAGGGTAAAATCCCACAAAAAGCGTCCCTGAGGGGAGAGCATGGCGGTATACAGGCTTCGATCGGTTTTTAAATCCTTGACCTGATTGCTGACCAATCCACCAAGAAATCCCACGCGGTCAGCACCCGACAGGGAGACAGCACCCCGGTGGGAGAAATCGACCAGGGCTACCTCCACAAGGAGTGTTTTGGTTTCCAATTCCGGGTTGCCAAAGTGCTGTGGGGTCTGTTTTCCCCGGTCCAGCACCCAGGTGATGCTCGTTTTCTGGAAAGATTCGAGCAGACTCATGGGGAAAACTCCTTGTCAATGATGCCTTGAGGTACGCACAATACGTAAGCTTGGCTTGTAGGAATTCGGGTCGATGGCGGCATGCCGCATGCGACCGGGAATTTTTCCGTATTCAATCCTTAACTTGATTCCAGGAACGCCCTGGGGAGAAACTTTCATGTCTGCATTTCGGTCCGACTGGGTCAAGGGGCGCACGGGTAACGTTACCCAGATGCATTATGCCCGACAAGGGATGACAACACCAGAGATGTGTCATGTGGCCCAGTCGGAGCGGTTGGAACCGGAACTGGTGCGTCAGGAGGTGGCGCGTGGACGCATGGTGATCCCGGCCAATAGGCAACATCCCGAGTTGCACCCCTTGGGTATTGGCATCGCCGCCCGCTGTAAGATCAATGCCAATATTGGCAATTCCCAGATTTCTTCCAGCCTTGAAGAAGAATTGGAAAAGTTGCGTCTCTCCATCCACTATGGCGCTGATACGGTGATGGATCTTTCCACTGGCAAGTTTATTCCCCAGATTCGCGAGCGAATCCTGCGTCATTCGACGGTTCCCATCGGTACGGTCCCCATTTATGAGGTCATCGAAAGGACGCCCGATGTGCGTCACCTGACTCCCGATATGATCCTCGGGGTGATCGAGGAGCAGGCGCGACAGGGTGTGGATTACATGACGGTCCATTGTGGTGTCGTGCTGGAGGTGTTGCCATTGATAGACTCGCGCATTACCAAGATCGTCTCGCGTGGTGGGGCGCTCATGGCGCAGTGGATGCTCTATCACGAACAGGAAAATCCCCTGTATGTCCATTTTGACCGATTGTTGGAGATCTGCAAACGCTACGATGTCACCCTTTCCCTGGGAGATGGACTCAGGCCCGGTTCTTTGCACGATGCCTCCGATGCCGCCCAGTTCACGGAATTGCGTATTTTGGGGGAGTTGACCCAACGCGCCTGGGAACAGGATGTCCAGGTGATGATCGAAGGACCCGGGCACGTCCCCATGGACCAGATCGAGATGAATATGGAGAAGGAACGGCAATTGTGTCACGAGGCGCCGTTTTATGTCCTGGGGCCGTTGGTCACCGACATTGCCGCCGGCTATGATCATATCGCTTCGGCCATTGGTGGTGCGATTGCCGCTTGGAAGGGGGCTTCCATGCTGTGTTACGTCACTCCCAAGGAACATTTGGGTCTGCCCAATGCCGAGGATGTGCGCAATGGCATCATTGCCTACAAAATTGCCGCGCATGCCGCCGACATCGCCCGGCACCGCCCGGGGGCGCGTGACCAGGATGATGAAATGAGCCGGGCACGCTACCGTTTTGACTGGAATCGGCAGTTTGAACTCGCCCTGGATTCGGAACGTGCCCGGGAATACCACGACGAAACCTTGCCGGGAATGGCCCATAAAAATGCGGAATTTTGTTCCATGTGTGGTCCCCGGTTTTGCGCCTACAAATTGTCGCGGGAAGTGACCGCCCAATATCGGGGGGTGGCGGAAAAATTATTGCCCGATTTTTGTCCGGAACCAACCGCATGATACAAGGGGGCGACCATGAGTCAAATGGCCAAGTCCGATGCCCAATGGAAGCAGGAGCTTTCACCGGAGCAGTTTCAGGTTTGCCGGCGGCGGGGTACCGAAGCCCCGTTCACCGGCGAATATTATGAATGCAATGACCCGGGAATATACCGATGTGTTTGTTGTGGTGCGGAATTGTTTTCCTCCCAGGCCAAATTTGCTTCGGGATGTGGTTGGCCGAGCTTTTATGCCCCGATCCAATCGGACCATTTGGCGACCCGTGAGGACCATTCTTTTGGCATGGTACGCATTGAGGTATTGTGTGCCCGGTGTGAGGCCCATCTGGGTCACGTCTTTCCCGATGGTTCGAAACCGACCGGGTTGCGCTATTGCATCAACTCGGTGGCCTTGAAACTGGACCCCGATTCCCGTGACGCATAAAGCCGATCTCCTGACGCCAAAGAAGCGTCTTTTGTTTTCTTTGGCCACCCTGCTGGTTTCCATGGGGCTTTTTGTTCTGGGTGGGGAGTTTTTGTTGCGACAGTTGGGTTACTGGCCGGTCAACGTCAAATCTTTCCAGACTTTGGATCTTAACGAACCCACCTTGATGGTGTTTGATCCCGACACCGGCTGGCGCAACAAACCCGGACACCATGTCCTGCCACCGTACACCCCACAGGGTCAACCCATTGCAATCCATATCATGGAAAATGGCGCTCGTGATACAGGACCGGCTCCAGCCCGACCGGAAGGAACACTGCTTTTGGTAGGATGTTCTTACCTTTTTGGCTGGGCACTTTCCGACCATCAGACTTTGGGCTGGAAACTCCAGGAGAAATACCCCCGTCTCCAGGTCTTCAACCATGCAACCAGTGGCTTTGGTACGTTGCAATCCCTGATCCTCCTGGAACAGATCCTCCCCAAGCTTCCACCTCCCGTACATGTGATCTACGGCATCATTGAACACCATCAAGTACGTAACGTTGCCCCGGCCAGTTGGATGGCTCATTTAGAGTCTTTTACCAAGCGCGGCACTCTCTTCGTGCCTTACGTGAGTCTGGATAATACGGGTACCCTGGTACGCCACGCGCCTGAACAGTATCTTCATCTGCCGTTACGCCAGAACCTTTCCCTGGTTCGTTTCGTCGAAAGCCTTACCATGGAACTGATCACCTGGAGGCGTAGCAGGCAAGGCGAGGAGGGAACACGGGAACTTATCAAGCAGATGGCGGATTTCACCAGTGGGCACAAAGCCAGTTTCCATGTCCTGCTCTTGGAGGGGTTACCCAACTTTCGTGAAAAACTACTGGGGTTTCTCAAGTCTTCGCAAATCGCCAGCCTGAACTGCCCTGTTTCCGACCCCAAGGATGATCGCTGGCGTGTCGCTGGTGAAGGCCATCCCAACGAGGCCGCCAATGATCTGTGGCTGAACTGCATTCAGGCCAGTTCACCGGCCTGGCTATGAAAATCGTGTTCAACGGGATTTGCCCAATACACCCCCCCGTCCCTCGAATCTCCGGGAAGGGTTTACCCCTTCCCGGAACTTATCCATTGGAAGAAAGAATCTGTCAACACCCCCTAAAAGGTTTCAAAATCGGCATCGGAGGCGGAGTGGGATGATCCCATGTCCAGGTTGGCTCCACCCTTTTTGTGGGTCGGGGCCGGCAGTTTCATGGAGTCCTGCCTTTTGGATGCTACCATGGGTTTGCTTTTTGGTGTGGAAATTTTTCGATGTGCCATTGGTGGCCGCGCCCCGGTATCGAAGAATCCAATCGCGTTGGCAAGGTTTCGGGATTGTTCATTCATTTCATCAGCGGTAGCGGCCATTTCCTCGGCGGCACCGGCATTGCGCTGGATAACCTGATCCAGTTGTGAAATGGCGGTATTGATTTGCGACGATCCTTGGCTTTGTTCCCGAGAAGCCGAGGCAATCTCCTGCACCAGTTGCGCCGTCCTCTGAATGTTGGGGACGAGTTCGTTGATGATGTGGCCGGCTCGTTCCGCCACTTGGACACTGGAGTTGGAGAGTTGACTGATTTCACCGGCGGCAGTCTGGCTGCGTTCTGCCAATTTGCGAACTTCGGCGGCGACAACGGCAAAACCTTTTCCATGTTCACCGGCTCGGGCGGCTTCGATAGCGGCGTTGAGGGCCAACAAATTGGTTTGCCGTGCAATTTCTTCGATAATGGAAATTTTGCTGGCGATTTCTTTCATGGCGCCGACCGCTTCGGAAACGGCTTGACCGCCTTCAGCAGCGTTTTCGGAAGCGGAACGGGAAATCTTCTCGGTAGTTTCGGCATTTTCGGTATTTTGAGCAATGTTGGAACTCATTTGTTCCATGGCGGAGGAGGTTTCTTCGATGCTGGCGGCTTGTTCCGTAGCCCCTTGCGACAAGGTTTGGGCGGAATCGGCAAGTTGTGCGGCACCATCGGTGACGCTGCCTGAAGCAATCGTGATTTGTTCCACGACCTCCCGCAATTTGACCGCCATTTTGTCGATGGCCCTGGACATGTCGCCGATTTCGTCACCCCGTTCGGTCACGCAGCGAATGGCAATGCGTCCTTCCGACATTTCCATCAGATTGCCAATACATCCGGTGATGGAATTGACCAAGCCTTTGGCGATCACGTAGGCGAGAACCAGACCCAAACCCACCCCGAACAGGCTGCCAAAAAAGATCAGGCGTTCTGAACTGGTAATTTCCGCTTCCAATTTTTTGCTTTGGCCCTCGGTCACTTCATCCACCAAATCTTTGATTGCAAGACGGGCAGTGACCATGTCTTTTTCCAACTTGTCTTGCTCAACCAATTTGGCAAGGACTTCTTCAAAACCTTTTTTGTAATTCACAAGGGCATTGGCGACAGCCTTACCCGTCTCGATATCTTTGGCATCTTTGAAGGACGCGATCAACTTGTCAGTTAATTCAGTGGCTTTGGCAATACCATCATGGTTACGTTTGATATCTTTTTCGTCAGAGCCACGAGAAATGAGTACCTCTTTTTCACCAATACGCGCATCGAGAAAATCTTTTGCAATTTCAGAAGCTGTATCGATTTTTTCGACACGTGTCTTCAACAACTCTTCGATTTCCGCCTGATTTTGGTTGGAGCCAAAGGATTTGCCCATAGTCACAAGTTTTGCCGTCTGGCTGGCTTCCAAAGCATGGATTGCCTCAAGGAGTGTTTTGGACAGGCCGCGCATGTTCTCAATTTTCTGATCAGTTATTGTATTGGCCTGCACCAACAGGGTGAAATTGTTTGGACCCGATAGATTATATACCAAGGAGGAGCTACCCTCTGTTCCTTGCCAGGGAGGCCATTAACGAAATGCTTGGCCCCGTAAACAGGCGTGTTGTAAACTCCAAGGTGCTGATTGAAACGGAGGTGGGCAATGCTGGGGAGCAAACCACCAAGGGATAAGTCGGCGGGGCTCATCGAGCCGATACTAGGGACGGGGGCAGTCCCCTCGTCCCTAAATTCCCATCGGACGATAGACCCCTCATGCCTTGCGGACATCGGCCTGGAAATGTTATAAAAGCAGCGGTTTGAAATTGTTCTTCCTGCCTTTTCTTCCCATTTTCTTCATTTATTCTTTTATTTTTTCTTTCATTCGATAACTTTTTCCTTCGATCACAACGGGTTCGGCGTGATGCAGCACTCTATCGAGGATGGCGGATGTGAGTGTTGCGTCGTTGTTGAAGATTTCCTGCCAATCCTTGAAGGCACGGTTGGTGGTGATG
>JADGCN010000040.1 GCA_015228975.1 Magnetococcales bacterium
CCAAATCAATACTGCCCCGGCCTATGCTGCACCCGCCCCGGTTTATGCCGCACCCCCGCCCTCCTATACCGTTGTGGAACGCGGCTACTACGAGAGGCCTCGCCATCACCATCACGGCTACACAACGACCGTGATTGAGCAGGCCCCGGTACAGACCGTCGTGGTGGAACGCTATGCCCCGGCACCACGTACCGTGTACGTCGAGGAACCCACCCGGTCCTACGTTTATTCATCGTCTCCCCGTTACTGATCCAACATCCGATCCGGACTTGCGAGCCAAAACCGTTTTTTATGTCCTGCCTTGGTTCGCAGGTGCCGGAGATGGTGGTCCGGGTGACATGTGATGTTCAGAGGATCGTTTTCCCCCCTGTTGCCAAACCCGTCAGGCCTCATCGCCTGTCACGAATGTGACCTGTTGCATCGCCTGCCAACACTGAAGGCGGGCAGTATGCTGAGTTGTCGGCGTTGCGGGGCCGTGTTGCTCCAGAATCGGCCCGATTCCATCCCGCGTACCGCCGCCTTGACATTGGGGGCCTTCATCCTGTTTGCTGTGGTCAACGGTTTTCCCTTGCTGATCCTCAAAATTGGTGGCCGCGAAACCTCTTTGACCCTGATTGAAGGGGCGTTGGAGTTGGGTAACCATGGTATGTGGGAGGTGGTGATCGTGGTCTTGCTGACCAGTCTGGTGTTTCCTGCATTGCATTTTTTGGTGTTGCTGTATGTGCTGTTACCACTGACCCTGGGACGGGTGCTACCGGGAGCTATCATGGGGTTTAAGATGGCGGACATGGTTGCCCCCTGGGGGATGATCGGTGTCTATCTGCTGGGCGTGCTGGTGGCGGTCGTTAAATTGGCGGATCTGGCCACCGTCGTTCCGGGAGTGGCGGCCTATGCCTTGGGGGGGGTACTGGTACTCGGTACTGCGGCGGGTCGCGCCCTCAATCACGAAATGGTCTGGAACCGTATCGGAAAATCCGTCTCATGCCATCTGCTCACCTGACAGCCAGGGCATCGGGTCTGGTTCGTTGCCCGACATGTGCCCTGGTCAGTGGCACCCGTGATGGCCTTTTGTGCCCCCGATGTTCTTCATCCGTGCAGAGGCGTAAACCGGACAGCTTGCAGCGGACCTGGGCGCTGACCCTCAGTGCCGGCATCCTTTATATTCCGGCTAATATATATCCCATCATGACCGTGATCAAAATGGGTTACGGGGAGCCTAAAACCATTATTGCGGGGGTGATGGCCCTGATTGAGGCCAATATGTGGCCCTTGGCGCTCATCGTTTTTATTGCCAGTGTCATTGTTCCCCTGGGTAAAATCATTATTTTACTTTACCTGCTGATCTCGGTGCAAATAGGGTTGAAAACACACCTCAAAGAACGGATGATCCTCTACCGGTTGATGGAAACATTTGGCCATTGGTCCATGGTGGACATATTTCTCGTGACCATGCTGGCGACATTGGTCAAAACGGGATCCTGGGCCTCCATCGAGCCAGGTATGGGGGTCACTTTTTTTGGAACGGTGGTGATTCTAACCTTGTTGGCTGCACAAGCCTTCGACCCAAGGCTTGTCTGGGACAGTGCCCATGGACACCTCTGACAATTTTTTGCCGAACTACCAATGGCCCCAGGAACGGGAAGAGATTCCTGAACCAGTCGTTCGTCATGATACTTCGTTTTCCAGATTCTGGTTGATCCCCCTGGTGGTCGCCCTGGTGGCCGCTTGGCTGGTCTACACAACCCTGGCAGCCCGGGGGCCGCTGATTATCATCACCTTCAATTCCGCCGAAGGCATCGAAGCCGGCAAAACCAAAGTACGCCACAAGGCGGTTGACGTGGGACGTGTGGAATCGGTCCGGCTCACCCATGACTTCAAACAGGTGGAATTGTCGGTACGCCTGGAGGCGGGGATCGAACATTTTTTAACTTCCAGCGCCAAATTTTGGGTCGTGCAACCGCGATTATCACTTCAGGGGGTGTCCGGGCTGGGGACGTTGGTTTCAGGCAGCTATATCGAGATGGAACCGGGTACCGAGGACGGGGAATTATTGGGACGTTTTAAAGGTTTGGAGAGTCCGCCACTGGTTCGATCCGGGGCGCAAGGGAGTAAAATACGTTTGGCAGCGGACAAACTGGGAGGGCTGGCAGCGGGGTCGCCGGTCTATTACCTTGGGATTCCCGCCGGGGAGGTGCTGGGATTTGACTTGAATGACAACAAGGATGGCGTCATCGTCCATGCGTTTATCAAATCGCCCTATCATGATTTGGTCAAGGCGAACAGCCGGTTCTGGAAGATCAGTGGTATTGCCCTATCGTTGGATGCCAACGGGGTCAAATTGACGACGTCAACATTCTCTTCATTGTTTTTGGGTGGGGTTGCTTTTGAAACCCCGGTTGCGCTGGATAAACAGGAAACCATCAAACCGGGTACGCTGTTTCCCCTGTTTGAAGACCAGGGGGCTTTGACCGAGGCGACCTACCGGCGAAAAATGCCATTCGTCATGTATTTTGATGGTTCGGTGCGCGGGCTTAAACCAGGGGCCCCAGTGGAGTTTCGCGGTATCAGGATTGGTTCGGTCCGGGATATCTCCATGGAGTTTGATCGTGCCAATACAACCTTCCGCGTTGCCGTAACAGGGGAGTTGGAACCGGAGCGGGTGACGGAGATCGATGAACACAGCTCGGTGGAATCTTCTAACGAATTGTTGGAAACCCTGGTGAATCGTGGCATGCGGGGGCAGTTGGAGACGGCCAACTATTTGACGGGACAATTGTACGTTAACTTGGTTATGCGTCCCGATACCCCGATCCATGTGACGGGGGTGCAAACCGGGTACAAGGAACTGCCAACGGTACCGTCCAATCTGGACGAAATCAGTGCCTCGGTCACCTCGTTGCTTAAAAAATTACAAACATTTCCAGCGGAGGAAATTGGTCGCAACCTTAATGAAACCCTGATAGGGATGAAAAAAACCGTCAACGCCCCGGTGATTCTTGACGCTGCCAAGGCGATGCGCGATGCCTTGACCGCTTTGAAATCCACCATGGTTCGCATCGACGGCAAAGTCGATCCTTTGGGACATGATCTGGCTCAGGCGACCCAGGCGGCCACCAAGGCTTTGGCTTCTACCGATCAGTTGATGGTTAATTTAAACGAATTTGTCGATCCGGATGCCCCGCTGAACTATCGAATCCTTGAATTGACCCGGGAATTGACAGCCACCTCCCGTTCTATTCGCACCTTCGTCGAGATCATGAACCGTCAGCCGGAAGCCATGGTTTTCGGCAAAGAAAAGAAAAAGGAAGGACAATGAGACGCTTGGCATGGATCGGTATGGTGTGTTTGTTGGTCTGGTCGGGGGGGATGGCGGGTTGTGCCTCTTTGATTAAGGGGGAAGGGTCGCCGACAACGCATTATTATTTGCTTTCCAGCTTGGAGGCCAAACAGCCGGGTGACGAAAAATTGTTGCGTCACAATCTTCGCTTGGCGCTGGAACCGGTGGAAATACCCGATTATCTGGCACGTCCTCAGATTGTCTATCGTCAGGGGGGACATCGATTGATCCTGGGGGAGATGGATCTTTGGGCTGAGGAACTCGACCAAGGGTTGGCACGGGTTGTCGTGGAAAACATTGTCAAACTGACGGGATCGGACCAGGTGTGGCGTCTGCCGATGAAAAAAAGTAAGGGAACCGATTTGCATCTGTGGATACAATGGCTCCGTTTTGAATTGAATGCGGACGGACAGGTGGTCTTAATGGCACGATGGCAATTGCGCAATCGTGGCGACCGGGTTTATTCCGATGCCGCCGAAGTTGTCGGCGACAAGGTGGATCCCTACGATAAGGAAGCCTATGTGGCTGGACTCAGTCGGGCGGTGGCCGACTTGTGTCGGAAAATTGTGGCCACGATTCCCGGTGATTATCAATCAGTTGGCTATGCGACCAACCCTTGAGAAGTGATTCCGACTCATTGTTATTATTATACACTGGAAACGTCCTGGTTTCCGGTGTATTGTCGTAAAAAATTTCCCCCTTTACCGGTTGCAATGTGTTATCATCATGGGGTTAACAAGGTGGATGCTGATTTTCTGTTTTAAACCGTAGCTATCTTGGGATGTGTAGTTATTGTCATCCTCGCGAAAGCGGGGATCCAGAGGACTTTCCTACCTCCCCTGACTTTCTGGATTCCCGCTTAAGCCTGCCCTCGAATGCTTGAATCGGGGGCGGGAATGACACTGGAAAACTACGTTTCCCGTGTCGGTTGCGGTTTAAGATATGGGTTACGTGCGTTGCGGGTTGACTTCAGTCGATTATAAACTGGGAGCGGGTTTGGCTTCATCCTCGTTTCTATCGGGATAATGGCTCAAGGTGAATCAAAAATCCGACATTGGCCTCGCTGTTGATGAGCTCTTTGTTGATGAAGGATTGTTCAACGAAGATCGGTTGTCGACACGCTTGGCGACAGATCGTACCGACTGGAAAATTTTGGTCGTTGACGATGAACCCGATGTCCACCAACTGACCAGGATGGTTTTGCGCGGGTTGCGATTCGATGGCTGCGGCATCGAGGTGATCAGCGGCTATTCGGGCAGGGAAGCCCGTGATCTTCTCGCCCAACACGATGATATCGCAGTTTTGTTGCTCGATGTGGTCATGGAAACCGATCAGGCTGGTCTGGAAGTGGTGCATCATGTCCGGCAGGCGCTGAAAAACGGTTTTGTACGGATTATTTTGCGTACTGGCCAAGCCGGTCAAGCCCCGGAACCTGAGGTGATTTCTCAGTATGATATCAATGATTATCGGGAAAAAACCGAACTCACCAGTCAAAAATTAATTACAGCCATCACTTCCGCCCTGCGCGCTTACCGCGATTTGCGGACCATTGAGCATTTGGCCACGCACCTGAAGAAAGATCGGGAAAGCCTGAAACGGGCGCAGGCCATCGCCCATTTTGGCAACTGGGAATGGAACCAGGAAACCGGTCGCATCGATTTCTCTGACGAAATGTTTGCCATTCTTGGCCTGCGAAAAAGGGCGGAAGCCATCGATGTGAATGTGTTTTTTGATAGGATTCACACCGAGGATCGCAAGCGGATGGAGTCCGTTTTGAACCGGTTGGCGGTTACTGAGCAACGTGCGAACCTGGAATGCCGCATCATGCGCATCGACGGAAAGGTTCGTGTGGTCCACGTCCTTTGTGAAAGCAGCCGTGATCCCGGCAATGGTGCCCGCGTGATTGTGGGAACGGTTCATGACATCACCGACACCCGAGCTGCGGAAGATCGATTGAAAACGGCCACCTCGGTATTTGATGAGGCCATGAACGAGGTGCATGAGCATATGCGCATCGCCACCAAAGTTCTGGAAAATGCCGTCGAGGGGGTGATTGTCACCGATGACAAAGGGGTGATTCGCAATGTCAACCCCGCGTTTACCCGGATCACCGGACATGAGCCCATTGAGGTGATCGGCAATCCCATGAAAAGTTTGCGGGGTAGCGAAGAAGATCTTGAGTTTCACGATCAATTGTGGGAATCCCTGATGAGGGAAGGGATATGGCGGGGTGAAGTTTGGAATCGCAAAAAAAGTGGCGAGGCCTATCCCCAGTGGGAAACCATCATCGTTATCCGCAATCGCGCCGGGGAAATCGCCAATTTCATTTCCATCTTCCATGATTTAACTGAAATTCGCGCCAGTCAGAAGGAACTGCATTTCAAAACCTATCACGATACGCTGACCGGGTTGCCCAATCGCGATTTGTTCATGGACCGCCTTAACCAAGCCGTCCTGAATGCCCAACGTAACGATGGCAAAGTATTAATTATTTTTCTTGGATTGGACCATTTTAAAAAAATCAACAATTCCCTGGGGCATCAACTGGGGGATCGGTTGCTGAAGGAGGTCTCATCCCGCCTGAAGACGTTCATACGCGAAGGTGATACCCTGAGTCGGCTGGCGGGGGATTCGTTTGGATTCATCATGCGTGAAATACGCAACAATCAAGACGCGGTACTGGTGTCACGCAAAATCAACAGCGCCCTGGTGGAACCGTTCATCATCGAAGAACACAAACTGTTTTTGACGGCCAGTACGGGTATTACCTTGTTTCCGGACGATGGCGAGGATGCCGTAACCCTGATCAAGAATGCCGACATGGCCTTGAACCGCGCCAAGATTACCGGACGGGATACCTGTACGTTCTACCAGGCCACCATGGGTGAGCAGGCGAATCGGCGCTTGAAGTTGGAAAGAAACATGCGCTTGGCTTTGGAGCGGGAGGAGTTCGTTTTGTACTACCAGCCCAAGGTCTCTTTGGCAACGGGGCAGGTGGTGGGTATGGAAGCGCTGGTGCGTTGGCTGCCACCCGATGGGGGCATGGTGTCCCCCGGGGAATTCATTCCCGTCGCCGAAGAGACCGGTCTGATCCTGCCTTTGGGCGAATGGATCTTGAAAACCGCTTGCATGCAAAACCGTGTCTGGCGGGACGCCGGTTTTGATCGGTTGCGTATGGCGGTCAATCTGTCGGTGCGACAATTTCGTCAGCGTGACCTGTTCGATCGGGTACGGATGATTCTCCAGCAAACCGGATTGACGCCGCAGCTCCTGGAATTGGAAATCACCGAAAGTATGGTGATGGATAACGTGGAATCGGTCATCGTCACGATGACCCGTCTGCGTTCTCTGGGGCTGTTTATCGCGGTGGATGATTTTGGAACCGGCTATTCCTCCCTCAGCTACTTGAAACGGTTTCCCATCCATACTTTAAAAATTGATCAATCTTTTGTGCGCGATTTAACCTTTGATTCCGATGATGCTTCAATCATCAACGCCATCATCGCCATGGCCAAAAGTTTAAAGTTGACTGTAGTTGCGGAAGGGGTGGAGACCGCAGAACAACTGAATTTTTTGCGCATGGAGGGATGCGATGAAATGCAGGGATATTATTTCAGCAAACCGTTGTCCGCCGAGGAATTCACCGCACTGCTTGTCAGTGGTAGGAAATTGGCCGATTTCCTGACGGATTAACGATAGGAGGTATACCATGGGGCCGTGTGTTGTGTCGGGCGACGAAGAGATGGACGAAAATTATGCCGCCTTCATGGACATGTTACCCGAGCTGCTCAAGGAACATGCGGGGCGTTGGGTGATTTTGCGTCGCGGGGAATTGATTGAGTTCCACGATTCCATGGATGCGGCATTGCAGGCGGGTGAAGCCCGTTTTGCCGACAAAAATTTTGGTATTCAGCAGGTTTCCGGCTCCATTCTGGCTTTGAACTGGATGACGTGCTGCGGAAGTTGACGGAATATCTCAAGCAAAAAAAATCATGCAGTTTTCGCCTGCAGCTTTTTTTGGTACAGGGCGTGGATCAAACCATCTGACAGGCCGATTTGCGGTACGAAAATTTGCTGGATATTGCTCCATAGCAAAATATTGGTATAGACCTGCCCGGCGGGGACGATGACATCGGCGCGATCGGGTTTCAGTCCCAGTTTCACCATGCGCTCTTCGATGCTCAACTGGGACAACTCCTGGTGCAGTTGCAGGATGCGCTTCAAGGAGACGGGTTTATCCGGCCTGCTGTTGCTCAGGGAAAACAATTTGTTGATATTACCTCCGGAGCCGATGGCGGAGATGGGGGTGAGGGCGTGGCAATTTTCTTTGATCCATTGCTTCATGGTGAGCCATCTTTTTTCCGAAACCAGGCCTTCCTTGATGCGAATGGTGCCGATCTTGAAGGATTTCGATGCCTTCAGTTTACCATCCTGGTAGAGCGACAGTTCGGTACTGCCGCCACCGACATCAATATACAAAAAATTTCCTGTCAAGAAGCGCCCATCAAGGCGGTTGAGGGCGATGAGTTCCGCCTCCTTGGACCCATCGATGATTTGGATATCCAATCCGACTTCGTGTCGGACCTGTTTGATCAGATCGTGTCCGTTTTCGGCGGTGCGCATGGCTGAGGTGGCGCATGCCAGATAATCGTCCACATGACAGGCGGCCATGAGGGCTTTGAAAGCGGTCATGGCATGGATGAAATCTTTTGTTCTTTCCTTGGAGATCATACCGCGCACAAAGGCGTCTTCACCCAGGCGTACCGGAACCCGGTAAAGGTCAGCTTTGCGGATGAACGGTTGCCATTCCCCAACTTCAAAGACGTTGGAAATCAAAAGACGGACAGCGTTGGAACCGCAATCGATGGCGGCCAGTTTCATAAGCGATCCTTGCTGGGGGGATGTGAATGGGAAGAATGGGATGCAAGGTCATCGACAGGGAGAGTGGCATGTCCCAGGCGCACATTCTTTTCATGGGTGGCTTGTTTCAATTGTTCCTGCAACGGCGTTGCCAGGGAACGCAACTCCTGGAGGCGTTGTTGTAATCGTGATCTTTCCTCCTCGGACACAGTCGCTTTCAATTGGTTTTTAATATCCTTGGCCTGGCTCGACAGGTGGCGGATTTGCGCCATCAGTGCCAATTCTTCCTCCGAAACGGCGTCCAAAGTGGAACAAAAGCTGCCGACAACGCGCCCGCTTTGGGATTCGACGATGGGGATGGTGGGAAAATGTCCAGGCTTCATAAGGGTTAGAACGAATCCAGCATTTTATAGTTGATGCGGATGGCCGACGTTTGCCAAAGGCCATCAAGATAGGCGGTCAATTGCTCCACTCCCAGAACCTCTTTGAAATGGAGTGCTATTTTTTTCCGTTCCTGTTCCGTCAATTTGCCGCTATCCGCTTTTTCAATGTTGGTGAGACGCATCATTGACAGACCGGTGGGGGTTTCGATGATGGTACGAAACACGGGGTTTTCCAAGGTGAGTTTGAAAGCGGAGGTGCGGACAGCCGGGTCCATCTTCGGCGTTTGCCCAACGCGCTGAAACGCTGTCAGTGTTTCCTTTTTCAGAGCGGGGTGGGCAGTGATCACCTTGTCCCAGGGGGTTCCTTGCGCCAAGTCTTTTTTGATGGCCTCCATCTGTTCCTGTGCCATGGCGGTAGACTTTTCCTGCCTGTAATTCTTGAGGAGTTGTTCTTTGGCTTCGGCCAACGTTAATGGTCGTGGTTCATTGCGGTCAAGGATCTTGAGGACGCAAAAACGTCCTTCTGGCAATTCAATGACCGGACTCAATTCCCCCTTGGTGGTGGCAAAGGCGGCATCAAGGAATTTGGTTTCTTGTTCAATGGCCTCCAGTTTGTCGGCATCATTGCGGCTGAAAAGTTCTGTTTCCTTGTAGCGCAGATTCAGGTCTTGAGCGATAGCCTTCAGGTCACCCGATGAGAAAACTTGATCTTCCAGGACGGAGGAGCGCTCATAAACCAAGTCCATGGCTTTTTTGTCGGTGAGTAACGTTTTGATTTCCGCTTTGACCTCTTGTTCGGGGCGCATTGCAGCGGGAAAAATGGCATCAACCCGAATCAGGTGGATGCCAAAGGGGGTCAGTACCGGGGGTGAAATGCTGTTGGCGGGTTGAGCAAAAACGGCGTCCTCAAACGGTTTGATCATCATCCCCTTGACGATGATCCCCAGATCGCCACCCTGGGAGGCCGATACATCCTCGGAGAGTTCGCGTGCAACCGCTTCAAAGGACTCCCCCTTTTCAATGCGACCCAGGGCCGCTTTGGCCTTTTCCCGGGCCTGATCTTCCGTGACGCCGCTGCCGATCTTGAACAAGATATGCCGTGCCTGGCGCTTTTCCTCCTGACGGTATTCCTCTTTGTGTTCGTTGTAATATTCGTCAGTTTCGGCATCGGCAACGCTGACCGATCCTTTGAGGCTGTCGGCACTGAGCACGAGATAAGCCAAACGAACCTGGACGGGGGAGTGATAGTGATCGCGATTTTTTTCCAGGTAGGCGGTCAATTCGTCATCATTGGGCTGGATGCTGCCGTGAAACGCCTCGAAAGGAAGGGTCAGAATGTCGACGCTCCGTTTTTCATTATCAAGGTCGTAGACATCCTCTATGAGCAGATTGGGGATGAACAAGGGTTCCGAGAGCATCTCCTTGACTTGGGCCGCAACCAGATCCGTCTTTAATTTTTGCTCATAATCACGCGGGGATATGCGATTATTTTGCAAAACCACTTCATAGCGTTGCGGATCAAATTTGCCATCGTTTTGAAAAGCCTCGGTGTTGGCAATGATTGTGCGCAGGGATTCGTTGGAGACGGTCAGACGCCACTCCCGGCTTTTGGCCAAAAGAAGGTTGCGATTGATCATGGCGTTGAGGGTCTTTTGTTTCAGGCCCATGCTTTCAGCCGTTTTTTTATCCAGGGCGTTGCCAAAGCGCTGGCGCAGCCGCTGGAATTCATTGTCGTAGGCAATGGCGAATTCCCTGGGGCCGATGGACCAGCGTTTGGCTTCAACGAAGGGTTCATTGCTGCGATTGTTGACGTAATCGCCGACCCCCCAGACCATGAAGCTCAAGGCGATGAAAGCCAGTAGCAGTTTGACAATGAAGGTATTGGCGCCTTTGCGCAAAACGTTGAGCATGGTACAAATCTCCGCGCAGTGTGGAGGGGGGACTCGAAAGAGATCATCCCTTTGAAACCGTGAAGGATAGAGACACAAGACGGGAATTTCCAGTTTTTTGACCGATTCCCGTGTGAAAAGCTCATTTTGGGCCATTGATCGCGAGTTGACGGCAACCTTGGCATCCGGTAGCTTTCTTTCAGGTTTTCCAGGTGTCAAGGTTGCCAGGGCTTGCCGCAGGTGACTTTCTAAAGTATCCGGCTTTGAATTGGTATGGGGATCGATGTACATCATCCGCGGAAAGGTCAATATCATTCCAAGGTTTACCAATGCTGTGGTAACCATTGGCAATTTTGACGGTGTTCATTCCGGTCACCAAGCCATTTTCGCCCGGCTGGAATTATTGTCGCGCCAACATCGGGATGCCCCCAGGGTGGTGATCACCTTTGAACCCCATCCCAGACAGTTCTTGGGTACCGGTGAGCGATTGGCGCGCATCACCACCCTTCGGGCCAAGGCGCGCCAGTTGCGGGAATTGGGGGTGGATGCAGTCTGTGTGCTGCGTTTTAACCGCGAGCTGGCCATGTTGCCGGCGGCGACATTTGTCGAACGCTATCTGGTTCAGGGTCTCGGCGTATGCGAAGTGTTGGTGGGGGAAAATTTTCGTTTTGGCGCAGGGGGTGCAGGCAATCTGGAAACGTTGCGTCATCTGGGTGATCGGTATGGCTTTGGCGTGCATGGACAACCTTTGGAACGAATGGGCGATACGGTTATATCTTCCTCGAAAATAAGAGAAGCCGTCCAACGAGGGGATATGGAGCGGGCAGGTACCATGCTGGGGCGACCCTTCGAGATGGAAGGGCGGGTGCTGCCCGGGGCCAAACGGGGCCGGGTCTTGGGCTTTCCCACCGCCAATATCCGCGTCAACAATATGTTACACCCCTTGAAGGGGGTTTGGGTGGTCCAGTGCCGGGTGGCGGGTCGCTGGATGCCGGGGGTGGCCAATTTGGGCCATAATCCCACTTTTGGGCAAAGTTGGGTCAGTTTGGAAACCCATTTGTTCGACTACCAGGGCGATTTGTACCGCCAATGGTTGCGGGTCAAATTTTTAAAATATCTCCGTCCCGAAGAAAAATTTGCCAGTTTGGACGCCCTGAAAAATCAAATCGCCCAAGATTGCCAGGTTGCTTTGGACCATTTTTCCGCCCCAAACCTTTTGTAAGGCTTAAGGAGCCTGATGAGCCGTGGATTACAAGGATACGGTATTTTTACCCCAGACCGGATTTGCCATGCGGGCCAACCTGCCGGCGCGGGAGCCGGACATGTTGCAACGGTGGCAGGAGATGAATCTTTATCAGCGGCTTCGACAGCAGGCGGCTGGCCGACCAACGTTCATTCTGCATGACGGTCCCCCCTATGCCAACGGCCATCTGCACATGGGGCACGCCATCAACAAGGTGCTTAAGGATATCATCGTCAAATCGCGGCAAATGATGGGGTTTGACGCCAACTATATCCCGGGTTGGGATTGCCACGGATTGCCCATCGAGACCAAGGTGGAGCAAGAGTTGAAAGGGGAGGGGATCGCCAGGGATTCGGTGGATACCGTAACCTTTCGCCGGCGGTGTCGCGACTATGCGCACCATTGGGTCGAGGTGCAAAAAAAAGAATTCGTCCGTCTGGGGGTGATCGGTCATTGGGACAAGCCCTATCGCACCATGGATTATGCCTTTGAGGCCGATATCGTTCGGGAATTGGGAAAATTTCTGGCCAATGGCGGGCTGTACAAAGGGTTGAAGCCGGTCTATTGGTGCGTCCATGACGTGACGGCATTGGCGGAAGCGGAGGTGGAATACCAGGATCATACCTCTCAGGCGATATTCGTTGCCTTTCAACTGGCGGCGGGTGTCTCTTTAGCGGATGTGGCACCGGAACTCGAGGGTCGGTCAAACATTGCCGTGGTGATTTGGACGACGACAGCCTGGACTTTGCCCGCCAATCTGGCGGTGGCGGTGCATCCCCAGCTGATGTACGTCGCGTTGGAAATTTTGGATCCTTGCGGTCATGACAATCTGAAGCGGGGGGAGGTTGTCATCGTCGCCGAAGGATTGTGGGAGGGGGTGGTGGATGCCATCGGTGTTGCACGGGAACACGTGGCGGTATTGGCCCGCTTTCCCGGTGCTTCGTTGGAAGGGCGACGTTTCCGCCATCCCTGGCTCGATCAGGATGCCCCGATCGTTTTGGGTGATCATGTCACCTTGGAGGCGGGTTCGGGGTGTGTCCACATCGCCCCGGGTCATGGGCACGAAGATCATGATGTGGGTTTGCGCTATGGTTTGCCCGCCTTCAACCCGGTGGATGATCGGGGGCGTTTTAAACCCGAGACGCCACTGTTTGCCGGAGAGTTTATTTTTGCCGCCAACGAACGGATCATCGACCATTTGCGACAGATTGGCGGTTTGTTGCAGCGTGCCCCCCTGCAACACAGTTATCCCCATTGTTGGCGCTGCCACAACCCGGTGATCATCCGTGCCACGCCCCAATGGTTCATTTCCATGGAGACGAACGATTTACGGCAGCGCGCCTTGCAGGCCATACGAGCCACCCGTTGGATACCCACCTGGGGTGAGGATCGTATCTTCAACATGGTTCACAACCGCCCCGACTGGTGCGTCTCCCGGCAGCGGGCCTGGGGTGTTCCGATCACGGTGATCACCTGTGGCGGCTGCGGTGCCATGGTGACCACGGCTGAGGTGATTGCGACCATAGCGGCGGCGGTGGAGCAGGGGAGCGCCGATGTCTGGTTTGAAAAGAGTGCGGAAGAGTTCCTGCCCAAGGGATTCTCCTGCCCCAAGTGCGGTGGTCAAACCCTGCATAAAGAATCGGATATTCTCGATGTTTGGTTCGATTCGGGGGTGACCCAGGCGGCGGTGCTGGATAATCCGCGCCAGGACGCCTGGGGTCTTCGGTGGCCAGCGGATCTTTATCTGGAAGGGTCGGACCAGCATCGTGGCTGGTTTCATTCCAGTCTGCTCGCCAGTGTGGGAACGCGTGGGGCAGCGCCCTACAAGGCGGTTTTGACCCACGGATTCGTGGTCGATGGCCGTGGGCGCAAAATGTCCAAATCATTGGGCAATGTGATCGCACCCGACAAGGTGATCAAACAATACGGTGCCGACATCCTGAGAATGTGGGTGAGCGCCGAAGATTATGCCGGTGATATTCGCATCTCCGACGAAATTCTCAAAGGGTTGGCCGATAGTTATCGACGTATCCGCAACACCATGCGTTACTTGTTGGGTAATCTCCACGGGTTCTCCCCCGAAAGGCATGGCGTCTCTGTGGAACAAATGGCCGAGCTGGATCGGTGGGCGCTGGACCGTCTGGCAGTGTTGATACAGCAAGTTAAAACGGCATACAACGATTATGCATTCCACCGTGTTTACCAGGATTTGCATTATTTTTGCGCCGTGGATATGGGGGCCTTTTACTTGGATATCCTGAAAGATCGCTTGTATTGCGATGCTCCCGATTCCGTGTCGCGGCGTTCGGCGCAAATGGTTTTATGGCACGTATTGCAGGCTCTGGTTCGTTTGATGGCACCGATCTTATCCTTTACCGCCGACGAAATCTGGCAACACATGGAGGAAAAAAAGGGCACATCGGTCCATCTGGAACCTTTCCCAGCCGATCATCCCGAATGGCGCAACGAGGAACTGGCGGAACGGTGGCGCAGGTTTCGCGAGGTGCGGACCGAGGTCTATCGCCTGTTGGAAGGTTTGCGCAATGACAAAGTGATCGGATCGTTCATGGAGGCCGGGGTGCGGTTCGTGGCCCATGGGGAATGGTTCGATTTCCTTA
Organism: Magnetococcales bacterium; assembly: GCA_015228975.1. GTDB lineage: Bacteria > Pseudomonadota > Magnetococcia > Magnetococcales > UBA8363 > UBA8363. Next base: position 14,331 of record JADGCN010000040.1, read on the forward strand.
AATCTTTTAACGGATTGGCCAGATTGTTACTCGTTGCCGGGGTTGAAATCGTCGCGCAGGATGATCCGGCGTCGCCCCGGGGTAACGGTTTGCAAGGGTTGCACGTGGAAGTGGCGCGCTCTGGCGGCTTGAAGTGTCAGCGGTGTTGGAATTGGGGTGATGATGTGACCGGGGAGGGTGGCCAAGAGCTGTGCCCCCGTTGTGCCCAGGTGATTCAAGGGTTGGCTTCATGATCTCCTGGGGCCGTGGCAAAAAAGGACTTTTTATCGGTATCCCTCTGGCATTCGGGGTGCTGGTGTTGGATCAATGGTCCAAGTGGGTGGCGGTGCAACAACTGGCCTTTGGTCGGCGTGTCCTTGTGTGGGAAAATTTTTTCGATCTGGTTTTGGTCCATAACGTTGGCGCTGCTTTTGGCATGTTTCAAAACATGACCCCCTTGTGGCGGCACCTGATCCTTGGCGGGGTGGCTGTAACAGCGGTGGTGGTCATTGTCATCGCCCTCGGACGTACGGTGAATGGTTTGCTCATCGCCGGCATGGCCTTCATCCTGGGCGGGGCCCTGGGTAACCTTGTGGACCGGATTCGTCTGGGAAAGGTGGTCGATTTCATTTATGTCCATTGGTACGATTACTCCTTTCCGGTGTTCAACCTGGCGGATAGTGCCATATCGGTGGGGGTGGGTATGCTTCTCTTGGACTATTTTCTGAACCCTGAAGATAAGGAGGCGGCATGATTAGCGACCGATTGCTTCTGACGTTCGTGGTTGGATGTGGGTTGTTGAGCGGGTGTTCGAGTACCATTGCTTTGCCGTGGGAAAAGGATAACCTGGATCCAAGTCGGGTTGCTACTCGGGAACCATTGGAGATTCCACCTGATTTAAGCGAATTGCCCAATCCGGATGCCAAAAATGTCAAGCAGGACTCGGAACGGGCGGCGGATGCCTGGGTCAATCCCGATGCGGTTGGAAAAAAAGGGGGGGGGAAACCAGGGGGCAACGCCGCGAGGGAAGGGGGCGATCCCAAACTGCCTTTCTCCATCCCGACGGTCCACCAGGACAATGAAGGTCTCTCCCGCAATGAAAAAGAAAATTTGCCAGGTTGGATGGAAGCGCCCGTCAAAGTGCGTTGATGGTTTGACCGCACGCTTCGTCGGTGTTCTCTTCACCCTTCTCCTGCTCTGGGGGGGGGATGCACGGGCCTTGGAGGCTGAGGATTGGGTGTTGGATAACGGCTTGCGCGTTATCCTGGTCAACGAAGCCAAAGCCCCGGTGGTGGTGACCCAGGTGTGGTATCAGGTGGGGGGCATCGACGAAAAAGAAGGCAAAACCGGGCTGTCCCACATGCTGGAACATATGATGTTCCGTGGTACTCAGAGCGTGCCAGCGGGCGAGTACAGCCGCATTATCGCCCGCAATGGCGGCGAGGACAACGCCTCCACATCCTGGGATTATACCGATTATTGGTCCAAACTCTCCTCCGACCAACTGGATCTCGCCCTTGAACTGGAGGCGGATCGCATGCACAACCTGGTTTTGGACCCCGAAAAATTTCGTTCGGAAAACTTGGTGGTGCGTGAGGAACGGCGCACCCGCTTCGAATCGAATCCCCAGGGCCGATTCTTTGAAAAATTCAAGCAACACCTCTTCCAGGATCATCCCTACGGTCGGTCCGTCATCGGCTCGATGCGGGATATCGTAAACTATACGGTACAGGATCTGGAGGCTTGGTATTACACCCACTATACTCCGGATAATGCCGTTTTGCTGGTTGTCGGGGATGTGGATTTCGTTCGCGCCAGGGCGTTGATCCATCGCTATTTCGGGGCGCTGCCATCGGGTGGCGGGAATAAAAGGGTACGGTTACCGAAGGATCAGAATGTGGTTGGGGGGCGTCGCCTGATGGAGCAGGACAAAGAGGCGATGGGATCGGTTTTGCATGTGGCCTGGTTGGTTCCATCCCTTACCTTTGGCCGTACCGAAGACGTTTATCCTTTGGACGTATTGGCGGCAGTACTGGGTGGGGGGGGATCGGGCCGGTTGTATCGCCGAATTGTCGTGGAACAAAAAAAGGCGGTCTCGGTGCAGACGCAGTATGGGGGGACATCCTTGGGTCCGGAATCCTTTGAAATTTCCCTTGAGCCCCGTGATGGTCTCCCCGTGGCGGAATTGGAAGGGGCGGTTCTGTCGGAACTGGGTGCCATGATGGAAGAAGTGGTCAGCGAATTGGAGTTGCAGCGGGCCAAGAATGGTCTGTTGGCGGATCGGATTTATGCCATGGATTCCGTTGACCATTTGGCTGGAATGATAGGTCGATTGGCGATCAACGGTCTCGATTGGCGGGCGGTTGTGGAACACTACCCGGAAAAGGTCCAGGAAGTGACCGGCTTGCAGATTCGTGATGTCATGCGGCGCTACCTGTCCCGGGAAAAAGCCGTTGTGGGGGTTTTAATGCCATGAAATGGTGGATCATTGCGGGAATGGCATGGCTGATGGGTTGGGCTCCGATCTCCGAATCCGAGTCCGCAGCGTTGACCGAGGCGCGGTTTTTCCAGACCAGGAATGGTATTCGGGTTTACCTGTTGGAAAATCATGCCCATCCCATGGTGGAAATGCGCTTGTTGACACGGGGTGGATCCGTTTTTGATCCCGTGGGTAAAGAGGGTGTGGCCTTCATGACCGCCTGGATGTTCAATGAGGGGGCGGGGGACATGGACGCAGAGTCGTTTCGTGATCGACTCGATTATTATGGCATTGTCATGAACGGTGATGCCAAAAGGGATACCCTGGAGGTCGGCCTGACGACGCTGGCGGGGCATGTCGAGGAGGCCGTACGTCTGATGGCTTTGCGGTTGACCCAGCCGCGCTTCGCGACCCATGATTTTGAACGGGGGCTCCAGGAGTCCATCGTTAATCTGAAACAAAATCAGGAACACGCCAGTTGGCGCGCCGCTATGCGGCTGTACGATCTGATATATCGGGGGCATCCATACAGCCACCCCCCATCGGGTACATTGGCGGGCATGGCGCGGGTTACACGAAATGATGTCAGACAGTTTCACGTCAAAAGTTTCCGGGCGCCACAAATGGTCTTGGCGGTGGCCGGGGACGTGACCGAGGAGACGCTTAAAACCATTTTGGAACGCTACCTGGGGGATGTGGATCCCCGCCCAACGCCGCATGGGGCGATTCCCCGGGTGTCGTCGGAGGGTCCGGGAAAAGTGGTTACGATCCCCATGACAATTCTCCAGACCGCCATTGAGATGGGGGTGGTCGCCATGGACCGGGAGGACCCGGATTATTATCCCATGGTGGTGATGACGCAAGTCTTTGGTGGCCCGGGATTGACCAGTCGTTTACATGAAGAGATTCGCGAAAAACGGGGTTTGACCTATGGAGTCCACGCCACTTTCATGCCATTGGAAGCGCGGGGACCTTTTGTGATCTCCATGAAAACCAAAACTGAATCGTCTGCGGAAGCAATCAGGTTGATCCGCAAGGAGATGACCCGCTTGGTCGAGGACGGCATCGGAGATGAAGAATTGGCTGATGTGAAGCGCTATCTGACCGGATCGTTCGCCCTTAACTTCGACACCCTGAAAAAGCAGGCATCCATCTGGGGCGCCATTGGTTATTATCGTCGGGGGCTGGACTATGTGCGTCTCTGGCCAGACCGTATTCGCGGGGTGAGTGCTGCGGATGTCCAACGGGTAGCCCGGCGTATCCTGGATCCAAACAGTTATTTTTGTGTCACGGCGGGCAAACCTGTCAGCAGCGACAAGCATGCGCCTTCAAGTTCGTTGCATCGAGAAACGAAATAGCCGAATCCGGTCATTTTATTGCGCAGTAAGCCAGAAGGATCGTGGGATTACAGGTGATCCCACGATCCTTCTGAAAATATTTCAAGGGTTTCTCAGGAGTTGGAGCAACGTTTGCGGCTGAAGATTGGCCTGGGCCAGCACAGCAATGCCCGCCTGTTGCAGGATGTTGTTGCGCGTTAAATTAGCGGTTTCCGTGGCAACGTTGGCATCCATGATCGACGATTTGGCTGACGTGTAAGCATCAGACATACCACTGATCTGGTTGATGATGGACAAAAACCGGGTCTGTGCCCCACCCAGAGTTGCGCGTATGGACGAGACGCTGTCCAGCGCACTATCAACGAGCTGAATGGTTTTGCTGGCATAAGTGGTTGCCGTGGCTCCGCTGACCACTGCGGATGTCGTGGCTACGCCGAATCCCAACTGTCCCGCACTGGCACCCTTGACGGTCATTTGCAAAGTATTGCCCCCATCGGGCCCAATTTGGAAAGAGAAGGTTTTCGTTGTCGCATCGATGATCGTATAGCCATTGAACTTGGTGGTGCCGGCAATACGATTGATTTCCGAAATCATCAAATTGACCTCGGTCTGCATGGAGGCGCGATCCCCTGAGGTGGCCGTCGTGGTTTTGGCTGCCACGGCCAAGTCGCGAATTCTTTGCAGGGCGTTGACGGTCTCTGACAGGGCTGTATCGCCTATCTGCGTCAGGGAGATTCCATCATTTACATTTTTTGAAGCCTGAGACAGGCCTCCGATTTTGGCGGTCAGGCGTGCGGCTATGCCGACTCCTGACGGATCATCGGCAGCAGAGTTGACACGCAGTCCCGTTGACAGGCGCAGGTAGCTTTGACCTAAGGCTTGGCTGGTTTTGCTGATGCCGCGTTGTACGGACAGGGAAATAATATTTGAGGCAAGGGTGAGTGGCATGGGTCGGTTCCTCTCTCGACCTGGACTCCAGTACGGCAGGCAGGGACGCTCGGCCACCCTCTGGAGGGCCAAGTTTATTTTTATTTAAACCGTCAGATCATGCCGCTTTTGTGAGTCTGTTCGCCAAGGACCATTTAAGTATAAACGGGTTGTTCAAGTCAAGACATTTTTTTTCCAAAATAAAAATCAACCAATTTGAGTCGAAGTTGGTTGATTGTTTCGATGGTTGGTTGATTTTTTGTTGGATATTTCAGGATGATTGACTGTGCGTGTTTACAATAATTAATTATAAATCAATATTTTATGTAAATATGAATTGTATTGGAATTCGATAATACAGAGTTGATTTTGTTCTCATGTTTCGTTGCGGAATGGACGATAGAACCCTCAGGACGCCATGACCGCCAAAGTTTGTTCTACCGCCAAAGAGTGTATTTTTACGTATTTCAGCCCTTGCCCGCTCCATGGAAAACGACATGGAAAGGTAGTGATTGCTGATGCCTTTGCCAAATGGAGGATTGCTATCGAAGTGACCTGCTACCAATCTTTACGGTTTTCTTTGCCTCGCTTTAAGAGGAGGAAAAACCTTGGTGCGCCCGCTTTTGGAACCGGATGCCATCAGCGGGCGCAGGGTGCTGATGTGTTGGTGGACGTAATACCCGAACAGACATGCGGATCCAGATAATTGGCTCGGAATATGCATAACCTTGTTGGTTGGTTTGTTCCGTTCCGGTCGGTTAAGGAAGATCCTATGTCGTCTGTCGTGGGGAGGCGTCCCATCATTTTGGTCGTGGACGACACACCTGAGAATATCGATGTCCTTAAAGGGGCGTTGATTCAGGAATATACCGTTCGACCAGCCCCCAACGGTCAGATCGCCCTCAAAGCGGCTTTGGTTCCGCCGTATCCCGATTTGGTCCTCTTGGATATCATGATGCCCGGAATGGATGGGTATGAAGTCTGTCGGCGGTTGAAAGCTAATAAAGAAACCAGTGATATTCCCGTCATTTTTGTTACCGCCAGGTCTGAGGAGGCGGACGAAATAGAGGGACTGAAACTCGGGGCCGTCGACTATATCACCAAGCCGTTCAGTATTCCCATCGTCCAGGCGCGGATCAAAACGCACCTGGAATTGCGATTCATGTCCAGGGCTCTGAAAAAAAACAATCAAGACCTGATGTATGAACGTGAGCTGATTGAAAATATCATCATTAAAATGCGCGGTGCGGATGCGTTGGATGAACGGTTCCTGCGCCACCTCATCGCCCCGGTGGAACAGACCGCCGGTGACATGCTTTTGTCAGTCTTTACGCCACAGGGACGACAGTTGGTCTTACTGGGGGATTTTACGGGTCATGGCCTGCCAGCGGCTATCGGTGGCCCTTTGGTAACCTACATTCTTCACGAACAAGCTGCCCGAGAAGTCCCAGGGCTCGCCATCATCTCCATGATCAATGCCCAACTTTTTAAGCGACTCCCCACAGGGATTTTTTTTGCGGCTTTATTGTTGGAAATTTCGGCAACACGTCAGAAGGTTACGTTGTGGAATGCGGCTATTCCCGAGGCCTTTCTGTTTCGAAGGGGTCAGGTGGTGGGCCGGTTTCCATCCTTGATGCCGCCTTTGGGGGTAACGATTTCATTGAATATTGCCGATGCAGAAACTGTCCATGGCTTGGAGCCGGGCGACCGATTGTATGTTTATTCCGATGGTATTACCGAGGCCAAGGGCAGTCACCAGGAGATGTTCGGTGGCGAAAAATTGGAGACGTTCTTGAAGTCGGCGGCTATCGAAGAGGCCCCCCTGGAAGGGTTGCTCAACCAGCTTGCGCTTCATACCGGCTCCGACATTCAAAGTGATGATATCACCCTGGTCGAGATACGGGTTTGATCCCTTGAAGCAGTACAGGCATGGTTGAAGATTGCAGCCAATCATGGTGCGAAAGGGGGGATTTGAACCCCCACGCCCGAAGGCACTGGATCCTAAGTCCAGGGCGTCTGCCAGTTCCGCCACTTTCGCGTTGATACTCCGGCTTGCTTGGTCCGATTCTGCCACCGCCGTATTGGCCAGGGCCATGAAAAAAATGATCACCAGTCACTTTGAATGCCGAGTGTTACCGGGCAAGGGGGCTACCCGAGCGATTCCAAAGCTGCGGTAATGCCATCCCAGGCGATATGCAGCTCTTCTTCGGTCAGGCAATAGGGTGGCAACAGGTAAATGCAATCTCCCAGGGGGCGGATGAGCAGTCCCCGTTCCAGAAAGAAAGCCTTTAATTTTTGTCCGATGGCAGCGCTGTACCCCGCTCCCCCGGTGCCGGTTACGTTCAGGGCGGCGATGATTCCCGTACAGCGTGGTTTGCTGATCCGGGGGTGGGTGCTGAGGGTCTGTAAACGTTGCCGGTGGATGGTTTCCAGGGTGCGTGCCTGTTGCAGGGGTTGGCCGGTGGCAAAAAGGTCCAAAGAGGCCAGAGCGGCGGCACAACCCAGTGGGTTTGCAGTATAGGAGTGGCCATGGGCCAGGGCGCGGTCGAAGGTTTCACCCAAGAAAGCCTCGTAAATTGCGTTCCTGCATACAGTGACGGCCATGGGCATGAAACCGCCGGTCAATCCTTTGGAGAGACAGATCAGATCGGGGGTAACCCCAGCCTTTTCGCAGGCAAATAACGTCCCGGTACGCCCAAAGCCGGTCATGACCTCATCAAGAATAATCAGTCCCCCTGCCTGGCGTATCTTTTGTGTCAACCTTTGCAGGAAAAGGGGGCGGCACATGCGCATTCCAGCGGCTCCCTGGACCAACGGTTCCAGGATGATTCCCGCCAGCTCCGATCCAAAGTCATGCAAGTAGCCATCCACGGCTGCCAAGGCTTTTTCTTCGTTGGTCTCTACCAAGTCATCACCTTCCCAGGTAGCCGGAAACGGAAGGGTGTCCACCTGGAACAGATAATCGTTGAAAGCATCGAAAAAACCTGAGGAACGGCCCAGGGACATGGCACCAACGGTATCCCCGTGGTACCCCCCTTCGAGAACCGCGATACGCAGACGTTTTTGACCTTGATTCCGGTGGTATTGGATGGCCATTTTCAGGGCAACCTCAACGGCGGTCGAACCATTATCGGAATAAAAAACCCGATTGAGGCCTTGGGGTAACAGTTGGGTCAATCGTTGCGCCAGACGTACTGCGGGTTCGTGGGTGAAACCAGCGAAAATGACATGTTCCAGTCTTTGCGCTTGCTCGGCGATGGCCCGGGCGATATGGGGATGGGCATGTCCATGTACGGAAAGCCACCAGGATGAAATCAAATCCATGATACGTTTCCCATCAGCACCCTGCAACCAGACTCCAGAAGCGGAAACAATGGGAACAGGGGGCGGGGAGGTGGCCTCCTGGGTGAACGGGTGCCATACATGCATCTGGTCAAGGTGGACCAACTCTTCGGCAAGATTTTCTTGAGACATGATCATGACTCCAAGGGTTGCTTGAGGTTTTCCTCCGCTTCCCAGATTTTTCCACTTCGATACCCGATCCGGCTTGACATATCGAAACTTAAAGTGACAAAAGGGTGGCTCGGGGCCAATAGGGCCAAGTCGTTGTTACCAATTGCCATGAAGGAATGCCATGCTTCGATCGATTAAAAAAGCTGTCAGGCCCCTGTTGGAAAAAATTGGGTTGCTCACGCCATACGATGAGCCCAATTATCGCGTAGTCATTTTTCAAGCTCTGACCCGTAAATTACCCAATTTGCACGGTAAAAAAATTCTGGAAATTGGACCCAAGGATGGTAAGGATACTCATCGCTTGGCTTCTCTGGCACCTGAATCTTTCCTTATCATGGATATTCCCTCGGATTATACGCTGAACGTTACATCGGCTTTTCGAACCCCACGGGAAAAACTGCCGGCCTGGTTCCATGAAATTGCTTGCCAGAAGAAAACCTACCGTGAGGGTAACCTGGTTTACCTTACCCCTCAGGAGGTGGCTGATCTGGGGCAATTTGATCTGATATGGTGTACCGGGGTACTGTATCACAACCCGGAACAATTGAGGTTTCTGAAACGCTTGTTTAACCTCCTCAGCCCAGGCGGTTTACTGGTTCTGGAAACATCCCTGACCAGGCATCCGCAGTTGAAACATTATAATTGTGTGGAAATTTTATGGCCAAAATCGCAATTGTGTCTCCGAGTCGGGGATGATGATAACCGTTTGATTCCAAGCTTGCTAGCTCCAGATCAGGGTCAATCCCTATCCATCCAAGCCAACGTATCCCATTTGCCATCCCGTAAGGCGGTACTCAGTTGGATGGAAATGTGTGGGTTTCAAAACATGGAAGAGGTTGAGATCCCCATACTCGACCAAGCCCGCATGGCCCTCATCGCTACCAAAGGTCACTTTATGGGATATACCTACTCCAATCGCGGACCCTCGCCCTCGCCCTATGCCATCGGTGGTTCACTGTAATAAACGACTCGGAAGATTAAGGCGTACTTACGAAGCTTTTGCGGGGGACCGGGGGGAGGGGAACCTTGCAATAACTGACCTGCAACATCGCCCTGGACGCATCGTTCTACGGTGTATGGCCCACAGTTTACCATGTGCGAGGCACGAAAGTTTCGTCATTGGCCAACTTGACGCTGTCGCCGGACTGGACGATGACGAACAGCCCTTCATTCATAGCGTGACGGTCCACTCCTTCATCTACCACAATACCAGCCACCGCTCCCACCACCCGGGCGTCAGCATAGCGTGGCATAAACTCTTTCAGTTCTCCCAGGCGTCGGATGAAATCCCGCACATCTTCCACACGCAAACGGCTCTTGACCTCAATGGGAATAACTACATCGCCGTTAACCGCCAGTAAATCAATTTCCAGGTGACGGTTGCCGGGTAGTTTCGCTTTGACCCGTGGATGAACCTCACGCACTTCTATGCCGCGCGCTGTAAACAGGGCCTCACAGGCGGGGGATACAATTCCCTCGACAAATTCACCCCAGCGACTACCCAGGTTACCAATCTGCTGACTGACCTCCTTGACCTTGCGGTCGGTCTCCCGCATTTGCGCGGAAACTTCTTTAATCTGTTGCCAAACCTCCTTGATCTCACGGTCAGTATCCTGGAATTTACGATCGGTATCCTGAAATTTACGATCGGTATCCTGAAATTTACGGTCGGTATCCTGAAATTTACGGTCGGTATCCTGAAATTTACGGTCGGTATCCTGGAATTTACGGTCGAGTTCCGCTCTTCGCTCACGGTCTTCCCGGACCATGTCTTGGAATTGACGGTCGGTTTCTTTCATTTGAGCGGAAACTTCCTTGATCTGCTGGTCGGTTTCCTGGAACATTTTCCAGACATCGTCAAAGGTTACAGCATGCGTCATGGCGATTTCTCCTGTTCACGGCGTTATCGAGCGGAGGATACCCGGTTTGTCTGGCATAGGGAACTCATTTTTCAGCGATTGGGGTGCAGGTCATACTCTGATGCGGTAACGACAAAATTGATGCTAATGGTATATTATATTACCTTGATATACTGTATAATAGCTTTTTTAAAACATTGTGCAAATATATATTGACAAGTAAAACCGTGCCTGCCATTTTTCTCATAGGAGGGTGTTGGGTGGTGCCTTACATTAACCTAAGAATTCTTCGATCTGCTTGTTATTGAAAAAAT
>JADGCN010000041.1 GCA_015228975.1 Magnetococcales bacterium
TGTCGGGCTTTGGAGGAGCGTGGCGTCACGTTCATCGGCCCGGGTGTCAACTCCATGAAGGCCATGGGGGACAAAATTGAGTCGAAGCGCCTAGCCAAAAAAGCGGGTGTCAATACCATTCCGGGATTCGATGGCGTGATCGAAAACGCCGATCATGCCGTGGAAATTGCCAGACAGGTGGGCTATCCGGTGATGGTCAAGGCGTCTGCTGGTGGTGGTGGCAAGGGGATGCGGGTTGCCTATAACGATCAGGAGGCCCGGGAGGCCTACGAAACCTGCTCCAACGAAGGACGGGCCTATTTCAAGGATGATCGGCTGTTCATCGAAAAATTTATCGAAAAGCCGCGCCATATCGAAATCCAGGTTCTATTGGACAAACATGGCAATGCCGTGTGGCTGAACGAGCGGGAATGCAGCGTGCAGCGGCGTAACCAAAAAGTGATCGAAGAAGCCCCTTCGACGTTTGTAGATCCCGCCATGCGTCGAGCGATGGGTGAGCAGGCGGTCATGCTGGCCAAGGCGGTTGACTATTACTCAGTAGGGACGGTGGAGTTCGTCGTCGGGGCTGATAAGGGGTTTTATTTCCTGGAAATGAATACCCGTTTGCAGGTGGAACACCCCATCACCGAAATGATTACCGGGTTGGATCTGGTGGAGCAGATGATCCGCGTGGCCCGGGGAGAGCGTTTGAGCATAACCCAGGAGGATGTCAAACTCCGGGGGTGGGCGATGGAGTGCCGGATTTATGCTGAGAATCCCTATCGCAATTTCATGCCTTCCACCGGGCGGCTGGTTTACTATCGCCCTCCCCACGAGGATGCCCGTATTCGCGTCGATTCCGGGGTGTTTGAAGGGGGGGAGGTGTCGATGTTTTATGACCCCATGATCTGCAAGCTCATTACCTGGGGACGTAATCGGGAAGAGTCGATGTTTCACATGGAATATGCCCTGGACGAATTTTTAATCCGTGGCCCTGACCATAACATTGACCTGTTGAATACCATCATTCGGCATCCGCATTTTATCAGCGGTGATATTACCACAGCCTTTATCAGCGAAGTGTTTCCCGATGGTTTCCACGGTGCCGAGCCCACTGAAGAAGGTACAAAAGCTTTTGCGGTGGCGGCAGGGGTGATCATGTTGGCCGAGTCGGCCATGTACCAGGAATTGGCGTCGATTCAGGACTTGGTGGTGACGGTGGATCGGGAGGAGTTGCAACTGACCATCGAACGCAAACGGGGGCACCTGTTGGTCTCCTTTGGTCATGAGGATCCGGTGGTGGTAACCCACGAATACCAGGTTGGAACCGGTTTGGCGACCTTGGTGATTCATCATCAGGCATGTACATTCCGGGTTCGGCGGTTGGACGAGGGGCATCTGCTTTCGCACGGTGGCCGTACCGTGACCGCTGTGGCGCGTACTCCGCGGCATCATGCCCTGGCGCGCCACATGCTGCGCAAAAAACCACCGGATACCAGCCGATTCGTACTCTCTCCCATGCCGGGGGCGGTGCTTAAGGTATTGGTCGGTGTCGGTCAAACCGTCATCGCCGGCCAGGTGCTTTGTGTTCTGGAAGCGATGAAAATGGAAAATATCCTGCGTTCCGAGCATGATGGCAAACGTGTCAAGGAAATTATGGTCAAAGCGGGTAGCAAGGTAGAGGCAGACCAGGTTTTGATCGAGTTTGAATGAGCGGTCCCTGCAATAACGGGAGGGGTCAGGTTCGGCCCCTCCCGCAGGCCGACCTCGGCTTGTTGGCTACCTGATGTTAACAAAATCTTAATGAGTTTCGGAAGAAAAAAAGTCAAGCAAATATTGTTAGGTTTGGATAATTATTCATTCTGGAAAAATTTGGAAGTTAATGTAGAATCGGCCCAACATTATAAACGACTTTGAGCGGAGGATCTCTGATGAAAATGAAAACAGCTCTCGCAGCTTTTGTTGGTGTGTTCATGGCAGGTGGTTTGGCCTTTGCCGGTCAAGCGGATGATATCCAATGGATCGCGAAGTGCATGAAGGACAATGCCCGTGAGGGTGCCAGCCCCGATGTCGTCAGCAAGTATTGCACCTGCATGACCGCCAAGATGCCTGAGAGCGAGACGTTGTCCGTCTCCGCTTGGGAAAAGACCCATCCGACGGAAATGGCCGCTTGTGAGAAAGAAGCTGGTTGGAAGTAGGGATTGGTTGTGCTTTAAGAATGTGTTCCTGAGTACAATAGCAAAGCCCCGGATATCCGGGGCTTTGTCATTTTAAGGAATTGGCATTAATTACTGCGAATTCGGTCCAGTGTTACCCATTCATCCCAGCTTTTGTCGTAGCCATCATAATGGATCAATACCTCTCCTTCCTCAGACCGAATGGCGTTTGCTTTGTACCATTTTCCTTTCCAAAGAACCTGAATGGCTACCCGATCCATCGTGACCCATTCATCCCAACTATTATCATATCCTCGGTAATGTATGCGTAGCCGAGTCCCCGAGGTCTCCAATACTTCGGCGTCATACCATTTTCCTTTCCAATGGACCCGGGCATAGTCACCGGCCTCAATAGCCATGGACGATGCGGGCAAAGCGAAAAATAGAGCAATGATAAGAATAATGTGTCGTATCATAGGATTAGCTCATACAAGGTAGATCCGGTTGTTAGTGCCATGGAATTATCTGTCCTGTAGCATGGCATGGGCGGTTTGCATAATCGCGTTCTTGGAAAACCCGAAATGGTGTAGAACTTCTTCAAAGGGTCCCGAGATACCATAGTGGTTGACGGCAATGATGTGACCTTGCAACCCAACCCATTGGTGCCAACCCATGGGGGAGGCGGCTTCGACCGCCAGACGGCGGGTCACCTTGGGGGGCAAAACCGCATCCTGGTACTCCTTATCCTGTTTGGCAAACAATTCCCATGATGGAAAGGAGACCAACCGTACCCGAAACCCCTGGTTTGTCAGTTCTTGATGACAGGCTGAAACAAGGGATAGTTCCGACCCACTCGTGATCAGGATGAGTTCGGGATCACCAACGCAGTCACGGCGAATGTAGGCCCCTTTCTGGACGGCAACCGGTTCTTCATCAATCCAGGGTAGTTTTTGGCGGGTCAGGATCAGGGCGACAGGTCCTGGCAGTTCCAGAGCCAACTTCCAGGCAAGCTTGGTTTCCCAGACATCACCCGGTCTCAAGACGGTCATACCAGGGATGGACCGCAAATGGAGCAAATGCTCTACAGGTTGATGGGTTGGTCCATCTTCGCCCACGGCAATGCTGTCGTGAGAAAAAAGGTAAAGGACGCGAAGCTGCATCAGGGCTGCCAAACGAATGGCGGGAATCATATAATTGGAGAAAGAGAGAAAGGTGCCACAATAAGGTAGAATGCCCCCGTGTGCTGCCATGCCATTGGCTATGGCGCCCATGGCGTGTTCCCTAACCCCGAAATGGATGGTTCGTTCCGGCTCGTTGTTGAGATCGGTGCCGACCGAAGGGCCAAGGTCTGCCGATCCCCCCCAGAGAGAGGGCCATTCCTGGACCATGGCATTCAGGATGGATCCTGAGACTGAGCGGGTTGCCCATTCACCCGGTTTGAAGGCGATAGCGTCCAGTGTTTGGCTCCAGGTTTTATTGGGTAGCCCTTGCAGGCGATCCAGACAGGCCTGGACGACAATTGGATTGGTTGCCATCCCCTGGTCCAAACGGTGCTGCCATTGTTTGCGGGATTGTTCCCCCCGTTCCCGGATTGGTTGCCAAAATTGCCGCACTGCTTCCGGGACATGAAAAAGTTCTTCGGGCCAGTTGAAATGACGCCGGGTGGCTGTTGCAGCGGTGCTGCCCAGGGGAGCGCCGTGGCAATCCTGGGAATCCTGTTTCGGGCTGCCATAACCGATATGGGTTTGAATGATGATTAAACTGGGTCGCTGCGTTTCATTCCGGGCTAGCTGGATGGCCTGTTCAATTTTGGCTATCGATTCGCCATCGTCTACCGTGATGGTGTGCCAGCCGCAGGCGGCAAAATCCATGGCAACGTTTTCGGTAAAGGTCAGGTCGGTCGGACCTTCAATGGAGATATTGTTTTTATCGTACAGGCAAATCAATTTACCAAGTTTAAGGTGTCCTGCGAGAGAAACGGCTTCATGGGCGATTCCCTCCATGAGGTCGCCATCGGATACCAGCACATAGGTATCATGATCCACCAGGGGCCATCCCGCCCGGTCATTGAGTTGGCGTGCGAGTCGTTGTTCCGCCATGGCCATGCCCACCCCCATGGCCAATCCTTGTCCCAGAGGACCTGTTGTTACTTCGATCCCGGGTATGAGGCCACGTTCAGGGTGACCGGCGGTCGGCGATCCCAACTGTCGAAATTGTTTGATGGCATCGAGAGAAAGGTCATAACCCGACAGGTGCAAGAGAGCATAATACAGTGCGGAAGCGTGCCCGGCTGACAAAACAAAGCGGTCGCGGTTGAGCCAACCCGGGTGACCGGGATCGTGTTTCAGGAAGCGCGACCACAGCACATGTACCATGGTTGCGGCTCCCAAAGCCATGCCCGGATGCCCGGATTTGGCTTTTTCAATAGCATCAACGGACAGCATTCTTAATGTGTTACAAGCCAGGACGTCCAGGCTGTTTGAGTGCGGCATAGAAGGTCTCTTAAGTGGGGAATGACAGTTTCATGTTATTTTCAGTTGGTGCCCGGGTGATCAGAATCAGCAATCACGGGATCGGAGCGATAAAGTATAAGCTGGAACCTTCCGACTTCATGATTCCAGCGATACTTTCCGCTTCATCACCAAACCCGGTGAACAGATCGACCCTTCCAGGCCCGGCAATGGCGCCACCCGTGTCCTGATTGACGACAAAGCGGATCTCCTTGCGCCATCCGGTGACGGTTTTTTTATCAGCGGCCAAAATGGGTAGCGATGTTTTAAGCAGACCCGGTGCCCCCTTGGGAAACAATCGATGGTCCGTTGCCACGGAACGGCCCGGAGTTAAAGGGACCGCGGTGTTACCCTGCGGTTCGCCACTCATTTTTCTGAAAAACACATAGGAAGGATTGTACTCAAACACCCGCGTGATTTGATCGGGGTGTTGTTGCAACCAGGTTCTCAGGGAGGGCAGGCTCATATCTTCTTTGGAAATTTGTTTTTCCTCAATAAGAAGCTTGCCGATGGAGCGATAGGGGTGGCCATTGGTGCAATGATAGCCAACCCGCATGGTTTGCCCGTTATCCAACAGGACCCGACCCGAGCCTTGCACTTGCAGAAAAAAAGCGTCCAGTTCGTTATCCACCCAAACCAACTCCAAACCGCGTTTTTCCAAGCGTTTATGGCGATCGATATCGGCACGGTCGTAGTAGGGGACCATTTTACCTTTGACCTTGCGACCGATCACCCTTTTTCCCTTGGGGTCGGAGCGCCAATCGGCAACGTTAACTTCTTCCAGGTCAGGGGGACGTTTGTACAAAGGAAAGCGGTATTTTTTAGAGCGTTTCAATGATCCGTGCAATAAGGGTTCATAGTAGGCGGTCACCAGGACGTTGCCCGCACGATCAGAACCCGGGGATTGATACAAACGGTAGGATGAGGTCAACAAGATTTCCAATTCTTTGGGATTCAAGGTGCGGACGGCATGAGCCAGCTTATTCACAGCCTGACGCATGGTTTTGGCGTCAACGTGTTCGTTGCCAAAGGTAAACGTTGTTGTTGCAGGCAGTTTCCCATAGTAGATGGCACTTTGTTCCAAAGCAGATGCCCAGTTTTTTAAGTTGGTGTCACCGGCGAACACCTCCTGAACCTCAGACCAGGGGACCGGATCCATATTGGCACCGCTGAATAGCCTGGTTGAGGGCTGGCCTGTTACGCTTGGGGTGGCTGGTGTTTCACCGGCAGGCGGAAGCATCTGGCACGAAGCGAGAAACAGTACTCCAACAAACAGAAATAATAAAAGATTTCTGGTTAGCATAGGGTCTCATGAAGTCAAGTTGGGGGTTGCTTTATGGCAGTCCTTTGCAAACAATCCGCCGCAAGGTTGAGTCGGCTATGGGATTGCCTCCCCCCGAATGCGCTGTTTGGCAGAATCGGGGGGAAGGGTGCGGTTGGGTGGGGAGGGTGAATGATCAGGCGACCAAGGCTTGATCCGGTTGTTGAATGGCCGACAATAGCCAATTGGGATCCCTGGTTCCCACTTTGCGGGTAAAGGTCCAATATTCTTCAATGGTTACAGGAACTTTGGTATCACCTTCAATGACAGTTCCGTGTTGATCGGTTGTGTACTCCAACATGGAAGCCTGGAAACTGACGGTAATCCAATCATCACCCGATTCCTGCCAAGCTTCACTGATGTCAGCTTTTTGGAACTGGATGTTTTCGATGCAATCCTTATGGCCGGTGCTTTGCCTGGCTTGAAGATCCCCCTGAATTTTTTGCAACATGGCAGGGGTCAAGAGGGGAGCAAGATATTGGACATTGCCCTCGCACCAAGATTTTTGCAATTGTTGGAAAGCCAGTTTGGCACCATTCAAGAATTGTGCTTCGTTGAATTGGGGATCCATGGCGGAAATGTGTCCCAATCCCTGGGAAACTTCGTCCACTACGGCTTGGTGCTCGGGAGTGCCACCAAGGCTGAACGATTGAGGCAATCCCCCCTGGGGCATTCCTTCGCGTTGATGACCCATTTGGTCATGATGTTGCTGCGGAGCGGAGTAGCCGGTTTGGGATGGGATCGGCGTCGGGAACGAGTAGCCTGAAGCCATTTGGGATTGTTGCGCTTGCTGCCGCTTGAACCAACGCCAGCCAAACCAGATTGCCCCTCCGATCAGCAAAATTTCCAGAAAACCGATGCCACCGCCACCACCACCTCCGACACCTGCTCCACCATGACCGAAGAGCATGGATCCCAGCATTCCCCCGAGCATGAATCCACCCAGACCGCCAAGGAATCCGGATCCCATTCCTTTAAACATTCCACCCGAAGCGCCGGCTGGTGCCATGGGACTGGCAGAACGCTGAAACGAGCCGGGTGCAGAGGATTGATCCATGGTGTTGCGTGGTGCGGCCTGCTTGGGGGCCATGGTGGTTTTGGAACCACGGGAACCCATCGAACTTCCTCCGCCCATCCGCTTGGCGTCCGCTGTATTGGGAATGGCGCTCACTATAAGAAAACCAATGAGGAACAACGCTGCCGCGATGATCAAGGAATTTGATTGTTTCATGGCGTACTCCTGTTACCGTTATAAGGGTACTGATACATTTAACTAATGAAAAAAATTATTACTTGTATCGTAATATTATCCCATTTAATCAACAAGTTTTTTCCTGCTGTTAAGCAAGATGTTTTGGATGATTTCATTGGCCGCCACACTATTAAAATCGTCCAACGATTTGACAAGGCTCTCCATTGCTTGATTCATTTGCGGCCAGGGAATTTCACATTCCGGGACTAACATGATCATGGGATGAGCTGTTTTCAAGATATCTTGAGGGGAATCTGTTGTGTTGAATTTTGCCTCGTCGATTCCAGTAAAATGCAACCCAATGTTACCATTGGAATATTTACCTTTACGCATGGGAACGCCCGAAAGATAGGCCATGCGATAGGCCAGATCGACAACCCGTTTGGGTTCTCCCATATTCAGGGTGAACAATTCACCACTCCGGCTCATGACCGCGGCCTGGAGAATCAGGCTGACTGCCTCGGCAAGAGAAACAGGGTAGCAGATGCCCGAAGGTTCGGTAATATGAATGGGCTCATTACGGTTAAGCTGTTCATGAAACTGTGGCATCAAGGAGCAGGACATGGTTTGTCCCAGGCGAACACAGGAAAAGCGTGCGTTGGTCTGCGACTTGGCAAACGACTGCAAAAACATTTCGGCAAAGCGTTGCGTTCGTCCCAGAACACCCTGCAGATTTTCCGCATGTTTGGAAGAAATAAGGACAAATTGCTCAACTTTGGCCTCGGCTACCGCTTTCATGACATGATGCAAGCCGACTATGTTGTTTTCAATGAAAGGGATGACATTATGCTCGGAAGTGGGTGACACCTTGTAGGAGGCGGCGTGAAAAATGATCTGAATGGCGTATTCGTTGAGGATTTCCTTGATGTGTTTGTAGTGCAGGGCGGATCCCAGTATGGGGACGATGTCCATCTTGCTTGTGATGCTGTTTTGCAAATCAAAGAAAATGGAGCCCAGGGCATCTTCGGAAAAATCAAGCAATACCAGACGCTTTGGTTTCAATTTGATGAGTTGGCGGCACAGTTCCGAGCCAACGGCACCCCCGGCTCCAGTCACCAACAGGGAGTGCGCATTGATATGAGAAAAGAATGCGGCGTGGTCAGCGGCAACGGGATCCCGGTCGATCATGTCATCCAGTCTGACCGAGCGCAGATGGTGAAGTTTGGCATTGTCGTAGGTTAAATCATGAACATCGGGAGTAAAAACGGCTTTGAGATGAAACGGTTCGATATGTTGCAAAATTTCGGCACGCCGACTCTGGGGGGTGGACGGGAGGGCCAGTATGATGGACTGGGGACGATTCCTTTCGATGAGGTAGGGGAGCATTTCGGGTGGGTGGATTTTGACCCCCAGGATCTTTTGACCCGCCAAGCCCTTATCGTCATCAATCAGCGCCAACACTTTGCCGTTCACTTTTTTTTGCCGCATGGCCAGGATGATTTGCCTGCCGCTATTCCCGGCACCGTATACCAGGGTACTTCCAACGTTGAGAGTTTCGGAGAAGGCGTCATCAGCAGCCCTGTCGTCTTCTTGGGATATTTTCGTATCAGCCATGTCTTTCCGGGCATGGGTCTGGTTTCCCGGTTCCGAGGGGGTTGTGCCGAAGACCTTTCGGATGGCATTCGCAACGTAGGCTGAAAGTTTATTGAGTCGACTGATTTCACTCAATTCAAGAATGAGCCACCCCGGGCTCCGGAATAAAACGATACGACGGTACATCCACACATAAAATGCGACGAAAAGAAGCAGAATACAGTACAAGAGTCGGGTGTTATCCCAAAAGAACAGGGCCGGGATGGTGGTCATGATAGTCACCCCCCACAGGTACGGTGACGTCATGTAATTACGACGGATGATTCGGTTTTTGTCGCGACGATATTTTTTGCCGGGGCGATAGGTGCGAATCAGACGGTGGTAGATCAGGGAGTGCAGATGCATGGTATCGGGGGTAGCCGGCGACAAACCACGCAATACTTTGCGACGGTAGATGGTAAACAATGTTTCCGAAACCGGGTAAGCCACCAGCAACAGTGGGAACATGGCGGAGACGTTGGGGTGTCTGGAGACCAACAGCACAGAAATTTCTCCGATAACAAAACCCATGAGATAGGCTCCGCCATCGCCCACCAGCAGGTAGCCGTGAGGGTAATTCCAAACGATGAAGCCAAGTACCGAACCGGCCATGGCAACCGAAAGCTGAAACAAAAACCAATCGTTCAGGGTATAGCATATGTATCCCAGCGCGGACAGAACGATCAGGGCAACCATGGAAGCCAAGCCATTGTATCCGTCGATGATATTGAGGGAGTGGGACAGGCCGGCCACGGCCACAACGGTACACAGCAGTGAAAGTATGGGGAAAGCCAGCAGCAGTTCATCCAACCCGGGGATATCCAGCCGCAACAAAGCACCGTCGACGGCGAAAAAGGCAACGCAAGCTGCAATCATGGTCACGATCAATCGTGTTCGTGCGCCAACCTTTTTGGTGATGTCTTCGAGCAGTCCGATGCCAAAAACCAGAAGACTGCAACCCATAAAAGCAGTCATGTGTTTTGCGGACAGGAAGTCTCCTTTCAAGGTCAGGAGAGCGATGGAGGCAAACATTCCAGCGACGATGGCAATGCCGCCGATCCTGGGAACCGAGTAGGGATGGGCTTTTTGTGGACCCAGTGTACCATCTTTAGTGAAAGGGAAACGGTGCGCAGAGATGACTATCAGGTAGGAGCATAGGCTGGCGACCAAAAAAGATGTAATTAGAATGTCCACAATCTATCCTGACCAATTCTCTTCACCACCAGACCATCCCACGAAGTATTACGCCGTTCCAGAAAAAGCAGTAACTGGCTCACCTCGCCAAACCGTAACACCCACCTTCAAGAGTGGTAGAGTTACGGGCCGCCCTCTTCAGCATTGGTAACGCTTTCGGGTTTTTTGTTACCAAACCTCCAGGATTCCCATAGAATTTCTACCAAATGGCGTACAATGACCGGGCTATGCACGGCCTTGAGTCCCGCCTCGATGTTTAGCAAACATCCGGGATTCGTCCCAACGATACAATCGGTGCCGCTCATTTCGATGGCTTTGAGTTTTTCACTCCGTATCCGTTCGCTGAGACGCCGGTGCGCGAGCATCGTATCCCCCCCCGCTCCGCAGCATTGATCCGATGCGGGAAGCTCCATCCATCCCGTCCCCAAGGCGGCATTTAGCTTACGCAGACCGTTCATTATGACGGACTCATGGCGTGTTTGGCAATGATCAAAAAAAGCAATTCGTTGGGAACCGGGATGGGGCAACGGGGGGGGGTGTCCGATTAGTCGCTGGGAGAAAAAATCGGTTATGTTAACCGTTTTTTCCGAAAATTGTCTGCCCAAGGTGGCATACCTGGGATCACCGGCCAGGGCTCGGGCGTAACTGAGTACGGTGATACGACAGGTAGCCGAATCGCACAAGATGATCTCGACCTTGTCGGCCCAGGGGCGAAAGGCATCCAAAACTTTTCTCGCTTGGCGCAAGAAGGCATGACGATCCCCGCCTTCCCGGTGGGGGGCACCACAGCAACCAAAACCTTCCAATACGGTAAGCTGCACACCCAAGGCATTCAGCAAAGCGGTGGTGGATGTTCGGATTGTCGGATAAAACAGGCGCCCCATGCAGCCGCACAAGAGGGCCGCCCGGAGTGGATCCCCCTGCGCTTGAGTTGGCGATTCGGTGTGTTCAATCCCGGGGTGATTCTCCGGGATCAGGGTGTCCAGGTGTCGCAACATACGATTGTTCATCAACCATGTTTGGGCGCGTAACGTTTTGCGCCAGGGGGATTGTTGATACCAGTGGATTGTCCGAGCCACTGGGCGGGAAAGCGAATCCCGGTCGGTGATCCAATGGAACAACTTGACTGGCCAAGGTTTATTGACTCTGGCATAAGTGCGGGATAACAAAACCAGCTTGCCGACACTAACACCGGCGGGGCAGGCCCGGTGACAGGCACGACATCCGAGACAACTGGAAAGAATCATTCCGGTTTCTTTCGGAGAGATGCGACCCTCCATGAAAGCCAGAACGATCGATACCCGACCCCGCGGTGACTGCGCTTCCGTATTTTCCGACCGATAGGTGGGGCAGACCCGGAGACAATAGCCACAATGAGTACATTGGTAGGCATCGGTAAGCCTGCCAAATCGGCGTTGTCCCTCCGTAACGGGTCGGGGCGTGTCCATCCAAGGTTATTCCATCGGCCTGAAAGTAAACTCCAGTTCGCGACATTCGGTACAACCCTGAGGGGGGGGATCCACGGTGCGCGTCTTGGAGATGGCCCGGAGTACGGATCCATCAAACCCCTTATTGCCCGAAGAGTGTTCAATGGTGGCATCCAGTAACGAACCATCTGGACCAACCTTGACCCTGAGTTTAACTTCCAGTTTGCTTTCGTTTACCAAACCATTCGGTTTGCTCCAATTATTGCGGACAGTCGTGGTAATGTTGCGCTGCCACCGGGCCAGAATGGTCGGTGAAACCGATGGCTCTGGTTGCTCCACCTGACTATCATCCTGACTTTCGGCAGGCACCTCTTTTTCCACTTTGTCCGCATACTTGGCAATGGCTTTGGAAAAATCGAGGGCCGGTTTCTTCTTGTTGGAATCGTCTGTTTTTTCAGCTTTCTTGGCAGAATCATTTTTCGCTGCCGTTTTATCCGTCTTCTCCTCCTTTTCAGGTTTGGTCGGCTTTTCAGTTTTTTCAACCTTTTCGGGTTTGGTTGGTTTTTCTACTTTCTCAACCTTTTCGGGTTTGGTTGGTTTTTCTACTTTCTCAACCTGCTCGGGCTTGACCGGTTTTTCCGGGGGTTTCTTTTTAGGTTCGGGCTCAACGATGGGCTTCGGCTTGATCAAAGGCTTTTCCTCCGGAACTTCTTTGACTGGTTCCGGCACCTTCTCTGGCTTGGGTTCGGGTTTCGGCAACGGCTTTTCCACCGGTGGCGGTTTGACAGGCTCCGGCTTCACCACGGGTTTGACCACATCGGGGGGCGGCGGTGGTTCCCGATGAACCGGTTTGGGCGGTGGGGGTGGTTCTTCTACCGCCATGGGTTCGGGAGTCGGTGTGGGGACAGGCGGCTTGGGCGGCGCAGGCTTCGGTGGCTCGGGCCGAGTCGTCTGCTTGGCCTGCGTTGGGGGAGTCTTGGGGGGCGGCGCCTTTTTCGCCGGTGGTAACTGTATCAAATCAACAGCCATCACCGGCGGTTTGCTGTCCCGGAGGTTGGTCATGGGTACAAAGAAGGCCACCATCAGGATTGCCAGATGGATAAGTATCGACCAAGTCAGGGAGGCTCTGCTCAACATCATAGTGTGTCAGGCACTTCCGTAATAAGACCAATGCGGTCCACCCCGGAGCGCTGCAACGCCGCCATGACTTTGATGACCGCACCATAGTCAGAGGCCTTGTCGCCCCGAACATAGACGGGCAGCTTGGGATTGGCTTCGCGAATGCCCCGTACCTTGTCCCCCAGGCTGGCCAGATCGACAGGCTTCTCTTCAATGAAAACCTTGCCGTCAGCCCGTACCGAAATGACCAACGGTTCCGTGTCCGTGGAGATGGGTTGCGCTGTTTCCTTGGGTAGATCAACCTCTACCCCCTGGGTCATGAGTGGTGCCGTAACCATGAAAATAATCAACAGCACCAACATGATATCGACCATGGGCGTGACGTTGATGTCGCTCATGGTGGAATGCCCGCCACGCCCGCCACTATCGTTAAGGTTGACGCCCATGCTCATTGCGGTGTCCTCCCGCTGATGCGCCGTGCCGCTTGGCGTTCCAGAATGTTCAAGAATTCGGCACCAAAATTATCCATGTTTTGCTGCAAGCGCCGCAGATCCGTGGCGTATTTGTTGTACGCAATCACCGCCGGAATTGCCGCAACCAAGCCCATGGCTGTGGCGATCAATGCTTCGGCAATACCCGGAGCCACCATGGTCAAGGTGGTATTCTTTGCCCCGGCGAGACCAATAAAGGCGTTCATGATGCCCCACACCGTGCCGAACAGACCGACAAACGGGCTGGTCGAACCCACTGTCGCCAGAAAGGTTAACCCCTGGCCAATGGAGTCCAGTTCCCGATTCAAGGTGACGGTCATGGAACGACGAACATTGGTCAGGAGATCACCCACCTCGGGATCCCTGGTTCCCGTACCGCTTCCCCCTTCCCAACGTTTCCATTCGCGAAAGCCCGCCAGGAATACCGCTACAATGGGGCTACCCGGCCATTCATCGGCAGCGGTTTGGTACAATTTTCCAACGCTGCCACCACTCCAGAATCGCTCTTCAAAAGCTTCCGACTCACGGGTTATCCGCCGAAACCGGCGCCATTTGTCCAGTATGATGGCCCAGGATACGACAGAGGACATAAGCAGGAGGAGCATGACCAGCTTCACGACTGGTCCCGCCTGGGATACCAGATCCAATACGCCGTGCGAGGCTAGTGCTTCGTTCATGTGCGACTATCTTCCTTGTGCTCGGATTGATCCAGAATAGGTAACCTTATTAACCTTGTTTTTCGCTACATCGTCATTTTATCCCACGGGCAAAATATCAGGAGGCAGACGCGTGGGTTTAAAATCGCGATTGAGCATGGCTATCCGCACCCGGGCCTCCAACAACAAGGCATGATCAATAACCCGGTGGATAGTTTGTTGCAAGTGTAAGCTGGCTCCCCCCCTTTTGGCCAGTGTTAATGTAATCATGAGTTGATCATCCATACGCGCCGGGGATAAAAATTGGACGTCAATGCGGCTGACGGCAAATACCAGACCCCGATCTTGAGACAGTTGCGATTGGTTAAAACCCAGACTTCGCAACCATTCGGTCCTGGCGCGTTCCAGATAATTCAAATAAATGGAATGGTAGACCACCCCACCCGAATCGGTATCTTCGTAATATACGCGCACAGGCCACTGAAACGTCAAAGGATTCACTTAGAGAGTCTCCTGCATGGCCAGGGACCGGGCCTTGCTCAGTTTGCGACCCATATGGCTGTAGGCGGCCGAGGTGACCCGACGTCCCCGTGGGGTTCGATCCAGAAATCCTTGCTGCAATAAATAAGGTTCGATGATATCCTCAATGGTATCTTTGGTTTCGCCGATGGCAGCCGCAAGGGTATCCAAACCCACGGGGCCCCCATCAAACTTGTCGATGATGACGGTTAGCAAACGTCGATCCATGGAATCGAGACCCAGTCGATCCACTTCCAGGTGGCCCAAAGCTTTTTCTGCGAGGCGGTGATCGATGTGACCATCGCCCATCACCTGGGCGAAATCGCGCACCCGGCGCAGCAGACGATTGGCGATGCGCGGCGTTCCCCGGGCGCGACGGGCAATTTCCCAAGCACCCGATTCTTCGATGGCGATCTCCATGATACCGGCGGATCGGCGAATGATTGTGACCAACTCTTCTGGGGCATAAAATTCCATGCGGGCCAAAATGCCAAAGCGATCACGCAGGGGACTGGTCAACATGCCCGCACGGGTGGTGGCACCAATGAGGGTGAATGGGGGGAGATCAATCTTGACCGAACGCGCCGAGGGACCTTCGCCGATCATCAGGTCAAGCTGCGCATCTTCCATGGCGGGGTAGAGGATTTCCTCGATCACCGGGTTGAGTCGATGAATTTCGTCGATGAAAAGCACATCTCCCCGTTCCAGGTTGGTGAGCAGGGCGGCCAAGTCACCCGCCTTTTCCACCACCGGGCCTGATGTTGAACGCAGATTAACCCCCATTTCCGTTGCGATGATGCGGGCCATGGTGGTTTTTCCCAGACCGGGGGGACCGTGCAATAGGAGATGATCCAACGGTTCGCCACGTCCCTTGGCGGCATGGAGGAATACCACAAGATTGGTTTTCAAGGCACTCTGGCCGATAAAATCTTCCAGGTGGATGGGGCGGATGGAAGAATCGACCGTGGCTTCACCCAGTTCTTCTTCGCGATCCAGGAGTCGTGGGGCCAAAGTATCGTTGTTCATTTGGCCAACACCTTGAGGGCGGCGCGAATCCCAAGTGGAATATTTTCCAAGGCTTCGGCGGGCACTGATTGCAGTGCGCGTTCGGCATCACTGCCCTTGTAACCCAGATTGATCAAAGCCGATTTGATGGACTGGCGCGGTGAAGGGGATGTGGCGTTGAATGGTACCGGGAGTGACTCGGTCGTTGGCGTGTGCGAGAAGACGGACACGCGATCCTTCAATTCCATGAGGATGCGTAACCCGGTTTTCTTACCGATGCCGGGTATGCGTACCAAAGCGGGGAGATCTTCCGCAACGATTGCCGCGACCAACGCTGCGGGAGTCAATACCGACAATACGGCAATGGCCAGTTTTGGTCCGATGCCGTTGACAGATACCAAATGCTTGAACAATTCCTTTTCATCCGTCGAAGAAAAACCGTACAAATGGAAGGCATCTTCCCGCACATTGGTATGGATGAACAATCGGGTTGCTTGGCCGATGTCAGGTAGTTTTTCCAGGGTCAGCAGGGAGATGAAGACGCGATAGCCGACCCCTTGAACATCGATGATGGCCTCGTCGGTATTTTTTTCTGCCACCGTACCTTGGAGGAGGGCGATCATGAAGGTCTCAATGTTGCAAAGCGTAGCAACGGGGCCTGATTCAAATGACAGACAGCGGCGGCCAGGGCATCCGCGGCATCGGCGGGGGCTGGTTTCGACATGGCCAAAAGCATTTTGACCATTTCCTGGACCTGATGTTTTTCCGCCCGTCCATAGCCCACCACCGCCTTTTTAACCTGCAAGGCGGTATATTCAAAGATATCCATCCCCCCCAGACTGATTGCGGCTATGGCGGCCCCCCGGGCATGTCCCAGTTTGAGTGCCGAAGAGGGGTTTTGTGCGACGAAAATCTCCTCAACCGCCGCCAATTGGGGTTGATACTTGGCGATGACCAAGTTGACCCCGGTGACGATTTCCCCCAGACGTGCTGGCAGACCGGCATCCGGGTTGGTACGGATACACCCGTGCGCCACGGCGCGATATTTACCGCCCAGGGATTCAACGACTCCCCAGCCCGTTACCGCAATCCCTGGATCAATACCCAAGACACGCATGTCTCTATCATCAATCGAGGGCGAGTTGTTCCATAACATCCTCGGGCACGTCAAAATTGGCGGAAACCCGTTGGACATCATCATTATCTTCCAGACGATCCATCATCTTGAGCATGGATGCGGCATGTTTTTCGTCCAGTGTAACGGTATTTTGCGGGCGCATGATCACTCCCGATTCCACGACCTTGCCCACCTTTTTTTGGATCAACGTTTCCCGGATGGTTTCCAATTCATCGGGATTGGTGATCACCTCGCAGGTTGTGCCATCCACAACCACATCTTCCGCCCCTGTTTCCAAGGCCACTTCCATCAGGAGGTCTTCATTAAAATCTTCAAAGACAATTTGACCTTTACGGTCGAACAGGTAGGAGACACAGCCCGAAGTTCCCAGGTTACCGCCGAATCGGCTGAATATATGGCGAACATCGGCCACGGTACGATTGTTGTTGTCGGTCAGGGTATCGACGATGACCGCCACGCCCCCTGGGCCATACCCTTCGTAACGGACCTCATGGTATTCCATCCCATCCATATCGCCGGTACCGCGTTTGATGGCCTTTTCCATGGTATCTTTCGACATGTTTTGTGCCCTGGCGGCGGCCAGTGCAGCACGTAGCCGGGGGTTGGAGTTGAAATCCCCCCCCCCCATGCGGGCGGACACGGTGATTTCACGGATCAGCTTGGTAAAAACCTTGCCCCGTTTGGCATCCTGCGCCCCTTTACGATGTTTGATATTGGCCCATTTGCTGTGTCCAGACATAAAC
This sequence comes from Magnetococcales bacterium, assembly GCA_015228975.1. Classification (GTDB taxonomy): domain Bacteria; phylum Pseudomonadota; class Magnetococcia; order Magnetococcales; family UBA8363; genus UBA8363. The sequence continues at coordinate 17,083 of JADGCN010000041.1, forward strand.
ACTCCAAAAAAAGTCGGGTCTGTGTGTTTCGATAACCAACGGCGAAATGGTAAACAAATCCGTTACAACTGTCCATAGCCCGTCGATTTTTTTTGGAATCTTGGAGGGGTGTGGTAATTTTTGGTCAGGGACAGGTACGTGCCAGACGAAAGCCGAGACCGTTACCACGGCGTTCCGGGGCGGCACCATCGCGAAAGGTGGCGCGGAGCGCGGATGCGCCGTTGACCCAACTGCCACCACGGATGACCAGAGCCGTACCACTTGTTGGTCCCTGGGGATTATCCCGTGGCGAATAGGTGTAATAGCCCCCATCGTACCAATCGTTGACCCACTCCCATGTGTTGCCGCTCATATCAAACAGTCCCAAGCCATTGGGGACTTTTTGCCCAACGGGATGGATCGTTCCACCGCTGTTGCCCTGGTACCAGGCCACGGTGTCCACATTGTCGCCGCCACAGTAGAGTTCCGCATTCCCCCCGGAGCGACAACTGTATTCCCATTCCGCTTCGGTGGGGAGGCGATAGCGACACCCATGGCCACTCTGTTTGTTGAGTACGGCCATGAAATCTTGAATCTCATACCAGGAAATGCCTTCAACCGGGCAGTTAGCGCCGCAATTCTTGAAAAATAATCCAGGGGGATCATTCCCCATGACGGCACGCCACTGTCCCTGCGTGACCTTGAATTGACCGATGTCAAAGGGTGCGAGACGCACTTCGTGAGAGGGTATTTCTTCATTCATGCAACCGCCAAAACCCGGGGCACACCCCATCTGAAACGTTCCCCCGGAAACGCTGACAAACACCATGCCGCTTATGGGTTCCCTGTTGGATTTATGTTTTGCGACCTGTTTGTGCGCAGGAGTCGGTTTGCCTGGAGATTTGGGGGCGGATTGGGGGAGGGTGTCGGCTGCGACTTCTCCAGCCAATCCCAAGGTGAACGCCAGGGCGAAAAATTTCAGGTTGGTGTGCATCGTTGCTGCTCCCGTTTAGAAATGACGATGACCCGCCATGACCTCAGCCAGGCGTAAGGCCTCATGATAGGAACGCGTGTCAGCAATCCCCTGGCCGGCAATGTCATACGCCGTACCATGATCCACACTGGTACGAATGAAGGGAAGTCCCAACGTGACGTTGACCGCTTCACCAAAGGCGAGCATCTTCAGGGGAATCAATGCTTGATCATGGTACATCAGGATGACGGCATCATAGCGTGACCGGGCTTCATCGTGAAACAGGGTGTCGGCGGGGAGGGGACCTTGCAACCCGGAACCCAGGATGGTACGCAAATGCTGGCACACGGGTTGGATGATGTCGATTTCTTCCCGACCGAAACTACCCCGTTCTCCCGCGTGGGGATTGAGACCGGCAACGGTGATTCGTGGTGCGGCCAGGCCGAAATCGTGAATCAAAGCCTCCCAGGTCGTCCGGATGGTCTGCTCCAGTTTTTCCCGGGTTAGGGAAGCGGACACACTGGCCAAGGATTGGTGAATCGTCAACGGCACAACCCGTAATCCTTTTCCTGTCAACATCATGACCGGGTTTGAAACCTGGGCGAAAGCTCCGAGTAATTCGGTATGTCCCGGATAAGGATAACCAACGGCGTGCAGCACCCCTTTGTTGATCGGAGCCGTGACCATGGCTTGAACCCGACCCTGGTGTGCCAAGGAACAACATGCACGGATGCTGGCAATTGTTATTGCGGCAAAGCGTGTGTCAAAGCAGCCAAAAGGTAAAGAAACGATATTTTCCGTGGTTTCCGGAGGCGCTATGATGGCAAAAACGGATTCTGGCAGGTGTGCGGCCTCTTCGGGAGAGGGGACCACTCGGATATCCAGAGAGAGACGGAGATGGTTGGCGGTGAGTCGAAAAAGATGAGGATCCCCCACATGTACCCGCCGGGGATGCGGCGAAAATCCCTTGAGGAGCAATTCCGGTCCTATCCCAACCGGGTCACCCATGGAGACCGCTATCAAGGGAACTCCACATAGGCGCGCAGCCGCAAATCCCGCAACCATTGTTGATAGCGTTCTTTGGCCTTGGTGCCGAGCAATCGTTGTTCCAAGGCCGATTTTTGCGCTTCAAACGAGTTGGGGTTGGACGATTCCTTATCGTCCAACTTAAGGAGATGCCAGCCGAATTGGCTTTTGATGGGTTGGCTGATCTGACCTTTATTAAGGTTTTTCAAGGCGGCTGCGAAGGCGGGCAGAATCACATCCGGTTCCATCCACCCCAGATCGCCACCTTCTTTAACGCTGGCATCGTCTTCCGAGTATTCCCGGGCGACCTGGTCGAACGCCGCACCTCCTTTGATCTTGTCCTGAAGTTCCTTGATTTTTGCCAGGCTTGACTTGTCGTCATGCTTGTTTCCCACGGAGATCAGGATGTGGCGCAGTTTGTAGCGATAGGCAGACGATTGGGGATCGTGAGGGGTTTCTTTGGTGCGCCGATCGATCATCTTGAAAATGTGCAACCCTTGGGGCGAACGGATGGGATCGGAAATGTCACCCACTTTGAGGGGCAGGAGGATCTCTTGCAAATTTTCCGGCATGTCGGCCTTTTTGACCCAACCCGCGTCACCCCCGGCCAAACCGGAGGGATCGTTGGAATATTGGCTGGCCAGTGCCGCAAAACTTTTACCTTCCCGCAACGATTGCAGCAAGGCGACCGCTTTTTCCTTTACCCGGTCCAGTTCACTGTAAGAGGCTCCCGATGGAATTTCCAGAAGGATCTGCCCGATATGAAATTCTTCCTCCCGGCTTTGATCCTGGGCCAGTTGGTTGTACAAGAGATGCAATTCATCATCGGTTACGGTCAGGAGGGGCATGATGACGCGTTTGATCAACCGGTTTTCCATGATCTGATCAAACAATTGCGCCCGATAGCGCTCATAATCGATTCCATCATGACGTAATGCCTCGGGGAGCCCCCCGGGGGGCAGATTGTTCTTGCGTTCAACCTGGGCAATGATTTCATTGGCATCGTCATCGGTTACCGTGACGCCCAACTGGGATGCCTTTTGATCGCGCAGTTTGCGCACGATCAACTCCTCCAACCCACGCTTGCGCAGGGCTTCCAGTTGGAAATCTTCGCCATTGCTGCGCATTTTGTCCAGCGTCGGCTTGATCAGATCGTCCACTTCCGACAAGGTGATGATTTGCGGGCGTACAGGTTGGTCGCTGATGATCTGGGCTTCGACAATGGCTACGATCCGGTCCACCGATCCTTCGGACGTTGCTTCCCGGAGTGGCGCATCACCCGAAGCGGGATCGGATAGCGAACGGGTCAGTTTTCCCGCAGAAGAGGAAGGTTTGTTGGCTGTTGATTTTCTTGAAAGATCACCTTTTTGATCAGCAGCTTCCGCCAGAGGTGTTTGCCAGCAGACAATAAAACCCATCAGCGCGATTCCGGCACACTTGGTTACAAGGTGGTGTTTTTCAGTTTTGCATGACCCGGGATTTGCGATTTCAGGCACCATAGTCGCCAATTCCCTTCAGACCCAGGGTGAAGCCGATGAAACCACCACCATGGTTGATGGTATCGTTGGCCAATTTGCGGCCCCCTTCAATGGTGAACTCCCAACATTGATGTTCGTAGCCAAATCCGGTTTTCCAACTTTTGATGGTGCTTTGATACAAGGAATAGTTGGCCTCCTGGTTCCACGACCATTGGTCGTTGAAGTGAAAATGCGAATTGACAACGGCATCTTCCAGCATGGATCCGGCATTTTCCATCAATGTTCCCGAGTAGGAGGGCTGATTGTAATAGTAGCCAAGCGATAGGGTGTCATTTTTGTTCTGGTGCTTGACCAGGCGCAAGGAATTGTTTTCAATGCGCTGTCCCTCGGGATTGAAGCGGTTGGCGGCGTTGATTTCCCAGCCTCCGCGCAGCGTGACGTTCAATGCGGAGACGATGGGGGAAAAATTGCGTCCCTGTTGGTAAATGTTGTTATCGTCCGGAATCCAACGTTGGCCGACGCCCAGGTCCATGTTTTGCCAAAAGGCTTCTTGTTCGCCATGATTGATCAAGCGGGTGACCAGGGCGTAGTTGACCCGCTGGCCAACGCTGATCCGGTCGAGTCCCGAGTACAGGGAATCGCCAAACAGATTGGAAAAGGCAAAATATCTTTGTGTCGTATCGTAATTGGGCAGCAGGGTTTGATCGGTCGCCGCGTTGGCGACCACCTCCACCTTGGGTTCCAGGGTATGGGTGGCGATCCCGGGATAGATCTTGAAAAGTCGCGTCCCCAGATTGGCGCTGAACATGGAGGCTTCCCGGTGTTGGGTATCGTCACGCTGTAATCCCGTCTGCATGGGATCGCCCTGGATCAGGTAACTGGTTTCCCGGGCCTGGGCGCGCAAGGTGAGACGGGTAACACCCAGGGGGCGTGAGTATTCCAGTGTGGGGGCGGCATCCAGGCGTTGCACCGCATCGCCGGACATTTGATAATAATTATCCGCATGAAATTCGCGTTGCAGGCGCCACCGGTTGCCATCCAATCCATCAAACAGGCCACCACCCCCCGGTAATCTGTTCAAGGGAAGGCTATCGGAATAAACAGCAAACGGCAGACTTTGCACGGTAAAACGATCATTCGTGGCTTCCAGGTCCTGGTTCCAACGGACACCCAGACGCATGGTGGAGAAACCGTCATCGGCGATTGTGTTTTTTGAGGCGGTTACATGCGACTCCATACGGTGGGCAGCGGAATCGACCAAGTGCTGGTGATAATCGTTGATGAAGTTACGGGTCTCACTGTATTCACCCCGGGCGACAATCTTCCAGCCCCATAGGTGGTCGGTGTGATCCAGGGTGGTCAGACCGCGCCAGGATTCGGTTTGCGTATCGCGTATCTGTTGGGTTTGCACGGAGCCTTGGTATCCCTGTCCCAGGTAGCGAACCTGCAACTGCCCCAGGACACCCCGGTTGGAAATTGGGCGCAGTGTGACGGTCAGATCATGGTCAGGGGCCAGGTTGAAATAATAGGGGACTTCAAATTCAAAACCATTTCCGCTGGCGGTGCGGAAGTCGGGGGTGAGAAAGCCGCTTTTACGTTGATTGGCCAGGGGTTGTTCCCACCAGGGCGTCCAAAAGATTGGAAAATCGCCGGCGTAAAAGGTGGCGTCCGATGCCACCATCGACTTGTCAACGGCATCGATCCTGATCTCATTGGCTTTGACTTTCCATGGGGGCGGATCGCAATTGCATTCGGTAAACCAAGCTTGTTTCATGATAAACTGGTCGGGTCCGAGCAGGCTGACCTCTTCTGCGCCACCTTGGCTGCCATTGTTGGCAAGCTTTACTGTGACATCATGCAATTCGCCTATGCGGGTATCGGTATTCAGGACCAGACTTCGCCCTGCAAACTCGTTGCCCTGATGCTGCAGACGAACATGACCTTCAGCACTCAGTTTTTTGCTCTTGCCCGAATAGCGGGCTTCGTCGGCCATGAATTGCATGCCGGGGCCCTGGATGATTTGGACATTGCCCTTGGCGATGAGGCCATCATTATCCCGGTCCGTATCCAAGGAATCGGCATTGATATCGATCGGTGGTTTTTCGTCCGCAGGTGTTTCTTCACCCACGACCGGGATGGGCATCATGGCCAAAAGACCGGTCAGGCCAAGCAGCAGGCTCATGGAACGTGGCGAACGTACCTCTTCGGTTACCTGGGCGGCGCGACTGGAAATTGTTTTACGAATGGTATCTGATGGTGCGGATATCAAAAGAAAATCCCCGATTGTTTGCACAGCAAGGCCTCGCATTTACAAAAGCGACGGCGAGTTTAGCAGGGAACAGGCCTCTCCTACCAGATATAATGAACCTGTGATAATAATTTGTCCTGTTTCAGGCGTTATTTCCTGGGCCCGGGTCCAGGCTGCCGCAAGATTGGGGGCAACCCGCACCCGTTTTCCGACTTTTTGCCATTGCTGCGTTAGTGTCTCAACCGGACATCCCCGCAGGCCACCGACCGCTACGACAACCACCTTATCGACCAGTGGCGCCAGAATCTTGATCATGGCGGGGCTATCCTTGTCTTTCAATGCGGAAAAAATCACGGTGCGTTGTGCGGGCGGACAGGGATCCTCGGCCAGTGCCCGGGCCAAGGTTACGATGCCCAGGGGGTTGTGGGCGCCATCGAGGAGGAGGGGAGGGGTGGTCGTGGCGATCCGTTGCAGGCGGCCTGGCCAGTTGACCCGGGTAATACCCCGGGCGATGGCCTCTGGTGTGACATTCCAGGTGGAATGGAGTGCGCGGATGGCGGCCACTGCCAGGGCGGCGTTTTCGTATTGATGTCGGCCCGCCAGGCCAGGAGGTGGGAGTTCGAGTCGCCCTTGGGCATCGGTATAGATCCAGGAACGATCCGCTTCTGAAACGATGGAGAAAAAGTCATGTCCGAGAAGCTGCAAAGGGGCGCCGATGCGACGGGCGTGCCGAATGAGTACCTCCTGAGCCGGACCGGGTGTGCAGCTTGTGCGGGCTGGCACCGAACTTTTGAAGATGCCTGCCTTTTCCCAGGCGATGGTTTCGATATCCGCACCCAGGAATTCCTGGTGATCCAGACCCAGGGCGGTGACCAGGGCAACTTCGGGAACAACGACATTGGTGGCGTCCAACCGTCCCCCCAAACCCGTTTCAAGCAATACCAGGGAAGGGGTGTCGCTGGTTATTGTCAGTCCATGCTCGGCAAAGAGACACAAGGCGGCTACGGTGATCTTTTCAAACCAGGTGGTTGGAATTGCTTCGGATGCCTCCAGGATTTTGACAAACGCCGTGGCCAGGGTCGCATCGTCGAGTTCAACGCCTTGGATGCGAATCCTTTCGTTTAATCGGACCAAGTGGGGTGAGGTGTAGGTTCCGACCCTTATCCCCTGCGCCAAAAGAATCGCTTCCAGAAAAGCGATGGTGGAGCCTTTGCCATTGGTTCCCGCCACATGGATGAACCGAAGTTGCCGGTGTGGATTACCCAGGCGTTGCAGCAGTGCTTCCACCCGTTCCAAACCCAGGTGAATCCCCGGTGGTGTCGTCGTGGCCATCTGTTCGAGAACTTGGGCCAGTGGTGTGTGCATAAGTGCGTACAGCTTTCATTAGCAGTGAGGATGAGCGTTGGCTGGCTGTGTTGGTCTACCGAAATCTTTGGAATATCAATGCATAATCCATGCAAACATGCCAAGTACGGAGTGTGTAGTCCCGGAACTCGAAGCGATCATCTGCCAGGTAATGAGGTAGATGTGGGGTTCGTCGAGGAAATTCTTGATTTATTCCATCCTGCCCGGATATTTCATAAAAAGCCTGAAATTCATATCAACATATTGATATATTTATATTTTATAAAAATCTGGTCCGTAAACGTCACCGCAGAGGCTTATCCACGTCAGAAACCCTTCCGTTCAGACGCATTTTTCTCATGATATTTCATAATATTCCTGGAAATATGTCGGGATATTTTATACAATAGTTTGCACTAAGAAATTGTCTCACAAAAGTCAATATAGAGGCTATCCATGTCA
>JADGCN010000042.1 GCA_015228975.1 Magnetococcales bacterium
CGCGAAAGCGGGAATCCAGAATGAGTCGGCACGGACGAAACGATGGTCAAGGCCAAATCTCAAAAAGGAACATCAGAGAAAATAAGGTCGATTGCATTGGAGTTGCTCGGTCAACATAAAGAAGGAATAAATTTTTCAAAGCTTAAAAATATGATTATTGAAAGAGACCCTGTTTTAAATAATAATACTATCCGTGGAGCAATTTGGGATTTGGATGCAACTTTCCCAGAAAAGGTTTGCAAACCCGCAAGGGGCTTGTTTCGTCTCGTGGATTTTTCCAAAAATACAGATATTAAAGATACTGTTTCCGAAATAGAAGAGAGTGATTTTTGTGATAGTGAGATAAAAAAACATTGTGAATCCGACTTCTACCAACCGTTTGCTGATTATCTACAGAATGAAATTGAGGAGGTTACTCACGCCCATGTCCTTGGAGGTAATGTCTTCGGTCAAAAATGGGGTACTCCAGATGTGATTGGAAAGAAAGAATCAAAACGTAGTGATATAATAAAAGGCAATGTCGAAATTGTATCTTCTGAAATAAAAACTAATACTGACCAACTAATAACCGCATTCGGACAAGCCTGTGCATACAAGATATTCAGCCATAAAGTTTATCTTGTTGTGCCTCAACAATTTTCAAGAGATGACAGAGACAGACTGGATTCTCTATGTCAGATTTGCGGGATTGGGTTAATTATGTTTGATTCCACGTCTCCATCTAATCCTAACTTTAGCATATTGGTAAGAGCATTGAAGCACGAGCCTGATCTATTCTATACAAATATGAATATGGCCAAGATTGAGAAAAAACTATTTTCGTAACTTGATGTGAATAACCTATATCTGGTTATGGAAAACAGAGAGATCAGCGCCAAAAAAGTATGATTACGCTTGCAAATTGCGGCAAAAATCGCGATCATATCTCATTATTGGATTTCGACGAGAACCGAGACGATGGGCGTGGTTCGGAAAACCAGAGATGTTGAAATAGACGGCGACAGCGTTTTTGATGATGCTGCCGCTTTAATTGCGCTTGCACAAAAATCGTTCGACAAGGTCGCCAAAGCTGAGATTTCCAAAAATGACAGTCTTGGCATTCCAACACATGGTGCCGTTGGCCGAATCCTTATGGCACGACAGCCACCAAAAACCGATTTATCCGATAAACTATAATACATATGGGTCGGACGTGGCGCGTTGGATGTGGATTATTGCCGGACCAAACGGCGCAGGAAAATCCAGTTTCGCGGGAAAGTTTTTAGATGACCTTGGCCATCGCAGTCTAAGAAAATTCAATGCGGACGAACTCACGGTTGAATTGCGAAAAAAATTTCCAGACGTCGCGCAAAATGATCTTAAACCGCAGCTATCTTGGGATTCGTAGTTCTTGTCATCCACGCCCCGATTAAAGCATGCGAGGGCAGGCTTCAGCGGGGATCCAGGGGATCTACACACCTTTCTCTGACTTTCTGGATTCCCGCTTTCGCGGGAATGACGCTAGAAAACTACGTGTCCCGCGTTGGTTGCGGTTTAATCTGCGGGCAGCTATAGAGATTGACAAGGAGGTTGAATATCTCATCAAAGTTAACCGAAGCTTTGTGGTTGAGACAGTTTTGTCATCACGGAAATATCGAGATGATATTCTGGCTGCAAAGCACGCCGATTTCAGGATCGGGCTTGTCTATATTTCGCTTTATCCGCCGGAACTATCCCCGCTGCGCGTTTCTGAACGTACCGCGAAAGGTGGCCATGACGTAGAGACGGCCAAGGCCATTGAGCGGCACAATCGGTCACATAACGAATTGGTTTGGTTTGCACCGCAGGCTGATATTCTCATGGTGTTTGATAACAGCGCCAATGATGGCAGCCCTATATTGGTGGCGAGCCGTGTTTACGGCAAAGCTCTCAAATATCTGCATCGTGGTCTTAACCCTGCCATTGATGCGGCGTTAAACGCGGCCTTTCCCGAAAAGTTGGCCATGTCACGTTTCGACCATGGGTAAGTCGTTATTTGTATTGCACACCATAGGAATCCCCACCTTTCTTTGCTTTTTCTTCAAGAAAATATCCTTCAAATCCGCCGATAAGCAATGTGCAAAATAGGGCGTCCAGCCGCTTCCCCTTTTTGTTGAAACCGGGTCGGCAGCCAGAAGGATGGCTCGGGTGCCGCTTGACGGGGGCCATATACATTGCTGAAAGAGAGGTGGGTTTCCAGGTGATCCAGCATCCATTCACCATATTCCGACCAATCGGTGGCGAGTGTTAGAATACCTCCCGTTCGCATGGCTGTGGCCAGGAGATGCAAGAATTCTTTTTGGATCAGTCGGCGTTTATGGTGGCGTTTTTTCGGCCAGGGATCGGGAAAGTTGATCATCACCCGATCAAAAAGCCCAACAATGTTTTTTGTTGCCAACAGTTCAACGATGTTGCCACTCTCCAAGGCGATATTGGCGAGGTTGCAGCGCTCCATCCGGCGTAACAAAGCGGAAATACCTTCTAAAAAGACATCCACCCCGATAAAGCGATCCTCGGGATAATGGCTTGCCAGATGGGTCAGGGTTTCACCGTTGCCGAAGCCGATTTCCAACCATAACCGGGAGGTTTCCGGGTTGGCACCCCATCGATGTAAAATTTCATCCCGCGACACATCCCACGTGGGTTGCAATTGTTGCAGGCGTCCCGGTAGCCAGTCGCTTTCGCCGCGCTTGAGTATCCCTTTTTTGCGTCCGTGTAACTTAAATCGACTGAAACGGATCAAGGCGTCACGATCAGGGGGGAGTTTGGTCTCTTCATCGGACATAAAAAAACAGGATCATCGGGAAAATTGTTGATGAGCTTGGTGCATCAGATCGGGAATGTTCAATTGTTGCGGACAGCGGGGCAGGCAATCCCCGCAACGGGTACACACATTGCCCCGGGCCCCCGGGATCCAATGATCGTCGGGTTGCATCATGTCATAGCGAAAGCGGGCAAAAGAACCCATCTCCAGGGTGTCTTGTAAATGTTTCAAGCGCAGGACCGTTGGTATGTCGATTTTGACCGGGCAGGGCAGGCAACGGCGGCATGGACCACAACGTTGTAACGGGGATTTTGCCAAAGCCTGTGTCAGATGGGCTTGAATGCGGCGTTCGTCGGCACCCCAATAGGGATGGTGTTTCAGGGATTGCATGTGGATATCCACATGCTCTGGCATGCTTAAACCCACGCTCAAGGTATGGACCTGGGGTTGCGAGAGCAACCAGCGTTCGTTGAAATGGACCGGGTGCAAGGGATGGGTGAGTTTGGATAAATAGGGTGGTGGATCGTAGAGCAACCCCCCCTTTTCGTTGGGGGAGATGATAAAAAGCCCCATGTTCATGGATTCGGCCAAATCGACAGCGGCGCGATTTTCCTGGCGGAAAAAATTATAATGGAGATTGACAAAGGCGAAGGCTTTGGTGGCCATGATCGCCAGGAGCAAAGGAAGGGGTGCATGGCTGGAAAAGCCGATGGCACCGATCATCCCTTCGTTCCGTGCCTGTTCCAAGGCCGCCAGGCATCCCCCGGGGCGGATGGCCAGTTGGAAGCGTTCCAGATTGTTGAGTCCATGCAGGGCGAACAAGTCCACCCGGTCCAATCCCATCCGTTCCAGGGAATCGTCCAACTGATGCCGCATTTCCAAGGCTGTTTCCGTGGGTGGGGCTTTGGTGGTGATCATGAGCTGGTTGCGAGGTGTGTCGAGGTACGGGAGTACCCGGCCAATAAGGCGTTCGCTTTTACCGTAGCCTCTGGCGGTTTCGATGTGGTTGATACCGGCCCTGACGGCTGCCTGGATGATGCCGTGGGCATTTTCCAGAGAGTCTTCGGGTAGGACATCATGGGGTTCATCCCAACCGTTGAGAAAACGCATGGTACCCAGGGTGAACACCGAAAGATGGCATCCCGTGGCGCCAAAGCATCGTTGTTCCATCGGTCATCCCAGTTGGTTGATGGCGCGACGAAGAAAAGGGGGCAGTTCGCCAGCTTTGAGCCCCGGCGCCCCTCCGAATGCCGTGGCGGCTTCTTCCGCTGCCAGACCATGGACATGGACTCCAGCGCGCACGGCGCTCTCCACGGGCCATCCCCTGGCCAGAAGTCCGGCGATCACTCCGGTGAGGATGTCGCCACTGCCACCAGCGGCCAAGCCGGAATTGCCGCTGTCGTTGATCCACTGACGACCATCGGGGGCGGCAATGATACTGTCGGCTCCCTTGAGAACGACCCAACTGCGGAATTCCATGGCCAGGGTTTTTGCGGCATGCAGCCGATCTTCCTGGATGGAGGCGATGGATTGGTCCAGGAGTCGGGCCATTTCCCCGGGATGTGGCGTCAGGATGGTGGGCGCGGTTCGGCTTGCGGGCAATTTTCGTTGGGGTTCGTGGGCCATGGCATTGAGACCATCGGCATCAATGACCAGGGGGATATCGGGCCAATGATCCAGGAGGCCTCTGACAACGGCTGAGGTGCCGTCGCCATCGCCGAGGCCGGGTCCAATGGCGACGACAGCGGGGCGGATAGGGTGATTGAGGAGTGCGGTGAGGGCTTTGGGACTCAGACAGGCGACACGATCATCGGGCAGGGGAAGGGTCATGGCCTCCAAAAGTTTGGTGGCGACAACGGGTTGGGCAACGCCGGGCGTGGCAACGGTAACGAGTCCGGGGCCGGCGGCGTGCGCCCCCAGGGCGGTGAGGGCGGCAGCACCCTCTTTGCCCACGGAACCGGCGATGATGAACAAGTGGCCGAAATGACCTTTGTGGCTGTTTTTCGGACGAGGGGGTATGGTGAGATCCCGGGGCAGGTTGCGGGCGACGACATGTTGGGGATGGTTCAGGTACGTGGCGGGGATACCGATATCGATGAGAAACAATTCACCGCATTGTTCGGCACCCGGGTAGAGGCGATGACCGATTTTTTCGGCGGCGAAGGTGACGGTCCAGGTGGCCTGGATGGCTGTGCCCAGGATGCGACCGTTATCGGCGTTGACGCCGGAGGGGATATCGACGGCGAGAATGGGCTTGCCGGCTTGGTTGGCCATGGTGATGGCGGTGGCGATGACCCCTGTGATGGGACGCATGAGACCGGTGCCGAATAGGGCGTCAATGATGACTCCCGCGTGGCCCAGGCGACTGGGCAGGGTGTCGAGGTCCTCGGGTTCGACGATTTCCAGCACGCGTCCCCCCAGGCGGCGGTAGATTTGGTGATTGGTAGCGGCGTCTCCTTTGAGGGTGCTGGCACGTGCAAAAAGCAGGACCGATGTCATGACGCCATCCTGCAGCAGTCGGCGTGCTACCACGAAGCCATCGCCGCCATTGTTACCGGATCCGGCGAGGATCAGGGCGCGACGTTGCGCCCAATCGGTCAGTTTGGCTTTCAGGACTTGCACCACCCCCTGACCGGCATTTTCCATGAGAACCATACCGGGCAGACCCAATTCTTCGATGGTCCGCCGGTCAGTTTCCCGCATTTGTGCGCTGTTGAGAAGTTTGGCCATAGTGTAGCATCCAGTCTTGTCGGAATTGGTTGATGGAAATTCCCAGGACGACCATTGATTAACACGGCCCATACTACCAAGATACGGGTATTTTTCAGCTCTGCAACTGTTAAAGGTTTACGAGAGCATGCAACCAACGATTATTTTTGCATCCCGGCTGGCCAAGCGCTATGGGGAACGGGTGGTGGTGGATGCGATTGATTTTGAAGTTCGCCGTGGGGAATGTTTTGGTTTCCTGGGTCCGAACGGGGCTGGCAAAAGTACCACGATGCGTATGATCGTCGGCATGACCCCGAGGGATTCGGGGCGCTTGGAGGTTTTGGGGCGCGATGTGGTACCGGAAGATCCTTGGATTGCGCAACAATTGGGGATTGTCCCGCAGGAAAATAATCTGGATCCCGATCTGGCGGTTCGGGAAAACCTGGAGATTTATGGTCGCTATTTTGGCTTGACGGCAGAGTTGCGTCGGGAGCGTATAGATCAGTTGCTGGAATTTGCCCAGTTGAGTGATCGCGGTGCTACGCCGGTACGCATTCTGTCAGGTGGTATGATGCGCCGGTTGGTGATTGCCAGGGCCCTGATCGCCCAGCCGAAAATGGTCATTCTCGACGAGCCAACCACGGGTCTCGATCCGCAGGCGCGACACTTGATTTGGCAACGATTGGCCAAACTGAAAGAGAGTGGCGTCACCTTGTTGCTGACGACCCATTACATGGAAGAGGCGGCGCGGTTGTGTGATCGGCTGTTAATCCTGAACAATGGTCGGATTCTTGACCAGGGAAGCCCTGAGGAACTGATTGCCCGGCATGTGGAGCCGGAAGTATTGGAAATATGGAGCCGGACAGGTTTTTCCAGTCTGGAGGTGTTTGGCGATCTTCCGGGCCGTTTGGAACGGGTTGGGGATTCGTTGTATGTGCATGGGGATCGGCTGGAGCCGGTGCGCCAGCGTGTGTTGGAGCGATCGGGGTATTCCTGCTTGTTGCGACCGGCAAATCTGGAGGATGTGTTCTTACGACTGACAGGACATGAGCTTAAGGAGTGACCATGCTGCGGGTAAAGGGTATTACGTGGACGACGGCAGGCGTTTTTCCTTCGCGGCGTTTTGTCCAGGTTTGGTGGCGGCACGTCATGGTGTGGAGAAAAACGGCACCGGCATCTTTGGCGGGCAGTTTGGGTGAGCCGTTTTTGTATTTACTGGGTCTGGGGTATGGTTTGGGGCGTTTTGTCGGTTCCATAGGCGACATGGACTATATGGTGTATGTCGCTTCGGGTATCCTTGCCGCCAACAGCATGAATACAGCCACCTTTGAAGCCATCTACGGTGGTTTCACCCGCATGACCCGACAGTATACGTTTCATGCCATGTTGGCGACCCCGTTGACAGTTGCCGATGTGGTGGCGGGGGAAATCGCCTGGGCGGCGACGCACTCCTTGATTTCGGGGATTGCCATTTTTATCGTCGGGCTCCCCTTGGGGGCTTTTTCCTGGAAAATGGTGTTCGTGGTATTGGCGATCGTGGCCTTTTCAGGATTGGCTTTTGGGGCCATGGCCATGGTGATGACCGCTATTTCACCGAGTTACGATTTTTTCCTTTACTATTTCACCCTGGTGACCACTCCCATGTTTCTCTTTTGCGGGGTGTTTTATCCTGTCGATTCTCTGCCGGTTTGGATTCAGACCTTGGTGACCTTGATGCCGTTGACCCATGTGGTGGCGTTGCTGCGACCGGTGGCTAACGGCTTGATGCCGAGTGATATCGGTATTCATCTGGCGGTGATCGCCTGCTATGCAACAGCGGGTTTCATGGCAGCGGTGGCATTGGTGCGTCGGCGTATCATAGTGTGAAGGTAAAGGAATTTTGCGCCTGACTTTTGATTGTGTCCACATCGAACGAACCAGCCTGATGAGAGAATTCTGATGGACGTTTTCGAGTTTCGGAAAAGACTTGTTTCCGAATACGAGCAATTCTCCCGCAGTTTCAGCAAAATCATGGCTGAGGACATGCGAAGCCATGTGGATGCTGAATATCGGAATGGGCGCTTCTGGCCAGCTCCGTTGGTTCAGCTTAACCCAAGCTTCGTGTCGGGCGGCTGGATTGATGATCTGGTTTCCGAAGGCGTGCTGCACTCCGAGTGCCGTCATGTTTTCCGAGTTCAAAAAAGCCCAGGCTCTCTGGGCTACCCGATGAAAGTTCATAAGCACCAGGAAGAAGCCATACGGATTGCTCAGCGCGGTGAAAGCTACGTCCTGACCACCGGGACCGGGTCAGGGAAATCTCTCTCATACTTTATCCCCATCGTGGACCACGTCCTTCGCTACAAGCTGAGCCAGGAAAAGCCCGGCATCTCCGCAATTGTAGTTTACCCCATGAATGCTCTTTGCAATAGCCAGATGGAGGAGTTGGATAAATTCCTGCGGTCTGGATATGGCCAGGATCAAGAGCCCGTGACGTTTGCCCGATATACTGGCCAGGAATCACAGGGAGAGCGGCAAAAGATCGCAGCATCTCCACCGGACATTCTGCTTACCAACTACGTCATGCTTGAGCTGATCATGACGCGGCATGATCCTGCTGATCAAGCCGTCATCAAGCATGCTGCCGGTTTGCGCTTCCTGGTCCTGGACGAGTTGCATACCTATCGCGGTCGCCAGGGTGCGGATGTGGCCATGCTGGTCAGGCGAGTCCGTGAGCGGCTCAACGCCGACTTGCTTTGTGTTGGAACCTCCGCCACCATGGCCAGCGAAGGCGTGGTGGCGGATCGGAGCCGTGTTGTTGCAAAGGTCGCCAGCCGTTTGTTTGGTTCCAAGGTTCGCCCCGAAAATATCATTACCGAAACACTGGAGAGGACCACGGCTTCGAGTACCACCACAACCAGACAGGAGCTTGCAGAAGCGGTAACAGATGGTGTTCCGGCAATCGCATCCTATGAAGACCTCCGTAGCCATCCGATTGCCATCTGGGTTGAACACAATCTTGGTCTGGAAAAAGAGGATGGACAGCCTGACGGTAAACTGGTTCGATGCTCCCGTCCCCGAACGCTCCTTCAGGCTGCCGGGTCATTGGCTGATGAGACAGGCCTCTCTGCCGATCAATGTGAATCCTATCTTGCTCGTTTCCTCTTGCTGGCATTCCATACCAGGAATGAAAACGGTAAGCCACTGTTTGCATTCAGGTTACACCAGTTCATTGCAGGTGCCGGACATCTGTTTTCGACTCTGGAGCCAGCGCATCGAAGATATCTCACGGTCAATGGTCAGCAGTTCCAGCCAGGTGAACGGGATAAGCTTTTGTATAACGCTGTGTTTTGCCGGGAATGTGGCCAGGAGTACTTCCCCATTTGGGCAACGTTGGAAAACAAGCAGCTTAAAGCGATTTCGCCTCGGGAGTTATCAGAACGTTCCAATGAGGGGGATGACGTTCAGTTCGGTTTCTATATGCCGGATCCTGAGGGCCAATTCGATCCTTCCGGCTTTGAAGAACACTTCCCTGAAGAGTGGTTGGACTTCGACCATGGAAAGACACGCCTCAAATCCTACTATCGACGCTACAAGCCCACCCATCTCAAAGTCAACACTAAAGGCGAGTCAAGCACGGAAGGGATGCCAGGGTGGTATATTCCGGGGTCATTCCGCTTTTGCCTTCACCCGGCATGCGGAGTCAGCTATGACGGCAGCGTTCGCAGTGATTTGACAAAACTGTCCTCTTTGAGCAGTGAGGGACGCAGTTCCGCCACGACCATGCTCACACTGGTCTCCCTGCGCTACCTGTTGGGAGAGGCGGAGTGTTTGGGAAAGGAAGCCAGAAAACTGCTTGGTTTCAGTGACAACAGGCAGGATGCTTCGCTTCAGGCGGGTCATTTCAACGATTTCATCCAAATCCTGCTGTTGCGCGGGGCCTTGCTCGCCGCGATCCGTAATGAGCCGGAAGGCGTCTTGCGAGATGACGTCCTCACCCAGCGAGTTGTCGAGTACCTGCGCCTGGAATCTGGAGATTTTTCATCCAATCCTGAAGCCAAGGGGGCCAAAGCCCGCAATACCGAAAAAACACTCCGGGATGTCATCGGGTACCGCTTGTACCATGATCTCCGACGTGGATGGCGAATCACCAATCCTAATTTGGAACAGCTACGTCTGCTCAAAATTCACTATCAATCCCTTCAAGAGTGCGCAGCCGATCAAGATGAATGGTCCCAGTGTCACCCTTTGCTGGCTAAAGCGTCCCCGGAATTGCGTCACTCCTTGGCACAGGAGCTACTCGATACCATGCGCCGAGGCTTGGCCATCAAGACCCTTTACCTGGACCAGCATTACCTTGAGCAAGTCAGGAACCGCAGTTTTTCAGACCTCAAGGAACCTTGGGGGCTTTCCGAAGATGAACGCCCTGTCACTGCCTCCGTCATGATTCCAAGGTCGAAGAAACAAACGAGCCGCTATGAGTTTCCGACCGTTCATATTTCCTATCGGTCACGGTTTGGATCCCTTTTGAAGAGCCAAGCCACTTGGGGGTTTGGAAATTCCGATTTTCCGAAAAAATTTGATGAGGATTTCTACAACGAGCTGGTTGATGGAATGCTTCGGGTGCTGGAAGTTCACGGACTGGTTGAGCCGGTTGCGTTAAGTACTGACGACCGAGGCTATCGCGTGGGAGCAAGCGTCCTCGAATGGTCATTGAACCCAGCCTCTGAAGAATCCCCAGTCTCAAAGGGCTTCAAGGAGATCGACAACGCATTTTTCCGTACACTTTACCTCAATGTTGCGGGTCAATTGCAAGACGGGGATCGTTTCCTGCACCAGCTTGAAGCGCGTGAGCATACGGCTCAGGTGGACAACATCACCCGTGAAGAGCGTGAAAACTTCTTCCGTTCCGCCAAGTTACCCGTTCTATTCTGTTCTCCTACCATGGAACTCGGAGTGGATATCTCCGCCCTGAATACCGTTTTCATGCGCAATGTCCCGCCCACCCCTGCGAACTATGCCCAACGCAGCGGTCGGGCAGGACGCAGTGGGCAACCGGCATTGGTGATCACCTACTGCGCGGCGCGTTCTCCGCACGATCAATATTTTTTTACAGATCCCACCCGCATGGTCGCGGGTAGCGTCAACCCGCCGATGATTGACTTGGCCAACGAGGAGCTGCTCAAAAGCCACCTGCATTCGGTTTGGCTCGCGGAAACGGAACAGAAGTTGGGAACCTCGGTCAAGGAGGTTCTGAACCTGGAGAAGCCGGATACCTTGCCGATACGCGATGACCTGGCGACTTTCATGGATCGCCCCGCCGTTCGTGAACGCGCAGCCAAGCGGGCCATAGCCATTTTGGCCATGGTTGAAAATGAGCTGACCCGGGAGGTTGCTCCATGGTATGGGCCGGAATGGCAGAACAATGCGATTCAAGCCTCCTTTCAACAGTTCAATCAAGGGTTTGAACGTTGGCGTTCCCTGTACTGGGCGACGGCCAAGCAAATGGAAAAGAGCCACGCTGTCCAAATGAATGCGGCGGCTACGGAAAAAGACCGGAAGGAAGCCAAACAGCGGTATGACGAAGCTCGGATCCAACAGGAGTTGCTGTTGGATTCCAGGGCCACCATGAATTCCGATTTTTACACCTACCGATTTCTAGCCAGTCAAGGATTTCTTCCCGGATACAACTTCCCCCGCCTGCCCTTGATGGCTTTTATCCCTGGTCGCAAGGAAAAGGTGGGGAGGGACTCCTTCCTCAGTCGTCCGCGCTTCTTGGGTCTATCCGAATTTGGGCCACAGTCCATTATCTACCATGAGGGCAGCACCTATCGCGTTCGCAAGGTCATCCTTGGCATCAAGGATGAGGATAGCGTTTCCACATCGGCCACTCTTCCGGTGCAAATCGCCAGACTCTGCCCCACCTGCGGTTATGGGCACTTCGGGGACCAGAAGGAGTTTGAGCTGTGCGTCAATTGCATAGCTCCTCTGGATGGTGGTCGCAATCTTGTGAGTCTCTACCGTATCGAGCAGGTCAGCACCCGACGGGCAACGCGCATCACCTCCGACGAGGAAGAGCGTCAACGCCAAGGGTATGAAACCTTGACCACCTTTCGCTATGCGGAAGAAAACGGACTGCCTCGATTCACTTCCCTGAAAATTTCGGAGGGTGAGGATGTCTTGCTGGAAATCCGCTACGGACCTGCAGCCACCCTGTGGCGGATCAATCTGGGATGGCGACGCAGAAAGGAAAAGTCCATCTTCGGTTTCAATATTGATGTAACCAGTGGTGTTTGGTCAAAAGATGAACAAGCTCCAGAGGATGTTGACGACACCCTGGAACAGGCCAAGTCTGTCCAGCGCATCACGCCCTATGTGGAAGATCGTCGCAACATCATGATTCTGCAACCCAAGGAAATGATGGACGATGCGACCATGGCAACACTGCAGTATGCTTTCAAAAGGGGCATTGAGGCGACCTTCCAGTTGGAGGAGAGTGAATTGGCGGCTGAACCCATGCCGGAACGGGGCCGCCGCAATGCCGTTCTGTATTATGAGTCCGCCGAAGGGGGGGCGGGTGTATTGACCCGTCTGGTTACAGACCCGGAGGCCGTTCGCAAAGTGGCCCGGAATGCGCTGGAGATTCTTCACTTCAGCGCCAAGTCAGAAGAGTGGCGAAACCATGGCGAACTGACGGATACCAACGACCATTGCGAGGCGGGTTGTTACCGATGCCTGCTCAGCTATTATAACCAACCAGAACATGCTCTCCTTGACCGCAAAAATCCCGTGGTCCTGGACCTCCTCTGCCGCCTGACCAGATGTCGAGCGGAGAAAGGGCAGTTCGGACATTCCCTGGGTGACCTCTTGCAGTCCCTCCTGAATGCTTCCGTTTCTTCTCTGGAGCGGACATGGTTACTGTATCTGAGAGATCACGGATACAATCTCCCGGACCGTGCCCAACCGTTGCTCATTGATTTCAATACCCAGGCTGATTTCGGTTACTCGGAAAAGCAGGCTCTCATCTACATTGATGGTCCGCACCACGAGGGCAAAGCTCAGAGAAGGCTTGACGACCAGATCACCCGGAACCTTCAAGATGCTGGATTTACCGTTGTTCGCTTTCCCAAGGAACAGTCGGTATGGCCCGCCATGATTCACGCCCATGGGTTCATTTTTGGACGAGGGAACAAGCAATGACCGTCACCGAATCGTACCAGCCCGGGAGTTTGGTGCGGGCGCGTGGCCGGGAATGGGTTGTGCTTGCGGAAAGTCGTGACCAAGTTCTCAGGCTTCGTCCCCTGGGTGGTAGCGAGGATGATACGACAGCCATCTATCTTCCCCTTGAGCCAACGCTTCCGACCGCAGCCACTTTCAATCTGCCGAATGCTTCCAAGACAGGTTCACAGACATCCGCACTCCTGTTGCGGGACTCCTTGCGCCTCAAGCTTCGGGCCGGGGCTGGACCGTTCCGCAGTTTTGGCAATATCGGGGTCGAACCACGAGCCTATCAGTTGGTGCCGCTGCTCATGGCCTTGCGGCTGGAGGTTGTCCGCCTTCTCATTGCGGATGACGTGGGCGTTGGCAAGACCATTGAGGCTGGTTTGATCGTTCGGGAACTGCTGGATCGTGGCGAGGTGGAGCGGATGACGGTGATCTGCCCACCCCACCTGTGTGAACAATGGCAACAGGAACTGGCTACCAAATTCAACATTCAGGCGGAAGTGGTGCGCACCGGCACTGCCGGACGGTTGGAACGGGGGTTGATGGCTGGTCAGTCTATTTTCGAGGTCTATCCCTTCACCATTGTTTCCTTGGATTACATCAAGGCGGATCGGCGTCGGGACGAGTTTTTGCGTGCCTGTCCGGAATTGGTCATTGTGGAAGAGGCCCATAGCTCGGTACGCGGTGATGTCGGGGCGCGTCATCAGCGTTATCAGCTCTTGAAAGGGTTGGCCGACGACCCAAACCGTCACATGCTCTTTCTCACCGCCACCCCCCACAGTGGCGACGAAGAGGCATTCTTTAACCTGCTGGGCCTGTTACGGCCCGATTTCAAGCAACTTCAAGGCCTCGACCCTACCGACCGCAAGGGATTGCGGGAGGAATTGGCCCGCCACTTCGTGCAGCGGCGCCGACCCGATATTCGGGAGTGGCAGGATTCCACCGTTTTTCCCGACCGGGAGTCGGCAGAGACCACATACGCCCTGACCGGTGACTGGAAAAAGTTGTTTGACGATGTCCTGCAATATGCCCGGCAAATGGTCAAACAGGCCGAAGGCTTGAGCATTCTCAAGCAACGTATGAGCTGGTGGGCGGCTTTGGCGTTGCTCCGTTGTATCAGCAGCAGTCCGGCAGCGGCAGCTTTGGCATTGCGCACCCGGCTGGAATCCGCCGGTGGGGAACCCGAGGAAACGCAGATCGTCAATCTGGAAAAGCGGGCGGCGGAAACCGTGTTGGATGGTGATGTGGAAGGAATTCTGAGCCAGGATGAAAACGTTCCCGCCGGAACCATCGAGGATCGGGAGGAGCTTGGCAAACTGCTCCAAAAGGCTGAAACATTAAAGGGACCGATCAAGGATCCTAAACTGTCGGAACTTCTGGTTCAGTTGAGAAAATTGGTGGCAGACGGGTTTCAGCCGGTGATCTTTTGCCGCTACATTGCCACAGCCCATTATGTGGCGGAACACTTGCGTGTGGTTTTCAAGCGAGATGGCGTCGAGGTGATTGCCGTCACCGGAGAACTCACCCCGGAAGAACGGGAGGAGAAGGTCCAGAGTCTCAAGGAGTTTGACAAACGGTTGTTGGTGGCTACCGATTGTCTCAGCGAAGGGATCAATCTCCAAAATCTGTTCAACGCTGTGATTCATTATGACCTGACTTGGAACCCCACTCGTCATGAGCAGCGCGAAGGGCGAGTGGACCGGTTTGGTCAACCCGCCCCCAAGGTAAGGGTACTCATGTACTACGGAAAGAACAACCCGGTGGATGGCGCGGTGCTTCAAGTGATTTTTCGCAAGGCCGAACGCATCCGCAAGGAACTTGGAGTCTCGGTGCCCATGCCTGCGGACATCAACAAAGTGATGGATGCCATCATGCAGGCGGTTCTGCTGAAAGAAGGGAGTCTGGTTCATGGCAAGAAACAACTTTCCTTGCAATTTGACGATCTAGAGCAGGAAGTGGACATGGCCTGGGAGAGTGCCAAGGAAAAGGCCAAACAGAGCCAGACCATCTTTGCCCAGCGACGATTGAAGCCCGAAGAGGTGCTTCCCGAATGGGAGAAGGCTGTTCATGTGTTGGGTGGTGAAACCGATGTGGCCCGCTTTGTTCACAGAATGGCGGAACGTCTGAAAGCCCCCCTGGAACCTGTTCGCAACCATTTCCGCTTTCCTCTTGGGCATCTGCCGCTTCCATTGCGGGAACGGCTGGCTTCTGTGGATCTGTTGGACAGCATCCGCATCACCTTTACCCATCCGGCACCTTCCGGAGTGGCGTACATCCACCGCTCCCATCCCTTGGTGACCATCCTGGCCGATTACGTGGCCGAACGTGCCCTGGATGAGGAGGAGCTGGAATTGGCGGCCCGTTGCGGGGCCATTTTTACCCGGGACGTTAAAACGCGCACCACGGTCTTTTTGCTCCGTCTGCGCAGCCAGTTGATCATTGAGCGGCGCACAGGGAACAGCTACGTTCACGAAAAGACGTTGCTTTCCGAGGAGTGTCTGGCGGTGGCGGTGGAGGGTTCCGGCACTCCCAGGATAGTGCCGGAGCGAGATGCCCTCTCCCTCATGCAGTTGGAACCAGCCCGCAACATGGAGCCGGGCCAGCAGGTGCAAATGATTGAAACCGCCAAACTGGGGGTGGAAAAGTTGCAACTGGACTTCAGTCGGATTGCCCGCTTGCGGGCCGATGAACTCCTGCTCGACCACCGCCGGGTGCGGGAGGCCAGCGATGCCAGGGGCATCCGCTACGATGTCAAAGCCTGCCTGCCGGTGGATGTGATCGGTATCTACGTCCTGGCCCCGGTGGTGTCATTTTGAGACTGACAATCGGTCGAAAATCCATTATAGTCAGACTAGTCAAACTACTCAACAGAGGAAGTTCCCATGACCACATGGCAATTGCAGGAGGCCAAGGCCCGCTTCAGCGAATTGGTGCGCCGGGCGGCGTTGGAGGGTCCCCAGGAGATTACGGTGCATGGGGAACCGTCCGCCGTGCTGGTCAGCCGTGCGGAATTCGACCGGATGACCCGTCCCGCCTCCTCTTTCGTGGCCTTCATGCGTGCATCCCCCCTCGTCGGGGTGGAACTGGACCTGGAGCGGGACCGCTCCACTGACCGGCAGGTGGCGTTGTGAGCTACCTGCTGGACACCAATGTGTTGTCGGAAACGGTGCGCACCGAGCCGAACCCGGCGGTACTCCGTTGGTTGTCTCAGGTGCCGGATCATCGTCTTCACGTCAGCGTGCTGACTCTGGGCGAGATTCGCAAAGGAGTGGAGCGATTGGCCCCAGGCATTCGGCGGGAGAGGTTGCGTCTGTGGCTGGAACACGATCTTTCCGGTTGGTTTGGCGGACGGGTGTTACCGGTGGACCGGGCGGTCGCCGACCGCTGGGGACGGTTGCTGGGGGAAGCGGGGCGTTCGTTGCTCGCCATCGACAGCCTGCTTGCCGCCACGGCCCTGCATCATGAACTGCGGCTGGTGACGCGCAACCGGCAGGATTTTCTTCTTCCTGGCCTGGACGTGATCGACCCCTGGGAATGGCCATGAAAAGAAACCAGGACCACGGCTTCATCGCGCTTAAAATCGAAGGCAACATCCTGCCGCCGGAGTTTCTCCAGAAGGTGGCGGCATTGACAGCCCCCCATCAGGCCAATGCCGATTATGGGGTGTCCAAATCTTTCAACATCAAGGACGAGATTGGCCGCTATTGGCGTATCGGTTTGGACTTATGGTCCGAGTACGCCTCTCGTCGGGAGCGCCGGGATGGAATCGCCGCCAAGGTGGGGATTCAGGAATGGTTGGTTCCTTTCCTGACCCATGTGTTGGGATGCCAGGATTTGGAACCCTCCTCGTTGGTCGTCTTGGGGGATCGGCAGTACCCCGTGACCCATCGAGTGTACGGTAAGGCCGTTCCGGTGTTGCTCACCACCCGTGAATTCGATCTGGACAAGGCCGACGTTCGTTTTGGTGATGAGGGTCGCAAACGTCCCCCTCATGGTTTGATCCAGGAATACCTCAATGCCGAGGATTCCTGTTTGTGGGGTCTCGTAGCCAACGGCGAGAAAATGCGGCTGTTGCGGGACAACCCCAGTCTTACCCGGCCCGCTTACGTGGAAGCCGACCTGGAGCGCATCTTCCAGGAACAGCTTTACCCCGATTTTGCCGCCTTCTGGTTGCTTTTCCACGCAAGCCGGATCAAACCACGCAACAACAAACCCGCCGACTGCATCCTGGAGTCCTGGCGCAAGCAAGCCCAGGAGACTGGTGAACGCGCCCTGGCCAATCTGCGTCAGGGGGTGACTACCGCCCTGCGCGAGTTGGGTAATGGGTTTCTACAGCACCGGGCCAACGAGGCCTTGCGCCAGGCACTGCAAAACGGGGAGGTCAAGGAGAACGAATTCTTTCAGGAATTGTTGCGTCTGGTCTACCGACTGCTGTTTCTCTTCAAGGCCGAGGAGCGCCATCTGCTTCATGCCCCCGATGCCGATTTGGAGGCCATACGTCTGTATCGGGAGGGGTATGCCCTGGCGCGACTGCGGGACAAGGCCCTCCGGAAACGCCACTACGACCGGCATTCCGACCTGTGGCAAGGGCTGGGCGTCACCTTTCGGGGGTTGGCGGGCGGGGCGGATCCTTTGGCTCTGCCGGCCTTGGGAGGACTGTTCGATGTTGACCAATGCCCCAGACTGGATGTGGCCCAACTCGATAACGCCCGGCTGTTGATCGCCATCCACGCTTTGAGCTTTTTCCAGTCCGGCAAGGTACTTTCCCGCATCAACTACCGGGATATGGGCACCGAGGAATTGGGCTCGGTCTACGAAAGCCTGTTGGAGCTGCACCCACGCATTGATGTGCATGTATCTCCCTGGCGTTTTGGATTTGTGGGCGATGAGCAGGAGAAGCAAAGGGGCAAAGGATCGGAGCGCAAGCTCACCGGCAGTTACTATACCCCGCATGGACTGGTGAATGAGCTGATCAAGTCAGCCCTGGAGCCGGTACTGGAACGAACGGTGAAGGACCACACCGCCGATCCGGTGGGGGCGATTCTCAACCTCAAGGTCTGTGATCCGGCCTGCGGCAGTGGTCACTTTCTGCTGGCCGCTGCCCGACGCTTGGCAGCGGAAATTTCACGGCTACAGGCGGGTTCCGACACTCCTGGTGAACAGCAACGGCAACATGCCTTGCGGGAGGTGCTGCGCCACTGCCTGTATGGTGTGGACAAAAATCCCCTGTCGGTGGAATTATGCAAAACCGCCTTGTGGATTGAGGCTTTGGAACCGGGCAAGCCGCTAACCTTTCTGGATCACCGCATCAAATGTGGCGATTCCTTGGTAGGTGCCACCCCGGCAGCCATTGAGGCAGGCATTCCCGACGATGCCTTCAAGCCGTTGACCGGGGACGATAAGAAGGTTTGTACTGCACTGAAGAAACGCAACAAAATTGAGCATCAAAACAAAGGGGGCTCTCTTCCGAACACGGAAACTTTCCCCTGGCAACGGCTGGGCGATCTGGCCACCGCCATGTTGAATCTGAACACCCTGCCCGGCGACACCCTGGGCGAGGTGGCGGAACAGAAAAGGCGGTATGCGGAACATGTCCGCTCCAGTGGTTATCTTTCCGGGCGTTTCCTGGCGGATACGTGGTGCGCCACCTTTATGATCCCCAAGACCGATCTCTTCGGCGCGACCATCACCGAGGAACCTTTTCGTCGCATTCAAAAAAATCCCTACGATGTCGCCCATGCGTTGAAGGAAAAGATTCAAACTTTGGCTGCCCAATATCGTTTTTTCCATTGGCACCTGGAGTTTCCCGAGGTTTTCCATCCCCCGGTCAAAGGGGAAAAGGCGGATAACGACACCATGGGTTGGTGCGGAGGGTTTGACGTGGTGCTGGGCAATCCGCCGTGGGAGCGGATCAAACTCCAGGAGCAGGAGTTTTTCACCGCCCGCAATTCAGAGATTGCAAGCGCCGCCAATGCCGATGCCCGGCGCAAATTGATTGCGGCCTTGAGCAGTCCCCTCGCCAGCCCGGCGCACTACGCCTTGTCGGAAGAGTTCGCCTTCGCCAAGCGGGAGGCTGAGGCGGTCAGCCAGTTTTGCCGCCTGGGCGGGCGGTTTCCCCTGACCGGCACCGGGGATGTCAATACCTATGCCCTGTTTGCCGAACTCTTTCTCAACCTGCCGTCTTCCACCGGGCGCGCCGGATTCATCGTCCCCACCGGCATTGCCACCGACCACTCCACCAAGGCTTATTTTGAGGCAGTGGCCTTGGGTGGGCGATTAGTCAGTCTGCTCGATTTTGAAAATAGGGAAAAGATTTTCCCATCGGTGGACAGCCGGATGAAATTTGTCCTGCTCACCCTGGGAAGCGGAGTACGGGAGAGCCGGTTTCTCTGTTTCGCCACCCGCACGGAACATTTGTTGGAGCGGGAGCGGCAGTTCACCCTCTCGCCTGAGGATATCCGCCTCATCAATCCCAACACCCGCACTTGCCCGGTGTTTCGGAGCAAAATGGATGCGGAACTGACTAAAAAAATTTACCGCAATGTTCCTGTATTGATCCGAGAGCGTGTGTGAGACAGGCCACCAGAATGACTGGAGAATAACCATGACCTTGATTGATCAGATTCATGAACAGGTCCGCGATCTGCCAGAGGCCGCCGCCGCCGAGGTGCTTGATTTTATCGGCTATCTGTGGTTGAAGTTGGGGCGCCAACGCATCGACGATACCTCATGCCACGCTTCCGGTGATTGGTCAAACACTGCCAAGCCATGGGATGCCAAGGTATTTCTGGACCGTTGCGCGGGATCCATTCCGGATTTTCCCGACATGGAGGATGAAGGACCACTCCAGGAACGGGAGTGGATGGAATGAACTATTTGCTGGATACCAACACCTGCATTGCCATCATGAAACGTCACCCATCCGTTCTGACCAAGGTGGAGGAATGCAAGACGGAACCACCCATGCTGTGCAGCCCGGTCAAGGCGGAACTGTGGTATGGGATTTTCAAGAGTACCCAACGGGAACGGAATCTCTCCCGATTGCTGGAGTTCTTCGCCTTTCTGCCATTCCTGCCATTCGACGACCAAGCCGCCGAAATTTACGGCCAGTTGCATACCGAACTGACGCGCCAGGGTACGACTATCGGTCCCAATGACCTGTTGATCGCCGCCATAGCCTTGGCCCATGGGGTCACCCTGGTCACGCATAACACGCGGGAGTTCGCCCGTGTACCAGGGTTGCGGATCGAGGACTGGCAGCAATGACCCCCACCCCTGACAATCCCTGGGGTATCCGGTTCATGGCCATGTTCCACATGTCCAACGACAGCGGTCTGTTTCGCACAGCCATACAATTGACGGCTATGGGTGCGGTGCGGGAGGGGGTGAAGTGGCAGGATAGGGAAGGCACGGTGTGGGTTCCGTTGTATGAGGCGAAGATGATTCATCAGTTCGACCACCGCTGGGCCACCTACGAGAAAAACGGGGTGGACTTGCGGGATGTGATGCCGGAAGAAAAAACCGATCCTGGCTACGTGCCCTCGCCCCGCTATTGGGTGCCGGAAAAAGAGGTTGAGATCCGGTTGAACGCCAAAGGCTGGAACCGGGGTTGGCTCATGGGGTGGCGGGATATCTGCCGTTCCACAGACGAACGTACGGTTATAGCTGGGGTGATTCCGAGGGTGGGGGTGGGGAATAACTTTCCAATATTTTCTGCTGGAAATGGCCTCAATGTCAATCAGTTGGTTTGCTTAGTGGCAAACTTGTCTAGCTTGACTTTGGATTTCACGGCACGTCACAAGGTTGGTGGAACGCATCTGAATTTCTTCATTGGTGAGCAGCTTCCCATCTTATCTCCTGGGCAATACTCCCAAGCCGACATCGCCTTTATTGTCCCCCGCGTCCTGGAACTGACCTACACAGCCCACGATCTGGAACCTTTTGCCGTAGACCTGGGCTACCATGGCCCGCCCTTTCCCTGGGATCCAGAACGCCGTTCTCATCTACGGGCGGAACTGGATGCCTATTACGCAAAACTCTACGGACTCACCCGTGACGAACTGCGCTATATCCTTGATCCGGCGGATGTCATGGGGCCGGACTACCCCAGCGAAACCTTCCGTGTCCTCAAGGATAAGGAGATGAAAGCGTTCGGCGAATACCGCACCGCTCGACTGGTGCTGGCGGCGTGGGACCGGTTGGAACGGGGGGAATCCCTGACAACAGTGGCTCCCAATATATCCACGGCGCAGGTCTTTCGCGCAGCCCATTTCCCTGCCACGGATATGGAACGGGCGTTGTGCGAGCTTGCCTTGGGGATCGTGCAACACACTCCCAGCATCCGGGGTGAACAACACCTCCAGGCCATGATCCTGGCCACCATTCCTGAAGTCATGCCTGCTCTGCTCATGGGGAAGGACAAGGATATCTTCCTGCACAACCGGGACACCTTCCGCGCTTTCATTCTGCCAGAAGGACAACGCCTGGGCTGGCGGATGATTTTGAACCATTTGGAACGTCAGGGAGCGATTGTCATTTCGGATCGCGCCAAACAACATCAACTCACCCCCGGAACCAGTTTTTCCCAATACCCCATCCGTCAGTCTGCTGAAGTCATTCAGCAATTGGTATCCTACGCCTTGAAAGCCTGTGATACCCTGAATGAGTGGAAAAATGCACCCGCCACCATCCAAAAAAAGAATGCCCATATCCAGCGACAATTTGAAGTGATCCGAAGGTTTTTTGACCCGGAATGGAGGGAGGCAGCCTGAAGTGATGTCTTTCGGAAAGCAACTTTCACTACTTGGTCTGCAACTGCCATCCCGTCTCCCAACGTTATGGGTCAAGCGTCTGGTGTTGTATGCATCGGACAGGGACAACAAAATCATCCGGGATATTCCCTTGCAACCCGGCATGAATATCGTCTGGTCCACCTCTCAATCTCCTTCCAGCGGGTCGCTTGGCGGCCATAATGCGGGCAAAACCTCTTTTTGCCGTTTGCTGCGTTACTGTCTAGGGGAAAATTCCTACGGTACGGATAAGAATCAAAAGCAGATTGCATCCCTTTTCCCGGATGGCATGGTGGGAGCGGAGATCGAGGCAAATGGAAATACTTGGGCTGTTGCCCGCTCCTTCAAGTCGGATGGAAAGAAAATGGCTATTCCTGACGGTGCCTTGGAGGAATTGCTTGGTTGCGTCAACCCAGAACCATTTCAAAACTTTGTCAATTATATTGAGCAAGTTTGTCTGTCGCGATTCTCTGTATCCACATTTGCAAAGCACGGCCAGCCTATTCGTTGGGGACATGTATTATCCTGGTTGACCAGGGATCAGGAAGCCCGTTTTACCGAATTTCACCAGTTCCGTTCTCCACGCAGCAACTCCCATGCCCCTATTTTCCCAAAGTCAAAAGAGGATGCCCATACCCTGTTGCGCAGTGCCTTGCATCTCTTGAATTCAGATTCGGAAATGGATCAGGAAAAAATCCAGGAAATAAACAAAAAGCTCCGTTCTGTTAGAAGAGAACAGGCTAAACGCCAGCAGGAATCCGGCTATTGGGACCAGGAGTTGACCCGCCGCTTGCGGGAAAAGCTGGATATTCCTGCGGACGAAATGATTTCCTGGGATTCTGCCGATCTTTTTG
Source organism: Magnetococcales bacterium (assembly GCA_015228975.1). GTDB lineage: Bacteria > Pseudomonadota > Magnetococcia > Magnetococcales > UBA8363 > UBA8363. The sequence continues at coordinate 22,335 of JADGCN010000042.1, forward strand.
ATCATTCGATCAGGCAAAGGTATAAGGAGCGGATCGCGGAACTTGATTGCACGACGGCATCCCACCAGAAGGAAATCAGCAGAATTCAGAATGATATCAATGAGAATAATAGACGGGTGGGAGGGATTGACCTGGAACTTGGGAAGGTCAAGAGCATCCTTGAGGCGAGGCGACGTTTTTTCCGGGAAATGGAGGGTGTTTCCAACAAATCGGCCAATGACCCCGAAGAGGAATGGCGTGCCGTGGATTGTACTCCGGTCGGAATTAAGATCATTGAATGTCCCTTGGCCAGGGAAAAATGGGCTCAAGAGAAAAGAAGACAAGATAATAAATCTATCGTTGATCTAAAGGAATATGGCAATCGTCGATGGGAAGATCATCAAACAAAGGGGGGGGCTGATGACCTTTCAGATCTGGAACGACAGGCTGCTGATCTGGAGTTGCAGAAACAGGAGATCGAACAGCGATTACGCGACCTGCCAATACAAAGAAAGCAGGAAGAGGATAGGCTTCGCCAAGTCGAAAAGAGGGCGCAATCCCTGACCGACCTTGCTACGGAGGCAGAGTATTGGAGAAACCGCCGCCAATTGCGGAATACAGAAAGTCGCCAGCGGGAAGAGACAAAAAAGACCTTAGAAAAGGAAAAAACAAGTATTGGTGCGCACATCTACCTAATGGAGGAGAATCATAGAGATCGGATTCGTTTGTTCAGTTCGCTTTTCAATGCTATTGTTCAGGAAGTTCTGGCTGCTGATGTTCGTGGGCGGATTCAACTGGACGGAGAAACTGCTCTGTTCAGCCTTTCGGGCAACCAGTCCACCCTTGGAGAAGCGACCACCAGTCTATCCATTGCCCTCGGTGATATTTCCTCCCTGCTTTTTGCTTTATGGCAAGATACTCCCCTCCCCGGATTCCTGATTCATGACAGCCCTCGTGATGCTGATATGGCGGAAGGCTTGTACCACAATTTTCTTTTGTTTATTAATTGGTTACAAGAAGGATTCTGTTCAGATAAGATCATTCCATATCAGTACATCATTACTACGACAACGCCTCCGCCTCTGCAGCTTCAATCTGACTCATGGGTAAAATTACATCTTAATTCTGACGATCCTGAAGGAACGTTATTCAAGTAAAAATTCGACATCAGGGAAAATAGTTTACCAGGTCTCTGAGTACTACCACTCTCGTCACACCCCGGCGGTAATTGACAGCGCCCTGTTCCTGCATTGATCCGGGAAGCGAGTTGAGGCAAGAATGGGGAACCCAACCTCGAAAAAGGAGAACTTCCATGGCTCTGGCTGAAGAAATCTACCAACGCGCCCGACGGTTGCCTGACGATAAAATTATAGAGGTTCTTGATTTTATTGGATACATTGAGACGGTATTAGAACGGCGACAACGGGTTGACCAACCACCCCCCCCAATCTTGGAAAAGTTGGCAACCTCTGCCAGTGCCGACATTCCGGTCATCGAGGATGAGGCCCCCGCTGATGATTGGCCGGAACCCATCCATGGTGTCCGTTGGGACGATCAGATCTCCTTGCGACGGGAAGACATGTATGGCGACGATGGGCGATAATCTGCTGTTCCTGGACACGAATATTTTGGTTTATGCCGTTGTGGCCGAGTCACCGTACTGCGGAACATGTGTGCATTTTCTCAAGGAGCAGCGTTGTTC
>JADGCN010000043.1:0-9307 GCA_015228975.1 Magnetococcales bacterium
GAAAAAAGACCAGATTTGTTTGTAAAATCGGTACACAATCTCCCGGGTCTTGACACTTAGCAAGGCTGATTTGGCGATTGGCAAGGGATGCGTCGCTATCAGGGAGCGCGGGCAATCGTCTCCCGATGTCATCGATGAAAATGATATCGAGTTGCCCGACCTGCTGACGGTTTTGCAGGAGCGAACCCAACTGACGCGAGGTAGTATCGTTCGCATCCTGATCCGCAGTGAACGCCTGGGGGATTTCCGGCGCAACCCGCAGCAGTTCATTGCATGGGCTGCCGATTGTATCAACCGTACCAAGTGTCTTGCCGTTATGGAACATCGATGAAAAAAAAGAGCCGGGGGGCCAAACACAAGGCGGTTTCACCCCTTTCAGGTCGTGACCGGTCCGTTGCCGACCGGCAATCGGCCTTTTCGTTGTTTGGCGCCGGGCGGGTGACGGAGGCGTTGGCGGTTGCCGAACGCTTGTTGCAGACAAACCGGGACGACCCCTTTTTGCTGAATCTGGCGGCGGTATGTCACGGCATGGAGGGGGACGCGGAGGTGGCCTTTTCTTTGTGGCGCCATGCTTTGCGGGTAGCCCCCGATTATGCGGACGCGTGTTGTAACATGGCCAATGTCTTGCGGGATCAAGGGCGTTTTGCCGAGGCGGAGGGATGTTACCGGCAGACTCTCGGGATTCATCCAGGTCATATCGAAGCCCGTAATAATCTGGGTGTCCTGTTGCAACGCCTGGGGCGCCATGCCGAGGCGGAGGCGATGTATCTCCAGATCATCGCCTTGCGTCCTGACCTTGCCGATGTTTATTTCAATCTGGGCAACCTGTACCGCGAAAGCAAACGTCCTGATGCGGCGGAGCAGGCTTACCGCAAGGCGCTGTTGCAAAATCCCAGGCAGGTGGATGTTTGTAACAATCTGGGATTGCTGTATCAGGAATCGGGGCGGGTTGCGGAAGCCGAAGCATGCTATCGCCGTGCCCTGGCCGTCAACCCGAAGCATGGGGATGCCCTTTACAATCTGGCCAATTTGTTCAAGGATTCAAAGCGGTGTCAGGAGGCGGAGAAAGGATATCGCCAAGTATTGCGGCTGCACCCGGAGCATGTATTGACCTGCAACAATCTGGGCATACTGTTGCATCAGATGGAGAAGCATGCCGAGGCGGAAGGGTGCTATCGCCAAGCGTTGCGTCTGGCACCCGACTTTGCCGATGCGGGTTGGAATCTGGCTTTGCATTATTTGTCCCTCGGTGATTTTCCGCAGGGCTGGCCACTGTATGAATATCGCTATCATCCCAGCATGAAGAAACGTAATACCGTTCCCCCGGATGTCACGATTCCCATGTGGCGCGGGGAGAATGTGCAGGGAAAATCCATGTTGATCGTTGCGGAACAAGGGTTGGGGGATCAAATTCAATTTTGCCGTTATGCCACGATGTTGAAAGCCTCGGGGGCAAGGCGTATCACCCTGACATGTGATGCGGCGTTACGATTGTTGTTCCAAAGTCTGGAAGGGGTGGATGCCGTCGTCGAAAAAGGGGCGTCTTTTGGAGAAGATCATGATTTTTGGACCTTTTATCTCTCGATACCGCAGTACATGCGCACCACGGTGGCAACCATTCCGGCTCGGATTCCCTATCTGCATCCTGGTATGGATCGGGTAGCCCATTGGCGATCCCTTCTGCCTGTCGATGGGTTCAAGGTGGGTCTGGTTTGGCGAGGGAGCCCGGTTAATGCCAACGATGCCAATCGATCTTTGCCCGGATTGGAGGTGTTGGCCCCGTTGTGGGAGGTTCCGGGTGTCACGTTCATCAGCTTGCAAAAAGGCGATGGCGAAGAACAGGCGAAGACGCCGCCGGTGGGCCAACCTTTGCGGCATTATGGTCCTCTTTTGCACGATTTTGCCGACACGGCGGCTTTGGTGGTGCAACTGGATCTGGTCATCAGCATTGATTCGGCGGTGGCCCATTTGGCGGGTGCTGTTGGACAAAGGTGTTGGGTGTTGCTGCCCCGTTGGGGGACCGATTGGCGCTGGCTCAAAGGACGAAGCGATTCCCCCTGGTATCCCGATGGCATGCGATTGTTTCGGCAAACCCGATTCGATGATTGGTCCCGGGTGGTGCAACGCATGGCTCGGGAGTTGGCGGACTGGGTCGGAGAACGGGAGCGAAACGCAAGTGTTCATTCTACCAACGGAAAACCAAAGCACGGATAGTTCCGCGAAACACGAGCCAGTTGCAGCAGCGCCAAGCCGCGAGAACGGGGGCTGTTTCCAGTGTTCACTTCCGGGTTGGGAACCGTTATTCTGTCTATAGGAGTCAATGATATTTTCAAAACCTTGCCAACTCCCGGAAGAGGCCTCAAACCATGGACTACAACACCCGTATCGTCAGCGATCCAAGCATCTGCGGTGGCGCGCCGGTCATCAAGGGCACCCGCGTTTTGTTGCGCACCATCTTGGCCAGCCTGGCAGAAGGGGATGATCCCGAAGAAATTCTCAAGGATTTTCCCACCCTCACCATGGAAGACATTTGGGCCGCCATCGCCTTTGCCGCCGCATCCGTCAAGGTGACGGTCAGACTACAAAAATTGATGAAACCATAGCGTGCCACCAAGAAAATATTAACCCATAAAAATTAACCTGGCTCCCGGAAAGTTGTTTGCATGGTGCGAACAATAGGATAGATGAAATAGGTGATCAGGCGTCTCTTTCCCGCCAGGATGTCACCTGTCAGTAACATCCCAGGAACCAAGCGGAAATTGTCCGGTAGTTCCTTTAATTCGTTCTTGATGATGGTTGCTCTGGCACGGTAGAAAGTGCCCGGTTTGCCAGTTGTGGATTTGTCCATGGTGTCCTCGGAAATAAATACGATTTCCCCCGATAAACCACCATGTTTCTGGAACGGCAGGGCATCAAGTTGTATCATAACCTGGGCACCCGCTACCAGATGGCCAATGTCCTTGGGATCAATATCAATTTCCGCTGTTAAAGGTACATCACTGGGTACCAGGGAAATAACATGCTGTCCCTCGGTAACGATGGCACCGACAAACAGGTGTTGCAATTCGACGATGATACCGCTGACGGGAGCTTTAACTACCACATTTTTTCTTTTCCTGCTTAATTTTACCACGTCTTCACGTTTGGCATCCCGATCTTTATTGACCTGGGAAAGCTCTTTTCCGATATTGGAAAACCATTCGCTGGTGAACGCTTCTTTTTCGGCCCTGATTTCCTCGATTTCCCCCTTAATATTGTCGAGAGAATTTTTTAATTGTTGCGATTCTCGCGTAGTTGTCAGTTGGGCATCTTCGGCTTGCATGAGGTTGAGCAAAGAACCAACCTTCTTGTCAAACAATTCTTGACGGGCTTTCTTCAATTCCCCTTTGATTTGCAACTGCCTGCTGAATAAATCAATATCCTTCTGAATAGTCAGAAGCTTTTGAGCCCTGTTACTGAGCTTGAGCTCAAAAGAAGCAATTCGGGATTCGTATTCCCGGTTGCGATTGAGGAATACCGTCTTTTCTACAGGATGCACAATTTCAGCGACAGCGTCTGGACCCTTTTTCCCCATTTCAGCTTCCAAACGCTGTTGTTTGGATTCAAGTTGCGCCAGCTCAATCCTGGCCCTGGTGATGTCGGCCCGGGTAAAGGTTTCATCCAAGGTGAACAGGATATCCCCTTTCTCGACCCGTTGCCCCACATCCACAAGGAGCCCTTTGACCGTGGCATTGTCGGTGGATTGTACGGCAATGGTGGGAACGGTGGTTGTCAGTCGGCCTCGCGCCGCTACTGTTGTCTCGATAACGGAGACACTCGCCCATGAAACAACCGAAACTACAATCAATAGGATGATCCAGAATGTTTGGATAAGTACGGGTGGGAAACGTCGATTTTCCAATACTTCGTGCGGTGATTGAAATTCATTGATAATAAAATCAATATTGGTTTGCCAACGCGGTTGGCGGTCGATCACGACCTGCGCTTCGGGCTGACCTTTTTCCGGGCTAATCGGAGCATGTTTGTCGAAAACACTTCCGGTCAGGTTTTTATTGGAAGTGCGTACATAACTGGTCAGCCGATTCAACATGTTGATGGCCACATCCGGGGATCGGCGAATGTGAGCCTGGAAGGCCACTTCATCGATCTCCCGCACCACCGCTTCGGTTTTCGCCCGCACAGATGCCGATCTCGGCGCCTTGTCGATGAGTGCCATTTCACCAAAAAGGGCACCCGGAGCAAGTTCTTGCAGAACAACCTGTTCACCTGCCGACAATTTGCATATTTCCAAGGTTCCAGAGACGAGAACGTAGGCAAAATCACCGCTTTCCCCCTCATTGAAAACAAAATCTCCAGGAGCGAGGGTTTTTTCATCCAATTTGGGAGAGGTGTTCGCTGAATTCTGGTTGGTTGCAACACTCATGGTCAAACACCTCCTTTGACTACGGAGCTGTTTACGGAAGAGCTTTGAACCTGCTGACCGTCGCTGGTTCTGGATGGGGTTACAGATGTCATTTGTCTTTGATCGACAATGGGTTGCCCCGCACTGACAACTTTTCGCTGTTGTTGGGCCATGGATGTTGGAGTTGGTCTGGTGGTACCGCTGGATCCAGGGGATTGACCACTTCCGGGATATTGCTGCCCCCATACGGCCATTTCCCTGAACCAGAGCGACGCATAAACCCCTTTCTTGGCCAGCAAGCTCTGATGATTACCCCATTCAACGATCCGACCCCGATCCATAACGAAAATCATGTTGATATTGCAAACGGGGGCCAACTGTTTGGAAATGAGTAATAAGGTGCGACCAGTACCGATCGCCCCCATCCGCGCTTTGAAATCCAAGACGTCATCCACGTCAAAATGGGAAAAAATATTGTCCAGAATGAGCAGGTTGGGGTTGCGAATCAGGGCACGCGTTACACAGATACGCATACGCAAACCAGTACTCACATTGCTCCCCCCCTCATCGAGCATGGTTTCATAGGCCTCCGGCATCTTTTCCACATGGTCGTGCAAGCCTGTGATGCGACTGGCCCAAAGCATTCTTTGCGGAGAGGCCGTCGGAAAAGGTTCGAGTATGTTGTCGCGGATCGTTCCGCCAAACAACATGGTGGCATCGTTGACGGCGGCAACACTCATGCGCAAAATGCCCGGATCGATGAGGCGTAAATCATGATCATCAATGGAAATGGTTCCCGAATCGGGCCGGAGAAATTTTTGTGCCAGTAAGGCCAGGCTCGATTTACCCGCACCGGGGGTTCCGACAATAGCCACCCCGGTACGGGGGGGAATCGTGAACGACAGGTGATCCAGGGCTACGCTACCATCGGGATAGCTGTAGCATACGTTGGAAAATTGAAGACCTCCGGTAATTTTTACAGGAAGGTTTTGACGGACGGTTTCACCACGTGTATTCCATATGATCGCCAACGAATCGATGGCACTGGCCAATCTTCCCAAATCCAACTGCAACGTGACCAGTTGCACCAGCGGCGATGTCACCCGCCCTCCCAACATATTGACGCCGATAAGGACACCGGGACTTAAATCCCCTGTCAAAACCATGTTTACCCCGACAAATATTAAAGAGACAGTCATCACGTTTTGCAACGTTGCACCGATCTGGGCAGAAATTGCATTGACTCGTCCCAGCTCAAAATTGGCAGTGCTATGGCTGTAGACGGCATTTTCCCACTCCTTTCCCCTGACCGGCTCAATGGATAGTGATTTGATGGTTTCAATACCGATAATGGCGCTGTTGAGAATGTTTTGTTTTTGAATATCTGCGACCATGGCCTTCTGTAGATAACGTTTTTGCACTCGGGACGTGATAATAACGTTCATGGCTATGGCAACCGAAAATAAAATGACGACGGCACTTAATAGCGGGCTGTAGAGAAACAAAATCGGGGTGAAAATTAACAGGGCGGTGGAATCAAGCAGGGCGGCAAAAACTTTTCCTGAAAGTGTGTTACGGATGGTGTTGGTTTGCTGGACCATCTTGGCAATGGTTGCCGATTCCTGCTTTTGGAAAAAGTTAAGGGGTAGGTTCAACAGTTTGGTAAAAATTTTTGCATTCAAACGAACATCAATGCCGCTGGTGATGAACAGAATGATATACTCTCTCAGATATCCCATCATCCCATTGAACACAAATGCGATTAACACCCCGATAGTAAACACGTAGAGTGTTGATGTAGCATGATAGTTCACTACCTTGTCCAAAATGATCATAATGTAGATAATCGGCAGCAGGGCAAATAATTGCAGAAAGATTGCAATTACAAAAAGCCCTGCCAAAAGTGATTTTTGCTGAAGCATGGCACCAATGAGCCATGCCCACGAAAACGGCTGTTCCGGGTCAGTGAGCCCGAACGCCCGGGTTATAAGAATAACGTTTCCGTTCCAATGTTCCTCGAACCGTTCCCGTTCCATCCGTTGCACCTGCGGATTGGGGTCGGTTGGATCGAGTACCAACACATGCTCTGGTTGTTGTTCTTTTTCTCGGGCCATCTGAAAACCCATCAGAACAACGCAATGGCCATTTTTCAGGCGGACGATGGCAGGATAGGCTTTTCCAAGTTTTCCCAGTTTTTCCCAGGACATTCCTGTCAAACGGGCTTTAAGTCCATTGTTTTGTGCCGCCTGGACCAGCAGTGTGTCACCAGCTTCCTTATCCTCGATGGCCAATTCATGTTGCAACCTTTCCGCGTTTAACTCAATACCGTGCTGGCGGGCAACGAGGACCAAACTTTTTAGTGAGGAAGACATCGCGATAACCTTAAAAGATTAATTAATGATAAAATAATACCTTTACTTTGCACATTTTTCGGCATCCACAATAATACTGTTAGCCCTATGGAATTTCCCGAAAGGGCTTCATATAAAATCTGGTTATTGCTCCATTTTCCAAGGGTTCCCCGTTGGATCAAAGTGCCGATCTGGCCTGATTTCAGAAGATTTCAGGTAGCTATTCAAAACACTGAACCAGTTCTGTTTTTGGTGTTGATATTCGGTTCAGTCTTTAATAACTGCTGGTCAGAATGCAAATAGTTTTCTGGCAATTTATCCAAATTGATCACATCTTGTTTGTCACCCTTTGGCAATGGTACCAACGAAGATTCAATTTTTTCCAATGAGAGCATGCCCAATGCCTTAAGAATACGAAACTTGGACAAATTGTGTGCATATCTACCTTTGACTTTTTCAGTTTGGGCACTGAAAAGTTGATTCTGTGCGTCAAGAATATCGAGAGTTGTTCTGGTGCCAACTTTGAACTCCTCCGTTACCCCCATGAGTGCGTCTTTCGCAGCTTCCATCCGAACACTGTTCGATTGGTCCACCGCTTCTGCCTTTCCATACTCCAGGAGAGCCACTTCCAGTTCGCGCAGCGCCGCAAAACGAGCCTGTTCCAGGAGGGCCTGCTGAGATTCACGTTGCGACACGGCTTCATCAATCCTGGACATGGTCGCCCCCCCGGAATAAAGCGGCCAGGAAAGATTCAACGCAACCGAGACATTCTCCTGCGGACCAGAAACTCCAAGGCCGGGATTCCAGGTTTTCGTCCCTGATGAAGTTACGCTTGCCGTCGGCCAGAAACCGGCTTTGCGGGCCTCTATGGCCTCCTGCGCCGACTGTAGCCGTAAAAGTTGCGCCGCAATGTCAGGACGTTGATCAATGGCACCCTTCAGTTTGTCAAAAGATAGACCAAACATTTCATGTTGAACGGTTGGAAGTTCAAAATCATCGCCAACCTTCTGACCAGTGAGTTCAGCAAACAGGGATCGGTTGGAATCGTTGTCCGCTTTCGCGGAAATCATTCCCGACTTGGCAGTGTAAACACGCGCAAGACTCTGGCTGACATCGGTTTTTGTAAGTTCCCCGACACCAAAACGGATCTGCGTTGCCTGTAAATGGGATACCGACAATTTATAATTGTCCTCCGCCAGCGTGATGATTTCCCGTCCCTGGAGCAGATTGGCGGCTTTCTCAACATAATCCATGAATATCCGCTGACGAACCACCTCCAAATCCATGAACGCCGCCTTGACCTGGGGATAAATCAGGCGATAATTACGAAGCGTCTCAAGATTATAAAGTGGTTGAGACAGTGTTAACGATGCCAAAGTGGGATCCGTTTGGCTGCTGCCGCTGGGCGAGTGGGTGGAGCTATAGGTGTTGCTCAATTGAGCAGAAACATTTGGCAAAAGCTGCGAGAGTGCCTGGGGAATAAGAGTTTGTGCTGCGACATACTTTTGTTGAGCATTGTATACCTGCGGATTGGTATCCAAGGTGTGCTTGAGTATGGCCGTGAAGGAGTCCTCAGCCGACAATCCCGCCCATGGACTACACAGAAGAATCAGAACACCCGTCATCGCCATTCTTTTAATCAATTTGTACATAATTCCTTCCGATAACAGAAAAATATCATTAGATACCTGCCAAGCTTCCCTACTTGGGTCAGGCCAAAAACCATTTGGAAACTGCGTCAAAGCTCGCCGCAATAGCTTCAAAACCGTACCCTAACCCTCAAATCAATCCTCACACTCAGGTTCTTCACCTGCTTTCTCTCCCTGGTCAACAGAGCAATCCACAATTCCTAAACAATCTTATGGAAAAACTGGATGATCATCACCATCAGAACAACGTAAATGAATCCCTCCATTCAACGCGGGGAAAAAAAGAAAGCCACCATATTTCCCACTTCTTAAATCACCTGTGGTCTTTTGCATGTTTTGGGCCATGATCCTCGTTTCAGCCTCCGGAGGCTTAAGAAGTTGTAAAATATAAAAAAATATACACATTCCCAATATGTTGCCTACACGGCGGCCCATTTGACTGGCAGTGACTGGCCGAAACGAAAATCAAAGCTTGGTGAATAATTTGTTACACTAAATGACCATTTTTATCTTGATATTCTATTATCGTATACAGGAATATGTATGCAATGAGGAACCGGGGTGAGGGATCAAGGGTATCCTTCATAAGTGTTTGACAATGCATATATTTATGTTGTCCCAAGGAGATGTCTATGGCAGAAAGTCTGTATTCCCCTGCTCCGCAGGGAAGCGATTATAATGAGGGACCTGGACCTGTTCCAACAACCGGCGGGGATCCCATGGCCGGTGGACCCGCGCCTTATCCGCCTCCCCCGCCTCCTCCGGGATATGACCCAATGACCGGTGGACCCGCGCCATTCCCAGGCGGACCCATGCCAGGTGGCGATCCCATGGCCGGTGGACCCGGACCTTATCCGCCTCCCCCGCCTCCTCCGGGATATGACCCAATGACCGGTGGACCCGCG
>JADGCN010000043.1:9405-23549 GCA_015228975.1 Magnetococcales bacterium
CGCCATTCCCAGGCGGACCCATGCCAGGTGGCGATCCCATGGCCGGAGGACCCGGACCTTATCCGCCGCCTCCGGGATATGACCCAATGGCTGGTGGACCCGCGCCATTCCCAGGTGGACCCATGCCAGGCGGTTGGGGGGATAATACCGGAGGAGGTGGAGACCCGGGACATGGGCTGATCCCCACATTCAATGTTAATGCCAGCGCGGATCCTACGGGAGCTCCCCCCGGGGGAGAACAATTCATGCCTCCCGCTGGTGGGCAACCTATGCCGCCGCCCCATGACGTCGGTATGGACAACATTGGGAATGTCATGACCGATGCCATGGCAGGTGTCGCTGCAGGGGCTCCTCAGGCTGATATTTCAGGTGCCAATATGCTGCCTGGCGATGTCGGATACGACCCGAGTCAGGCCGGCACACCTGACCCAAATCATGCCGGGATGCCCGATCCCAGCCTGAATTCGGCTTTAGTCTGATTCAGTCTGATATTTCAGGTTGCACAACAATGGCCCCGTGTTGTCATTAGACACGGGGCCTTACCCTTTCCTCATCCAAAAGATAAAATGTATCTTGATTACCTATAAGTCTTAGCCGATTTATGTTACAGTAATTCCATCTTAACATTATGAAATTTCAAAGAGTATGGGATGGCGAAAAACAGTGTGCCATTTCAAAAAGGGCTCAGTTTGGCGTCTTTCCTTGATCAGTATGGTACAGAGGAACAGTGCCGAGAGGCGGTTTACAAGATGCGGTGGCCACTCGGTTACCAATGTCCGGAATGCGGTGGAGAAAAATACAGCGATATCAAAACGCGCAAACTGTTACAGTGTAGTCAATGCCGGCATCAGACATCATTGACGGCAGGGACAATTTTTTAGGGAACAAAGCTGTCGCTACGCAAGTGGTTTTTGGCAATGTACTTTTTAACCCAGGGAAAATCCGGAATTTCATCGATTGCCTTTTCCCGCCCCCGATTCAAGCATTCGAGGTTCCCGCGAAAGCGGGAACCTCGAATGCTTGAATCGGGGGCGAGGATGACAACAACTACACATTCCAAGATAGCCGCAGTTTAGTATATTGATATTTTTCATACGCGCTTGGATGGGTCACTACAAAGCAAGCTCCGGCAGTTTGAATACTTTCTCCTGAAAAGAGGTTGGCACAGTAATCTCATTGAAAGTAATAGGTAATACGATGGGATGATTAAGCCGCCCATGGAATGATTGACGGCACTGTATGGTTCTATCAGGGTGTTCAAAGACATGGGAGGTGATGACAAGACCAGGACAAAGGCCAAAGCCTCCGTGTTCCCGGTCCCGGTCATTGCCAACCCGATGAAATTTGTTTTGATGGGGAGTCCCTGGATATTCCTCCTCCACGTCCACTGGACGACTTGTCACGACTGGAAGAATTCCAGGGAGGTGTCTGGATGATGGTTGATATTGACACAGATCGCATACGTTCCAACGTGTTGCGCCTGAATATCCCTCTGCCGGATCCCCTGGCCGTTGCTTCGATTTTGACGTCCAGCAGCACCCTTTGAGCCGAACCGATTGTCACGCCCGTGCGGTGGAATGTGAGTTGCGGTCAGAGGGATACATTCTGTATGGGTAACACAATGGTGACGATGAGACCGCCCAGGGAATGGTTGGTGGCGGTGATGGTCCCATCATGGTGTTCAATGACATGGGAAGCGATGGCCAGACCCAGGCCAAAACCACCGTGTTCCCGGTTACGGTCCTCGCCAACCCGATAGAACGGTAGAAAAATAGCCTGCAACTGATCCTCCGGAACCCCTTCACCTTCATCACGGACCGTGATCACCAAGTTTCTGTCATCCTTGAAGCTGGAAACAAAGACATGTCCATTCCTGGGGGTATGGCGCAAGGCATTGCGAATGACGTTTTCCAAAGCCGAGCGTAATTGGTCACCGTCGGCCCGGATTACCACTTCGCCGCACAGATTGAGTTCGACCGAGCGCTCCATTTTTTCGCCCTCGTAGCGCACGTCAACCACCAGGGCTTCGATCAAGCCATTGACTTCGATCCAATCGGTTCGCTGATCGATCTGGACGGTTTCATAACGGGATAAGGTTATGATTTGCCCGATCAGGGTATTCAATCGTTCCATTTCCAGCTCGATATGTTGCAGGTTATCGGCAGAGGCTTGATCTTTGGGGTTGACCATTTCGACCGCCACACGCATACGGGCCAGTGGGGAGCGCAATTCGTGGGAGATATCGCGGATCAAGCGTTTGTGGGAGTGAAACAAGTGGCTCAACCTTTCGGCCATGAAATTGAAGTCACGCCCCAGGTTGCTGAGTTCGTCGGGGATGCGATGGGGGATTGGGAGATACCGGGCGGTCAAATCCCCTGCGGCCAGTTTCAGGGATGTTTCACGTAATCTTTTGATAGGTTTTGTGAAATGCAAGGCCAGGATGAACACGACCGCGCCACTGCTGATCACCATGCCAACCAACAACCAGGGAAAGAAGCCCATGATGATCAAAAGCGAGGGACGTTTGGGGCGCATCCAGACACGATATTCCAATCCATCTTTTCCAGTGACGGTCAGCGGGCGGAAAGGGTGACGATTTTCCATGATTTCCTGGGTCTTGGTATTGGGTGGCGCGACATGTCTGCCCAGGATATCGTTATTTTTTTCGTCAAAGATGTGATATTGATCCTTGTCGGACCGGGTACTCAATTCGGCACGGAGTCGTTCCACCCCCTCTTGGGTGAGCAGTGCGATCAACGCGTTGCGAACTTCCAACTCGCCCAAAATGGCATCGGGGACGCGCCGTTCGAAGGCATCGCGCATATGGTCGGCGGCCCAGGCGATCAAGCCGCCAATCACGATCAATGACAACCAGAAGGTTAAAAACAGCTTGGCGAAAAAGCGCACAGTTCGTTACTTCGTCAACGGCAGGGTATAGAGATAGCCTTCATTGCGAATGGTGATGATGCGCTGGGCATTACCCGGTCCGGGACCCAATTTGCGCCGCAAGCTGCTGATGTGAAAATCAATGCTGCGATCATACGGGTTGAGTTTGCGATTCAATCCTTTCAGGGAAAGCGTTTCCTTATCGACCACCTGGCCGGGTGTGCGCACCATGAGTTCCAAAATTTTGTATTCGGTATTGGTGATGTCGATCTCCTGGCTGCCAATTTTGACTTGTCGGGAGCCGGGGTGAATGGTGATGTCGCCGACGATCATGGTGTCGGCGACCGGGATTGCGACGACCCGGGTGTTCCCATCGGCACGACGCAACACTGCGCGCAAGTGGGCCGACAGCACTTTGGGATTACATGGTTTGGCCAGATAATCGTCGGCACCGATTTCCAGTCCGACGATGGAATCGTTTTCATCGCCGCGTGCTGTCAACATGAGGACCGGTGTTGCGCAGGTTTTCCTGAGGCGGCGCACCACTTCAAAACCGTTCATTTTCGGCATCATGACGTCAACGATCAAGGCGTCGTACTTTCTTTGTGCCACTGTGTGCAAGGCGCTGACGCCATCATGCACCATTTCGCATTGAAAACCTTCCCCTTCAAGAAACTGGGACAATACACGACAAAATTCTTTGTCATCATCAACCAATAGCAGGTTTTGCATGGTTTTTTCCCCAGTGTGACGATGTGAGGACAGCAACAAGCGCCAGTAACCCCGGTATTCGCAACGGCATCGAATGGCAGTGTACACCAGCAAGGTTTCAACACCCACTTAATCTTACAATCCCTTACTTGTTTACGATATTTGCTAACGAGCTCCAGGTCGAAAAGGATCTTACCCGGATGATCAAGATTGGTGGTGTCGATGTAAACCGCAGAAGGGTCGTTTGAAATATTAAAGTACCTCAAACTGGAGCGTGCAAATGAACATTTCAATGAATGGTATGTCCTTTGGTATGAATGCAATGCAGCGTATGGGTGGCGGTCGCCCCATGGGGGCACCGCCATCGGCTGACAAGATCATTGCCAAGGAGGATAAGGATGGTGATGGCAAACTGGGTGTGGATGAGGTCAAAGGCAAACTGAAGGATGACTTCAGCAAGGTCGATACCGATCAGGATGGAAAACTGGACGCCAAGGAGTTGGATACGGCCCTGAAAGTTATTCGTAACAAAGTGGGTTCCATGCCCAGACCTTCTCAGGGCGGGGATCAGAATGCCGTCAATTCCTTTCAGAATCCCCTGAGCAGCGATGTGTCGTCCTCGACCTCTGGCAGCAATACCTTGAGTACCGGGGTGTCCTCTCTGACGTCACGTTTGTACAGCCATTTACTGAAAAACTGGTCGGCCAATGACGAATCGGGTACCAACCTGATTGCCTGATCAGGGTGCGGTATCGTCATCGGCAAGGGTGATTTGTGATCCTGTAGCGGTCATTGTCGCGGCCGCTACAGGATCCTGTTCTGGCTATTTTACATCCGGCTACTCAAGCGGGTCCGATCTTTTTCATCGGCGAATACCACTTTGCCATCCTGTACCATACCCATGACCGTTTGTTCCCGGCGAAAGGCTTCGTGGGTTTCGACATCGTTGGGATTCCACGGTTGGTAGGGGTGTTTCCAAGTCGCGATCACCCCTGCCACCGGGGCCTGAAGATTTTCCAGGGCTTCCTTGATTTTGCGACTGTCCGTGCTTTGGGCCTGTTCCACCGCAGCGGCGAAGAGCAACACAGCATCATATCCTTGCGCCGCCGAAACCGGAGAGGGGATGCGGGTGACGTTGTAGGCTTTGTGGTAGCTGTCGATGAATTGTTTGGCTTTGGGGCTTGAGCCTTCTTCGATGAAGGTTTGTGGCATCAGGGCACCGTTGCCATTTTTGCCAGCGTTGTCGATGAAATTGGACATGGACAAGGCCCATCCACCGATCATGGGTACTTTCATGTCTATTTTGGCCATACCATTGGCGATGGCGGCCAGTTCGGGTCCGATCCCCCAGGTGAGAATGGCTTGGGCACCGCCGGTTTTGGCACGCAAGAGTTGGGCGGTCATGTCCTTGTCGCCAACGTTAAATTTTTCAGTGGCCACAACGGTCAGTTTGTCGCCTTGTTTTTTGATTTGTTCCATCAAATCTTCGCGACCAGAGACGCCATAGTTGGTGGCATCGTGAAAGATGGCCACCTTGGCGAAGTTGCGCCGGGCCGCCTCTTCGACCACCATGGCGGCCTGGATGCCATCGTGGGCGGCAAAACGAAATATGGAAAGGTCTTTGACGCCGGCCTTGCTCCATTGGGTCATGGAGGCGGAACCGGCGGCAGGGGTGATTATTTTGGTGATGCCCTTTTCCTGGATGAATTTATCCCCGGCCAGGGCCACCCCGGTGTTGACGGTACCGATGATTCCGGAAAGGGTATCCATGGAGGCCAACTCCTGGCCGATCAATGCGCCGCGTTCGTTTTTCCCTTCGTCATCCCGTTCGATCACCTCGAAGGTCATTTTTTTTCCGGCGATGGTGATGCCCGGCCCTTGGTTGATTTGGTTGATGGCCAGTTTGGCACCATCCCGCATTGAGGTTCCCATGGGAGCGGAACCGCCGGAGAAGGGACCGGTGATGGCGATTTTGACGGTGTTTTCCGCCCAGGCGGATGGAATCAGGAAAGAGGACAGGAGTATGGATATCAACCAGTTTCTATTCATGGATTTCTACCCCACGTGTGGAACGTTAAAAGAGGGTCCACTGGTATCACTGTTTCCATGAATTGACAATATTTTTTCTAAACCGCAGCTATCTTGGGATGTGTAGTTATTGTCATCCTCGCCCCCGATTCAAGCATTCGAGGTTCCCGCTTTCGCGGGAACCTCGAATGCTTGAATCGGGGGCGGGAATGACACTGGAAAACTACGTTTCCCGTGTTGGTTGCGGTTTAAACCGTGGTTTCCCAGGTAACGTGTGGTTCGGAGCTGAAACCCGGTCACTCTGGAACGCAGGTCATGATACTCAAGGGGGGTACGATGATCACCTTGTATCGTTTAGAATGATGCTGGAAACGTGTGCGTCCAAGTGTTGGCGAAGTGACACCAATTCGGGGACACGGCAAAAAAAGGATATGATTTCCTCACTCCGGATGTAGGAAGGGTGTACCCTCTATGAAGGGGCAACATTTTCCTTGGCACTGGCCCGTCATCACATTCCTGCTGGCCGCCGCCATTCTGTGGGTGGATATTCTGTTGCCTTTGGGAACGGCGGACGGCGTCCTGTACGTGCTGGTCCTGCTCACCACGTGGTGGTACCCGGCGGATCATCGCTACCCCCTATGGCTGGCGTTGGTCTCTTCTCTATTGCTCGTACTCGGATATTTTTTATCTCCCGAGGGAAATACCGCCGAATGGATCATCCTGATCAATCGGTGTTACGCCTTGCTCGCTGTCTGGGCCATGGCAGTGATGTTGGATATCGCCAAGTCCGCCCGTGCGGTTCTGGAAGCACAGGCCATGGAATTAAAATTATTTTCCACGACCATCGAACACAGCCCGGTTTCGGTGATCATTACGGACGCCAACGGGAAAATCTCCTACGTCAACTCCCGTTTCTGCGCGTTGACCGGATACAGTCCGGAGGAAGCCAAAGGTCAGAGTCCCAGCCTGCTGAAGTCAGGATATCAGTCTGCAAAAGTCTATTCCGAATTGTGGCGAACCATTAACAACGGGGTGACCTGGAGCGGGGAATTCCTCAACCGCAAAAAATCAGGGGCAACCTACTGGGCCACGGTTTCCATCAGCGCTGTCACCGATAAGGACGGCAAGATCCGCCATTTCATTGGAATTCAAGAGGAAACAACCCAGCGTAAACAATCGGAACAAGAGCTGGCCATCAGTGAAAGACGGTTTCGTGCGTTGTTCGACACCATGCCCAGTGGCGTTGCCGTTTACGAACCCTGGAACGATGGCGATGATTTCATCGTCAAGGAACTCAACCGTTCGGGTCAGCGGATCAGCAATCCCACCCAGAGCGACATTCTGGGTAAGAAAGCGACTGAAGTTTTCCCGGGAATCCGCGAATTCGGTCTGTTCGCCGTCTTCCAGGAGGTCCATCGTACCGGTACCCCGGCCTACCATCCCATCACCTACTATCTGGATGATCGCCATCGCGGATGGATGGAAAACCGGGTCTATAAACTCGATACCGGGGAAATCGTCGCCGTTTATGACGATCTGACTGAAAAGGTCAATGCGGAACACAACTTGCGTTTGGCGCAAACCTCGCTGGAAAATACCGGCGACATGGTCTTTTGGATTAATGATCGCGGGCGATTCACCAGCGTGAATCACGCGGCCTGCGTCACCCTGGGTTATTCCCGGGAAGAGATGACAACCCTGTCGGTTAGCGACATCAATCCCGGCTTTCCCCCGGATCCGGAGTTTTGGCGCACCCATTGGAACGATGTCAAAACCAGAGGTCGATTGACCTTTGAATCCATTTTACGCCGAAAGAACGGCTCTCTCTTTCCAGTGGAAATCAGCTCCAGTTACATCGATTTTGAAAATCAGGTCTACCTTTTGGGTATCGTCAGAGACATCACCGAGCGCAAACAGGCGCAATTGCAACTGCTGGAATCAGAACAGATGCTCCGTGATCTTTATGAAAATGCCCCGGTGGCGTTTCTCTCGATCCGCGCCGTGGATGGATGCATCATACGGGGCAACAAGGCTTGCGAAGATTTATTCGGTTACTCCCGTGAGGAATTAGAAAATCAGTGTATTTTTGAACTTTTTGCCGATTCGCCACTCGGGCGTCCCATCGCTGCGGCCATGATTGAACAGTTGCGTCGCGATGAGCCCGTCATGAACAAAGAAGTTCGCATGCGACATAAAGGGGGCCAACTCCTTTGGACCAGCATTTCCGTCACCCCCAAAACTGAGGCATCGGGCAAGGTCGTGGAAATGCGTTCGATCATCCTGGATCTCACCGAACGCAGGAAAGCGGAAAAAACATTGCGCCAATACGCCGGCATCGTCGCCGCCTCCCGGGACCATATGGCTTATCTGGATAACCACTATGTCTACCGGGCAGTCAACGAAACCTATTTGGAATGCCACGGCAAAAAATACGATGAAATCGTCGGTCATACGGTGGCAGATCTGTTTGGAGAAGAAATATTTAAAGAAATCCAGGGCAATCTGGATCGGTGTTTGGCGGGCGAAGTCATCAACTATCAATCCTGGTTTGATTTCCCCGGGAATGGGAAACGATGGATGGATGTCTCCTATTTCCCCCACCGGGATACCGATGGCTGTATCGCAGGACTTGTCGTTGCCTCCCGCGATAGCACGGACCGCAAGCAAATGGAGGACGCCCTGCGACAAAGCGAAATGGAAGCGCACCGCGCCAATCGTGCCAAGAGCGCTTTCCTGGCCAATATGAGCCACGAAATCCGTACCCCCATGAACACCATCATCGGCATGGGCCGGCTGGCCCTTGATACCAACCTGAGTGACCAGCAACGGGACTATTTGCGACGCATCCAATTGGCCGCGCAATCCCTGTTGCGCATCATCGACGATATCCTGGATTTTTCCAAGATCGACGCCGGCAAGCTGGAACTGGAGAACGCCCCATTCGATCTCTACGACCTGCTGGATCAGCTTGCCGATACCACGCTGGCCAAGTTGGAGGTCAGCAAGGAGATAGAGATCCTGTTCTCCCTACCTTTTGATCTCCCCTCCCCCATCGTCGGCGATGCCACCCGCTTGAACCAGGTGCTGACCAACCTGTGCGGCAATGCCCTCAAGTTTACCGAACGGGGGGAAATTGTCGTGGCAGTTACGTGGCAGGAAGTGGGTGAAAAGGAAATCACATTGACTTTTTCAGTCCGGGACACCGGTATTGGCATACACTCGGAGGCGCTCAAACTCTTGTTCCACCCTTTCCAACAGGCGGACACCTCCAACACACGCAAGTTTGGGGGTACCGGATTGGGATTGGCCATCTGTAGCAATCTCGTTACGATGATGGGAGGCCAGATCGGCGTGGAAAGCGAACCCGGTCAGGGGAGTCGTTTTTTCTTCACTGTCCGAATGGGGCGTTTGCCGCAAAAGAAAAGCAGGCGCTTTCCCATTCCACCGATGTTTCGCGGCAAACGAGTCCTCGTGGTCGACGACAACGCCTCCTCCCGGGACATCCTGCAAACAATGCTCACCGCGTTGGCCATCGACACGACGGCAGTCCCTTCAGGGCCTGCCGCTCTGGCGGCGCTGACCCGGGTGGGAGACGGCTCCTCGCCCCCTTGCGACTTGATTCTCATGGATTGGCGCATGCCGGCGATGGACGGATTGGAAACAATGGCACGTCTCAGGCGACAAGCGCCGCCCTTGCCCATTCCGATCATCCTCATGGTTTCCAGTCTGGAACAGGAAACCGTGATGCAACGTGCCGACGAGATGACCCCAGCGGATTATTTGCACAAACCGGTCCGGGCATCGGCCCTGTTCGAGACGTTATCCGCCGTGTTCGGTTTGGAACGAGTTCAAAAGCCCCCCATCCGAAAGAAAAGCACGGGTCTCGTTGCGCCCGGTCTGCGTGGTGCGCGAATCCTGGTCGTCGATGACCTCAAAGACAACCAGGATCTGGTCAAAGAATTGTTGACCCGCCAAGGGATGGAAATCTTCCTGGCTGACCACGGCTTGCAAGCCGTGGAAGCCGTATTGGCAGCCCATCCACCTTTCGATGCCGTACTGATGGATGTCCAAATGCCCGTCATGGATGGTCACTCGGCCACCCGACGCATTCGTGAACGGACAGAATTCGCCAAATTGCCCATTATCGCCATGACCGCAAGTGCCATGGCGCAGGATATCGCCCAATGTTTGGCTTCCGGCATGAATGATCACATTGCGAAACCTATCGATTTTTCCAATGTTCTCGAAAAATTGACCCAATGGATCCCCCGGAGGGCGGGAACAGAAGCCGAAAGCATCCGTTCGCAACCGGTGGAAACAACCGAAACAAGAATACAAATTTCGGAACCCCTTCCCGGTTTGGACATTTCATCGGGATTGAATCGATGTGACGGGGATGGGGAGTTTTATATCCGTTTGGCCAGGCAGGTCACCGCGGAATTCTCCGGTGTTGTCGCAAAAATTCGGGAAGCCCTGGCCCGCGATGCGACCGATGAGGCCATGCGATTGGCCCATAAGCTCAAAGGATCATCTGGCAACATATCCGCGCTGGAAGTGTCAGCAAGAGCCGCAATATTGGAAAACATGTTGCGTAACGGCAGTCCCGTCCAGGAAATGGGGTCGCACCTGGATCTGTTGGAGACGGAACTGGCGCAAATGTGTCGTTCGGTTGAAAAATTGGTGGCATCATCGCTGACCGGGGAGATTCAGGGGGTGGTGCCACAACAGTGGCGTGCCGACGACCTGCGGCCAATGTTTCGGGAATTGCAAACGCTGCTTGTCAAGCGGGACATTCGTTGTGATGACCATCTGCTACAAATCAAGGAGCGATTGCATGGGAATGCCCTTTTGCGGGAAAGCCTGGATCGTTTGGAGTCCTGTATCGATCAACTGAACTATGAGGAGGCCTTGTCGGTCCTGGATGCCTTGATCCGCGAGATGGGACTTTAATATTTCATGGCATTGAGATGATCGCCCCCAGTCCGATGCATCGGCTGCACCCATCCAGACACCTAAGCCAACGTCTCTGGGGCATCCCAGGCTGCTTCGGGGCCATGGAGGCGTTGCAACCAAAGGTTGAAAAACACCAAGTTGAGCAATCGCAAGCCGTTGTCCTGACGTTTTTCGGCATGTAGGCGCCACAAGGTATCCACCTGATGGGGGTCAAAAAGGTCTTCTCCCGGCATGTTGCGGCGCAGCCCGGCCACCAGGGGATCGGTCAGGCAGGTGAACCAGCGGGAGACCGGGGCACTGAAACCGGCCTTTTTTTGCTGGAGGATATCTTCGGGAAGTCGGCCTGCAAGGCTTTTCTTAAGCAAAACTTTTTTTTGGAGGCCCTGTATCTTGAATTTGACCGGCAACGCGGCGGCGAATTCCACAACGCGGTAATCCAAAAAGGGGGCCCGGGCTTCCAGGGCATGGGCCATGGTGGCACGGTCCACTTTGACCAGGATATCGTCCACCAGCCAGGTACGGATATCCACGAACATAGCCTGGTCCAGGAAATGGCAATCGGCGACTTGTTGGAACAGGGGTTGAAAATGATTCCAAAGATCGTGGTTGGCCACGTCCCGCCGCCAGGGGTCTTGGAGCAACTTCCATTTGTCTTCCCTGGAGAAGATTTGGCGCCAGGCGACATGGGCCTGCGCCGGTGGTGAATCCTGGGCGTCCAGGAAACGGCGGATGCGTTCGTCGAGGCCCACTTTGCCCATGGAGACGGGTAAGAGAGCCGTCACGGCTTTTCCCAAAGGTTGCATCAACCCCTGGGGAATCCATCGGGTCAGGGCATGGATGCGGTCGGCATCGTAAGTGACATATCCGCCAAAGATTTCATCAGCACCATCCCCGGAAAGGGCAACAGTGACGGATTCCCGGGCGAAGGCGGCCAGATCGAACATGGGCAGGATGGAAGAATCGGCGAAAGGTTCGTCCACATACCAGCTCACATTGGCCAGGTTGGCGGCGAAAGAGCGATGCAGGGTACGCTCATGGTGCCGCACCCCCAGATGGGTTGCCACACGTCGCGCCTTGTGGAGTTCGCTGAAACCCTCCTCGGGAAAATCCATGGAAAAGGTATCCAACTGGGCCGGATTCCCCAGGTTTGCCATGGAGGCGGTCACGGCGGAGGAGTCCACGCCCCCACTTAAGAAAGCCCCCAAAGGGACATCGCTGATCATGCGCAAACGGACAGCATCCCGGAAGAGGGCGTCCCAGGCCTCCAAGGCCTCACCTTCACTGGTGATGGGCAGTTTGTTGCGGAAGTGGTGCGCCAGATCCCACCAGGATTCCTCCCGGATTCGGCCATCCTGATCAAGGAGGAGGAAATGACCCGCTTCAAGCTTGTGAACCCCCGCCAGCATGGATGTCGCCCCCAGGGTGTAGTTGAGGGAAAGGTATTGGCTCAGCCCATCGGGGTCGATTTTTCGAGGAACCTCTTCATCTGCCAGCAGGGCTTTGAGTTCGGAGCCAAAAACAATGCCACCCCGTGGCAGGAGGTGGTAGTAGAGGGGTTTTTTCCCCAATCGATCCCGGGCCAGGAAAAGTGTTTTGGCAGTTCGGTCCCAAAGTGCCAGGGCAAACATGCCGTTAAAGCGTTGCAGGCAGGCTACGCCCCAAATTTTCCACGCCTCCAAAATAACTTCGGTATCGCTGTGGGTCGCAAAGTTGGCACCGAGATTTTCGAGTTCCCGGCGCAATTCCTGGTGGTTGTAGATTTCGCCGTTGAAGACAATAATCAAGCGATCTGTAACATCCCGGAGGGGTTGATTGCTTTCCGGTTTGAGGTCGATGATGGCAAGCCGTCTGTGCCCCAGACCGATGACCCCATCCAGGACAACGGCTCCGTGGTCGGGACCACGGTGCGCCAAGCGACGGGTCATGCGCTCCAGAACAGAAATCCGCGGTGGCGGATCCCAGGAAAAACGACCGGCTATGCCGCACATGACCATGCCTCCAGGAAGACTTCAGGGACATCGGCCCGGAGCCCCGATGAGATGGGCCAAATGACCAATGGGTTTCAGTTTATAAGGTGCCAAGACGTTGCTTGCAACGATTTTGTGGAACTGAATGTCAGACGTCGATGAGTACGAATCGACTATAATTTCAAATCCGACATTCCGCACCCTTGCGCTAAGGTTTCATTAATATCATTCTGTACACTACCTTGACTGTACATGGTAATCCCGCATAAAACGAATCATCCTACGATCAGAATAACAAAGGCCAAATACCATGAATCCCATCATCATCGTCGGCTCAGGACTGGCAGGTTACAGCCTGCTCAGAGAATTAAAAAACCGCACATGTCCCGCACCCATCACCCTGATTACCGCCGACGGCGGGGAATCATACTACAAGCCCAAACTGTCCACGGTACAATCGCAACAAAAAAGTGCCCTCAAAATGGTCATGGCAAGCGCCAGCAAAATGGCCCAGGATCACCATGCCGAAATCATCACCCATACCCGCGTCGTCAGCCTGGACACCCCCAACCATCAACTAACCCTGGACAACGGTGAAATACGTCCGTACCACCAGTTGGTCCTGGCCACCGGAGCCTCCCCCACCCGCCTCAACCCGCCAGGCGATGGCGCAAAGGATGTCCTGTCAATCAACAATTTGGCAGATTATGTCGTCTTTGAACAAAAACTGGCAGATGCCAAAAGGGTCGCCGTCATCGGCCCCGGCCTCATCGGAATGGAGTTTGCCAATGACCTACTGCACACCAACCGATCGGTCACCGTGATCGGTCCCAATCCCTGGCCCATCAGCACCCTGATCCCCCAACCCATCGGCGAAGCCGTGCAAAAAGCCATGAGCGCTCAAGGAGCTACCTGGCACCTGGGATGTGCCAGCGGTGCCATCGACAAACAGGACTCCGGCTATCGTATCGCCTTGGAAAACGATACCGTTGTCGAAGCGGATCTGGTCCTGTCCGCAGTGGGCATACGCGCCGATCTGCAACTGGCCGTTCAGAGCGGTTTGAAGACCAACCGGGGTATCCTCACTGATTCCTATTTGCAAACCAGTGCCCCGGATGTCTACGCCCTTGGCGATTGCGCCGAGGTCGATGGACGCAATCTGCCTTTTGTCCAACCTCTGTTGATCGGTGCCCGCGCCTTGGCCGCCACCCTGACAGGACATCCCCAGGCGGTTCACTACCCGCCCATGCCCGTTGCCATCAAAACCAGCTTGCATCCGATCATCATTCTTCCGCCACATACCAAAGAGGGACGCTGGGTGTTCACGGGATCACCCGATACCGGCATGGTGGGAAGATTCTTGACCGAGGCGGACAAACTCGCCGGATTCGTCCTGAGTGGCAATCAAACCGCAGAAAAAAATAAACTCATGGATGAATACCACCCATGAGTTCTATTACCGAATGCCCGTAAGGGGCCAAATAAAAAAACAACCGACCCCCCCTCACGAAAACCGGGAGGGGGAGTCCGGTATGTGACACATCTTAAACCGCAGCTATCTTGGGATGTGTAGTTATTGTCATCCTCGCCCCCGATTAA
>JADGCN010000044.1 GCA_015228975.1 Magnetococcales bacterium
CGGTCAACATCGGGCAAGTGGCGTCCGAATTGGGACTCCAATACCAGGCCGCCAATCAACTGGTGGCGGCACTTGGCGAGTTGAACTTGTTGGAGGAGGTCACTGGCTACCAGAGGAACCGCTTTTTCCGGTTTCGGCCCTATCTGGATATTTTCCAAGCCGAAAAATGAATATGGAATTCCTTATTGTGATTTCGCGCCACGAAAAGATAATAAGGGGATTGTTGTGGTGATTTCTGCCATGAAAGAATAATAAGGAAACCGTTGAAGTGAGCGGTGGGATTTCCATTTCCAAAACAGCCGAAATCCTTCACGATGCCTATGGATCACCAAGGCAGAGCATTCGAGGGTGTTACCATGACCAATCCCGACAATCAGAGCCAATCGACAGATTATCGATTCATCGACTGGGTACTCAGCTTGCCGGCAGAGGCCGATAATCGGTTTTGGGAAGAACTATCCCACTTTGAGGAGAACCAAAAGATGCCGTATATCACGAGTGTGGAGCGAATCGGTGAGGAAAAAGGGAGATTGCTGGGCATCCAGATCGGTGAGCAGAGAGGCATCCAGATTGGTGAGCAGAAAGGGGAGGCTGCGATTCTAACCCGCCTGCTGCAACGCCGTTTCGGTGCTGTACCCGATTGGGTCAGAGAAAAAGATCGCCAAGGCCGAGCCTCCCTCCTTGGAAGAGTGGAGCCTTCGGATATTGGACGCACAGTCCCTGGACGACATTTTCTCGGACAAGACATGACACCATCGACCACTTTACCACTTTAAAATATGATCAAGGACCGTGAACTGCGCAACTTGTTTCGCTCCGAGAGTACCGAGCGTTTGGAAAAGCTTGGAGCCGGACTTTTGCAATTGGAACAGAATCCCCAGGATTCTGCGACCATTCAAGGGTTGTTACGCGATGCCCATAGCCTTAAGGGCGCGGCGCGCATGCTTGGGGTCTCTGATGTTGAAAAAATGGTACATTGCTTTGAAGAAGTGCTACGCCCCTGCTTTGAGGGGCGCGTGGTCATCAATCGCGAACTGGCGGACAGGCTCAATCGTGGCCTTACCGATGTCGAAACCTTGATACAAGCTTCCATTACGGGGAAAGAAAGTACCCTGTCGGTTCAAGAAGCTACAAATCGTTTGCGTGGCTTGAAACCAATAGCCCGGGAACATGGCACCTTGCAGCCTCCCTCTGCACCCGAGACGGAACCAACCAAGATCCTTGGGACAGTGACGGAACCAACCAAGATTCTCGGCACAGCGACGGAACCAACCAAGATCCTTGGGACAGTGACGGAACCAACCAAGATCCTTGGGACAGTGACGGAACCAACCAAGATCCTTGGACCCGTATTGCTCCAGAATCGGGATGCTGTAGAGGTCGTTGCGGAGACATCCGTCTCCCAGATACCAGATAAAGTCAGCAATACCAGGGAGAAAGAGCCTCGAACACCTGCGGAAGGTGCCACCACGGGAGAATCGGTTGAGCGTATCCGAACCATGCGTGTCGACGCCGACAAACTGGACCGTCTGCTGAGCAAGGTTGGCGAATTGCTTGTCGTGCGCAACAGGGTGCGGCGGCGTCTCGAAGACGTCAATGAGTTGATTGCGCAGTGGGGATTACTGCAACGTCAGGGAATAAACCAACGGCGCAATCTGGATGATGCACTCAGGCCCATGGAACATGTGGATCGGGGATTGGAAAACCTTCGTCGGGAACTATTTGAGGATAATACCATATTGGAGCTGGTGGTTGGAGAATTGGAAGAAGGAATCTGGAAGCTGCGTCTCATGTCACTGTTTGAGTTGTTCCGCATGTTCCCCAGAATGGTGCGGGAAATGTCCCGGCAACAGGGCAAGGATGTCCGCCTGGTTCAAGAAGGCATCGAGACCACCGTCGACAAACACATTGTTGAAGCCTTGAAGGATCCATTAACACATCTGGTACGTAATGCTCTGGATCACGGGTTGGAAGCACCCGGGGAACGTATGCTGGCCGGCAAGCCTCCCCAGGCAACACTTTGGCTCAAAGGTCGAAGCTATACCGACAGAGTGGAAATTGAGGTAGCCGATGATGGAAAAGGTTTGAATACAGCGGCTATTTTCGCAAAGGCCCAGGCTGAAGGGCTGTTGCATGGAAACGATCCCCCCAATCTTTCCGACAACCAGTTGATCACCATCCTGTGTACTCCAGGTTTTACCACAGCCAAGTATATAACCGATATTTCCGGCAGAGGGATTGGGATGAATGTGGTCCGGGAGCAAGTGGAACAACTTAACGGTCAAATGCAACTCATCAACCACCCGGGTCATGGTTGTCGTTTTATTCTTTCCATTCCCAATGCACTCTCTTCGACACCCGTATTTATCGTTTCCCTGGGAAAACAACGTTTCGTCATTCCCATGGAGTATGTACAACTGGTACGTCGGGTCAGTTTGGATGCTATCTTTCGTTTGGATGGGCGCGATACCCTGGACTTGGATGAGAAACCTGTCGCAGTCAGCAGCCTGGAACGATTGCTCGGGTTACCCGACACGGTACTGGAGCGCCAGGAATTACGCCACCGAGCATGCATCATCTTGCAGGTTGGTAGCGAACGTCTTGGACTCTTGGTGGATGAGCTGGTTGACCAGCAAAAGCTGGTACTCAAACCTTACGCATCACTTCTGAGACGGGTACCCAACGTGTCGGGCAGTACCATTCTGGGAACGGGCGAGGTCTGTATGGTCTTGTCGGCAGAGGATCTTTTGGCGACAGCGAAAAAAGGAGATCATCCTGCCGCCATGGCTTCTACGGCTACTGTCAAAGGGACACCTGCCAACCCGGAAGAGCGGAGCCGTGTTGTCCTATTGGTGGAAGATTCCATAACCACTCGGGTTCAGGAAAAACGGATTCTTGAGGGAGCCGGCTATCAGGTGATTACAGCCGTCAACGGAAAGGAAGCCCTGGAGAAACTGAGCCAGTATCGGGTTGATGCCGTGGTCAGTGATGTCGAAATGCCAGAAATGGATGGTTTAATGTTGACAGAAAAAATTCGCGCTTCAAGTGCCTTGAAAAAACTGCCGGTTATCCTGGTTACTTCTCGCGCTTCGCCGGAGGACCAACAGAACGGTCTCATCGCCGGAGCCAATGCCTATCTGACTAAAAGTGGGTTTCAACAGGATCATTTGATTCAAACCCTGCGGAGGCTGACGTGATCCGGGTCGTGGTGGTGGATGATTCCCCCGTTGCCTTGAAAATTTTGCAAACGATCATCGAAGTCGATGGTGATATTGTCGTGGCGGCTACTGCGGCGGATGGTATCCTGGGGTGGCAGTGTATCCAGGAGCTACAACCGGACGTGGTCTGTACCGATTACCACATGCCTAACATGAATGGTCTCGCGTTGGTACAGACCGTCATGTCACAACACCCCTTGCCAATCCTGGTGATCAGTGTTTCGGTGGAGGAGGATACCAACGACACAACCATTTTGCAGGTGTTGCAGGCAGGTGCCATGGATATCCTGGCCAAACCTCAGGGAGGTCCCAATATCCGTAATCATCGTTGGGGAAGACAACTTCGGCAAAAAATTCGCGTATTGTCAAACGCAAAGCCGTTAAACTTGATACGCCGCCCTTCCCTTTTGGAATCCAAGACTGATGTAACCCCAAAAAAAGCTATAGCCAATACCGGAGGAATTATTGTCCTGGGGGCATCCACTGGCGGTCCCCTGGCATTAACGCGCATCCTTCAGGCTTTGCCTGGAGATTTTTCCTGGCCTGTGATCTGTGTACAACATATTGGCTCCTCTTTTTTGCCGGGTCTTGTCACTTGGCTCGGCAAAGCAACACCTCTGCCGATCGTTCACGCCCAAACCGGTGATCGCCCCCGACCTGGCACGGTCTATTTCCCTCCCCCTGCCGCAGACCTTTCCGTTTCGGAAATGGGGCAATTTCGCTGCCACCCCCACGATCCTGGTCAGGAAGGCATGAGCTCATTTTCCATCGACTTGACCTTTAAATCTTTGGCGCGCTGTTTTCAATCCTCTGTTTTAGGAATACTTTTGACGGGAATGGGAAGTGATGGTGCCAGAGGTTTATTGGATATTCGTCGGCAGGGCGGGGCAACCATTGCCCAGGATGAAGCTTCTTCGGTTGTCTTTGGCATGCCCCATCAGGCCATTGAACTTGGAGCCGCC
This sequence comes from Magnetococcales bacterium, assembly GCA_015228975.1. Lineage (GTDB taxonomy): Bacteria > Pseudomonadota > Magnetococcia > Magnetococcales > UBA8363 > UBA8363. The sequence continues at coordinate 4,181 of JADGCN010000044.1, forward strand.
CAGACTGTCCTCTCTCTCGATGACATTCCTGGGGCCATACTCGCCTGGTGCAAAACCGGGAGATTGTTATGCTGAATATTCTCTTGGCAGATGACAGTCTTGTGTTTGCAAAACTTTTGAAGCGCCGCCTGGAATATGATCAAAAATATCGTCTGGTCCACGTCGTGGATGATCAGCAATTGCAGCTGGCACTTGCGAATGGACATGAATTTTTGCTTGCTTTCGTAGAACTGTCCCTTCCCGGTGCCCGGGATGGCAACGGCATCCGCCAAATGATTGCCAGACAGATCCCCATAGTGGTTTTCACCTCCATATTTGACAATCATTCCGATTCCTTGCTGTTACCAGATTATGAAATCGTCGATTATGTAACCAAAAAATCAATGAATCTGGATCCTATCGTCGAGATTATCAAACGAATGGAAAGAAATAGTGATTATCCTCTATTGGTTGCTTATGGTTCCCGCAGCCAGGAAGATAGGATCTCGGGACCGTTGCATCGGTATCGTTTCCCGATCTTTACGGCGTATGACGAACGGGAAGCCATGCAAACACTGATCGTCCATCCAGAAATTTGCCTGGTTGTGATCGATTATGCCACGCCTGGTTGTGTTGGACTGAAGCTCCTGGAATGGATTCGCCAAGACCTGAAACGGACCCGGGACAAACTGGTGGTTATTGGTATATCTGCTCAAGGGGATGAGGCCTCGGTACGTTTCATCAAGGAGGGGGCGAATGATTTCCTCGCCAAACCATTCCAGCGTGAAGAATTGATCTACCGAGTACACCACAATATCCAACAACTCGAAAACCAACGAACCCTGGATGCCGTGACCAGCAGGGATGACGTAACACGGTTGGCCAATGCGCGGTATTTTTTGGATATCGGGGCAACGCTGCACAGCAATGCTGTTCGTGAAAACATGTCTGTTACCCTTGCTATCTGTGCTATCGATTCCCTTGAGTCGATATCGAACGACTATGGGGAATATGCCCGGACGTTGGCATTCCAAAACATTGGCGAATTGTTGATCGGTGCCTTTCGCAAGACCGATCTGGTGGCCAGGCTTGACGACGAAACTTTTGGTATATTGATTGCCAATCCACAACCAGATAATACAGTCATGGTGTTTTCACGCTTGAAGAAACGTATTGAATCACAGCAAATACCGTACGAAGATGATTTTTTTCAAATTACGTTTAGTATTGGCGTCACTTCTCAATTGCTTGGATCTTTAGCAGATATGATAACCCACGCCAGAGCGGTCCTCAGGCAAGTCCAACAGGAGGGGGGCGGTATACGGTTGGGATAGTGTCGTACGTGCCACATCGGTCTCATCATCAACACATGAATCCTCAAGCTCCGCAGGTCTTTGGTAATACGGATGTTAAATTGGCCACTGTATTTCTTAAGGTGGATCAACGAGGCAGCAGTTTCAATTCCAGACGGCAGCCCACAGCAGCGGCATACCGACGCAGAGTGGCCAAAGAAGGTGACATCCTACCGTTCCCGAGTGATGATTCTAATCGGGAAATAGCACTTTTTGTTGTACCCATGCGGCTGGCAATTTCCTCCTGGGTCAACCCGGCGGCTTTACGCGCATAAAGAAAGGCCGAGATTGCCGAATACTCTTCCTCCAGGGCATCATAAGCGACTTTGAAGCCAGGACGTTTGAAAGCTTCGCTCAACTCTGCATTCAAATCCATAGGCACAGGGTTGTAACCGTCAATGTCCATGCTGTATCTCCTTTTGTCTCTTGCGAGCGATGCGCATTTCGTTCTCTGGAGTTTCCTGAGTTTTCTTGATAAAACTGTGCAGCACCACGATGGTACGCCCCGTCAGCATGCAATAAAAAACACGTCCAATGCCGTTTTTACCCCGGCAGCGCAATTCAAATAATCCTTTCCCCATGGCGCGGGAATGGGGCATCCGCAAGTCCATGCCGTAGTCATGCAACAACCTGGCAAGGCGCAAGAAATCCGCATACAGATCGTTTGGCCAGGATTTGATCTCCTGGTGAACGCGTTCGTTATAGAAAAAAATCGTCCAGTTCATAACTCAATGTTAGCTTAACCGCTAACATAATGCAAGTGAAACGTCCATGCCTGCCGACAACGGTAACGATTTTTATTGCAATGACCGGGTTAACGGATATAATCGATTTCATCAATACCCGCCAAGGCTATGCTTCTCGGAGTACCCTCTCATCGGCGGGTTGCTTATTTTGAGGAACCCAATTGAGCCCATGAGTGACCCAAGCAGCGAACCCAAACGTATACTCCTCATCGACGATCAATATCTCACTTATAAATATTTGGATCGGATGCTTGATGTTGACGATCTAAAACTTTTTTATTGCCAGGATCCCCGCCAGGCATGTCAGGAAGCGGAAAAGATTCGACCCATGGTCATCCTGTTGGACTTGGTGATGCCCAATGTGGACGGAATGACCTTGCTGCGTCAATTACGCGAACATCGTGTTACCATCAACATTCCCATTATTCTCCTGACTTCCATCGACGAACCGCAGATCAAGGCGGAAGGCTTTGCGGCGGGTGCCAGCAATTATCTGGTTAAATTTCCCGACCGGGTGGAGATGATTGCCCGATTGCGTTACCACGCCCATACTTTCGTGCGTATGGCACGCAAATCCAGGGAGTGTGAAGCTTGTCCCGACATTCTGAAATCCGATATCAAAGGCATCGTTTTGCTAGATATTGTCTCGAAAACCATTATCGATGCCAACGAAACATTTTGTCAGATTATTGGATATGAGCGTAGCGCCCTTCTGGGTCATACCTTGGGCGAATGTGTCCGGATGGAAGACCAGGAATCGGTACATCGCGTTGTCAGTCGGATCCCGGAACCGGATCATCGTGTCTACGATGTTTACCTCAGACACATTTCAGGTAATGACGTACGAGTACGCTTTTGTGTGACCATCGACACCCGGTTTCAGGGGGGTGATCAGATTTCCGTCCTCTCCTTCGTCCTGGATCGTTCAGATATTACAAATAGTTCTGAGACCGACTACAGTACTCAATTCCGCCTGCATGCCGACATGATTCCCGGAATGGTATGGATGTGTAATCGGGAGATGAAACGCACCTTCTTCAACGATGGTTGGCTGGTTTTTACCGGCAAAATCATGGCGCGGGAATTGGACGATGGCTGGCTGGAGGGTGTTCATCCCGAAGATACGGAGGATTTGCTTACCCGTTTTACCGAAGTTTTTGCCAAGCGCCAACGTTTTTCCATGGAATATCGTTTACGCACCAAAGATGGGTCTTATCGCTGGGTGTATGACACGGGCTTTCCTTTTTTCGCCCATGGGGAAAATTTTCTGGGATATACAGGCAGTTGTGTAGATATCAATGAACGCAAAGGCTTTGAAGAACGACTGCGCAATTTTAACATGGAATTGGAGACTCGTATTCAGGATCGGACTGCAGAATTACAGCGGGAGGTGGAAGAGCGTAAAAAGGCACAGATGAGAGAGCGTCATGCGCGCGAAGTACAGAACACTGTAAGCAATATATTGCGCATTGCCCTGCTCTCCATTCCCCTGAAGAAAAAGTTGGAAACGGCCCTGAGCATGATCGTCAACGCCCCCATCGCTAGCCTTTTGGCCAAAGGGGCCATCCTGCTCAAGGATCGGGATCTGGAATCCTTGTCGATGGTGGCGCATCGCGGATTTAGCGAACTGTCCCCCCCTCCCTGTACGCACATTAAATATGGTCAGTGTCTGTGTGGCCTCGCCGCCCGTCGTCACGAAAATGTCTTTGCCTCACAAATTGACGAACTTCACGTCATTCGTCCCCCTGACATGGAGCCCCATGGGCACTATTGCCTGCCCATTCTTTCCGAAGACCGATTGCTGGGGGTTCTGGCCATCTATGTCAAAAATAATACCGAGTATGATCTTGACGAGGAAAAAAATTTTCAAGCATTCAGCAACACGCTGGCAACCATTTTGGAACAAAGTCGGACCGAAGAGTTGCAACGGGAAAAAATGGCTGCCGAAGCGGCCAACCGCGCCAAAAGTCAATTTTTGGCCACCATGAGCCATGAAATTCGTACCCCCCTGAACGGCATCCTGGGTATGACCAGTCTGCTATTGACCAGCGAAGTGACCGACGAGCAACGCCGGCGTCTGCTGCAAATTCATCAATCAGGCAATAACTTACTCAATATTCTTAATGATATTCTTGATATATCCAAAATTGAAGCTGGTATGATGATCGTGGAGTCGCGCCCGTTTGTACTTAACGAGGTCATCCGAGTCCTGTCCAATCTGCTGGAACGCAAGGTTGCGGAAAAAAAATTGGTCTACAGTGTTACGATCCATCCCGATGTACCCCAATTTGTTAAAGGGGATTCGGTTCGACTGGGGCAGGTATTGAATAATTTACTGTCAAACGCTGTTAAATTCACTCGGGAAGGTCGGATCACATTGAATATTACCATGGATGATCTGCAATTTCATCAGGGTATGATACGTTTTACCGTCGAGGATACCGGTATCGGTATCTCCAAACAGGCCCTCGCTGGATTGTTTCAACCATTTACCCAGGCTGACGAATCGACTACCCGAAAATATGGCGGTACTGGTCTGGGATTGGCTATCAGCCGACGTCTGGTGGAAATGATGGGGGGGAGCATTGAAGTTGACTCGGAACCGGGTCGGGGTAGCCGTTTCTCCTTTACCGTACGTCTTGGGATCACCCGGGAATCGCCGTTGTCATCCATACCCGATCCGGTTTCGCCCAAACAGCTCGTCGTACAAACCCGACGCGTCCTCAGAGGGGGACGCGTGTTGTTGGTGGAAGACGATCCCATCAACATTGATGTGGCCCACGACACCCTGGAGCAGGTCGGTTTACAAGTCGATGTGGCCCGTAATGGTGTCGAGGCACTGGCAGCCATCATCGGAGATGGCGTTACCCAAACCCAACGCTATGATCTGGTGCTTATGGATCTCCTGATGCCGCGCATGGACGGGTTTGACGCCACCCGTCTGATCCGCAAACATCTCACCAAGGAACAACTACCCATCATTGCCATGACTGCCAGTGCCATGAGTGGTGAGCGGGAGCGGTGTTTGAGTGCCGGAATGAATGACCACCTGCCCAAACCGGTCGAACTGGAAATGCTCTTTACCGTTCTGTCCAGATGGATACAACACACCTCCTGCGAAACGGAAGAAAAATCTGTCCCCATCTCTTCAACTGGTAAAAGCACCGATAAAGAAGATCTTGCAGGTACAGATAACTTCGACGCTATCAAAGACCTCAAGACGATTGATGTGACTACTGCGATACACAAATTTGGCCATAATCCCAAATTCTATTTGAAGCTGCTCCGCGATTTTTGCAAGGGGTACGCCGATACCGGCAAAAGCATACAGGAGGCGTTGGCTCGGGGTGCCTTTGAAGATGCACGGCGGCTGGCCCATACCATGAAGGGGGTATCGGGCAACATCCTGGCCCGTGATCTTTTTCAAGCAGCCCAGCAATTGGAAATCATTATCGCCACCGATCCTGACACAGAGGTGTGTAACGAGCCTTTGCGGCATTTTAACGATGCGTTGACAAATGTACTTCGGGATCTTGATCGGATTGCTCAGGAACATAGCCTTGAGATCGACCCCCAGGTGGATGTGCCTACCGGGGATTTACCCACTGGTCTGGGCCAACTGGTTGTTTATCTGCAAAACAACAACGCACGAGCCCTGGATCTTGCGAGACCGGTCAGCACTTGGCTCAAGGCAAAGGGATTCGCGGAGGAACATGACCACTTTATCGCAGCAATGGACAGGTTTGACTTCAAAGAGGCTTTGCAACAACTGCAGATAGTTTCCGGCAAGCTAGGTTTAAATATTATGGAAGGCTCTTTATGATGCTCCCCACTTCTCAACGTCGTATTCTTCTTGTTGACGACGATGTACAAAGCATTCGACTGTTGCTGGAGGTTTTACGTCCCCTTAATCTGGACGTTCTGGTGTCTACCAATGGCCAATCGGCCTTGGAGATTATCGCCCAACAAACTCCAGATCTGATCCTTCTGGACATCTTGATGCCTGAATTGGATGGTTACGATGTTTGTCGAGCTATTAAAACCAATATTGAAACCAGAGACATACCCGTTATCTTTATTTCCGCCATGTCGGAAACAGAGGATGAAAGTGCCGGTCTGAAACTGGGAGCGGTGGATTACATCACCAAACCGTTTCATTTCGATATTGTCCGTTCTCGGGTGCAAACTCACCTTGAACTGCGCACAGCCTACCGGGAGTTAGCCCGGATCAACCATAATCTATTGGACGAACGACGTTTCATTGAACGGGTATTGGCCAATACCCGGGAATCGGAACAGTTTGACCGACGCTACCTTGCCACCTATGTTGCCCCCAAGGAAATTTCCATGGGGGATATTCTTCTGGCAGCCTTTCGCCCGGACGGCACTCAGCATGTCATGTTGGGTGATTTTACCGGACATGGGTTGACTGCCGCCATTGGTGGTCCTTTGGTAGCCGATCTTTTTTATGCCCGCACCGCCCGCAATGATGGCATGGGAGGTATCGTCGAAGAAATTAATTTAAAGTTGTTCCGCACGTTACCCGAAGGGATGTTCATGGCGGCCATTTTTTTGGAGGTCTCCCCGAATCGTCGGAAGGTTACCCTGTGGAACTGCGGTATGCGTGAGGCTTATTTATTTCGCGATGGACGTTGCCAGGAAAAATTTTCCTCGACACATTTTCCCCGTGGATTGATGCAGGTCTCCGAACCTTTGGGGGTTGAAATAGAAGTGCGTCCAGACGACAAACTTTATCTCTATAGCGACGGCTTCGTTGAGGAAATGGACGCGGAAAAGCGCATGTTTGGTGCAGAACGGTTGCTGCAACTGCTGCAAAAGATTGCCTGCGGCGAAGAAACATTTGATTTTTTGGCCGATACGTTGGCTCGTTACCGGCCCAAGGGAGAACCTCAAGGCGATGACATGTTCATGGTAGAGGTACGCTGTTAGGAGCCATAAGATACCTTTTGTCACCCGTTTCATGGAAGATGGTACCCCAGTGATCTTTAATGGACGAACGAAGAATGATACCCTACGATAAAGTTATGACGGAACAAAAAGGGACGGTTCTGATCATTCATCTATCGGGCTGTTTTGGCTATAAACTGATCCCCAAGTTTCGCGATGCCTATAAAGGCTTCGCGGCACATACGTCTGTAAGAATCGACCTGGAACGAGTCTATCAGATCGAAAGCTCCGCCCTGGGAGCACTCATGGTCATGCGCAATTTTTTTGGGGGCGACAAAGCCGATATTTCGCTGATCAATCCTTCAAGTGAAATTCGTAAAATTCTAGAACTATCGCAATATCATCAAGTCTTCAAAATAACAAACGGTCCCCACCCGTCCCAAAGTGGGGAAGCGATGGCCTGACGGCAGCGGCGTCGATGAAAATACATGCTCGGGAGGTGGATAGACCAGGGATGAGCCAGTCAATCAAAAAGTCAACAGTCCTGATTGTAGATGACATGCCCAACAATATTCGGACGTTGGCAGAAATCTTGAGTGATGATTATCAGGTTCTTGTCGCAACCAATGGATCGGATGCCCTGAGCATTATCGCCTCGGAAGAGATTGCGGTTGTTCTGCTTGATGTCATGATGCCCGAGATGGATGGCTATGAGGTCTGCAAACGGATCAAAGGGTCGCCTACGGGCAGAAAGATTCCCGTTATTTTTGTTACCGCCCTGAACGAAAAATTGGATGAGGCGCACGCCTTGTCTCTCGGGGGAATTGACTTCATGACCAAGCCGGTCCATGGAGCAGTGGTGCGTGCAAGAGTCCGCAACCACTTGGCCATGGCTGACATGATGCGGACCCTGGAGCAACAGAAAACCCAGATCGAAGAATCGGCAGCCTTCAAAGAAGAAGTGAATCATATCTACCAGACCGACCTCAGAGGACCTTTGGATCATATCGTCAGCATGATCAATATGCTGGCCTGGAATACCAGCTTGACCAAGCAACAGGAAGAGTTGGTCCTCCCCATTCTGCGCTATACTTATAAACTTTCCAATCTCATCAATTTTTCTATCGAACTCTACAAAATATCCCGAGGACAATACCTGTGTAAATTTACCAGTTTCGATATTCTAGCCCTGATTGACGATTTTAAGACCATAGAGGGAGATCTTCTCAACAAAAGGGAATTCAATCTGGAGGTCCTCCTCGACAACAGCCCCAGGCGCGAGAACCACGCTTTCAAGGTACGGGGTGATGTCCGACTGTGTTACTCGATCATCAACGCCATTTTGATGAATATTTTCAATGTTTCCGGTCAAGGGGACAAAGTGCAAATTGTTTTGGGAAGTGTCGAAATAGACGGTAGCCGCTTTGCCAGCGTTCAGTTCCATACCCGACATCTCATCGTTTCACAATCCCCGGAATCAGCTCAGAAAAAACTGCCTATTGGGAAAAAAGATGAAATGCGGTGGGAGTACGATCTTTACGCGGCTTCACGTATGATGAGAATTCAACATGGCAATTTAGATATGGAGACTTCATGTGAAACCGGAACCACGATTACTCTTATTTTTCAGCATCCAAACTGAAGGGGAATCAGTTGCTCCGGGAACAGGAACAACTTACAATTATCAATGAGATCCAGGCCAACTATATTGGCATGCAGTCGGTCACATTGGTATTTGAAAAGGCGTTGCAGAAAATTTTACGTCTGACCAACAGCGGATATGGGTTCTTCATTGAATTCGCGCATAGGGATGTTGTCAGTACCCCTCTCATTGCGTCAGCCACTCTGCCGTGTAGCGAAAAAAAACACGGTGATCGTGACATTGGTGGGGAAACAAGGATATGCGACAACGCAGGGTCTCTCTGTGCCCGATATTTCATCGCAGAGACCCCGTTCATTGCCAACCAATCAGACCAGATACCTGTGGAATTGTTGGCATGTTTCCAGGGGGGGCCTCTCGTACAATCACTTCTGGCTGTGCCGATGGTTTTGGAAAATGGCGTTGTAGGTTGCGCCCTTCTTGTGAATCGACCTCAAGGATACAACTCGAAACTGGTGGCCTTTCTACAGCCCGTTGCTGATTGTTGTGCCCGAATCATTGGTCGTGAGCGTAGCGAACGAATTAAGAACGAGATCTTGAACGAGGCAGAGCGCGCCAGTAAGGCTAAAAGTAATTTCCTGGCCCATATCAGTCACGAAATCCGCACACCCATGAATGTCATTCTGGGTATGGGACAGCTGCTGTCCAAAACCGATCTGACCCATAGACAAAAAGATTTGATTTCCAAGAGCCAAAATGCCTCCGAATTGCTTTTGAACATTATCAACAATGTCCTTGATTTTTCCAAGATTGAAGCCAATCAACTCACTCTTGAACATGTGCCGTTTTCCCTGTCGGCTCTGATGAAACGTGTGTTGGCGTTGATCTCGCTGCCGGCCATCCGGAAAGGGTTGGAAATTCTATTTGACGTGGATGCCAATGTGCCGCCCGTACTGGTAGGAGATCCCCTGCGTTTGGAACAAGTGTTGACCAATCTGGGTAGCAACGCAGTCAAATTTACACAAAAAGGGCAGATTGTATTTCGTATCTCTGTCGCCTCCCGCACGGATACGCAGGTCACCATGCGCTTCCAGGTGCAAGATACCGGTATTGGCATGGACAAAGAGCAGTCTGCCAAACTTTTCCAACCGTTTCATCAATGCGACTCCTCAACGACCCGACGCTATGGCGGTACCGGCTTGGGATTGGCGATTTCCCAACATTTGGTGCAACTCATGGGGGGGCGCATTGATGTCGATAGCCAAGCGGAAAAGGGCAGCCTGTTTCAATTTGTTCTGACACTGATGTACCAATCGGAAACGGAACAGCAAGACAAGGAAATACCCGAAGAAGTCAATAGCCTACATATTTTGGTCGTGGATGATAACGATGATTCCCGTGCTATTTTGGCGAGCATGCTGACGACGTTCTCTTTTTCGGTTATCACCGCACCTTCTGGGGGAGAAGCGCTGAAAGTAGTGGATACTCTTCGGGCCAAGGGTGACGATCTGGACCTTGTAATCGTCGACTGGCGCATGTCGGGCATGGATGGTGTAGAAACCGCCCTGCGTATCAGACAGAAATACCATTCCCAAAAACAGCCGAACATCATTTTGATGACTTCTTTTGGTTGGGACGAAGTCGCCAGCGATAAAAATGAGGAAATTTTTCAGGGTTTCTTGCGCAAGCCCACAAGCTTTTCCACCCTATTAAACACCATTTTGGAAACAATGCATGGTCGGACAGTTCGGCCCTACGAGACGCTCGAAGTTCGACGGGTTCCCGCTTCGGTGATGCAAAAAATTCGCGGCATGCGTGTTGTTGTCGTCGAAGATCATAAAATTAATTGGGAAATAGTCGAAAATTTCTTGGAGTACGCCGGTGTGGCTGCCCGATGGGCACAGAACGGCCAGGAAGCCGTGGAGATTGTACTCCGGGAGAAAAACGATTGCGATGCGGTGTTGATGGACTTGCAGATGCCGGTCATGGATGGCTATGACGCAACCCGGCTCATTCTTGAGAAGCGTCAGTCGACCCGGCCCGCCATTATTGCCATGACCGCCCATGCAATGGGTGAGGAACGGAAAAAATGCTTCGACATGGGAATGTCAGATTTTATCTCCAAACCGGTGGACGCCACAGAACTCTATCTGGCTCTGGCCAAGATTGACAGGCCAGTATCGGCTTCCGTAGAGCCGGTACCCGGTATGACGCCGCAATCTGACAAACATATCCAGAAGGAAAATGCATTGCCAATCGATCTTCCCGGTATTGATGTCCGGGATGGATTGGGACGAATGGACGGCAAAGCTGATCTGTTAAGTCGGTTGATACGCGATTTTGCCCACCAGAATGTCTCCTTTTTCGAGGATCTCACACATCTCCTACAGACCGGCGATCTCCATGCCGCGAAGAAAAAAGTTCATGACCTTAAGGGATTGGCCGGGGGGATTTCCGCCAGGAAATTATGGCTCCTGGCCATGGATTTGGAAGAGGTTTTGGTTGAAGAAGGCCCGGAACGGGATGACCTGTTGGTCCAAATTCGGGAGGCGTTGGAAGAGGTCATGGACAGTGCGCGCCGACTGGAAGCAAACGTGTATGGTGGGGATGGGGAAAATGGTAAGCCGCTGATGGTGACGGTGTCGCGCTCCGAATTGTTGGCACAACTTTCAATGTTAAAACAATTGGTCGACCGGGGGGACTTCCAGGCGACAACGCTGTTTCGGCGCATCAAGCCGGTTTTGGTGGCGCAGGGATATGGCAGCGCCGCCACCGGCCTGGAAACCAGTCTGGATTATTTTGATTTTATCGGTTTTAAAAAATTGTTGACCGACATGATGACAGAACTGGAAGTAGAGACTGCGAACGTCTGAGGCGCGACCGGTTACTACTGGAACTTTCAACGGCCTTGTTCGTGGATAGATGGAAAAGGTGCTTCCATGATGCTCGTCACATAACTGTCCAACCGATCATAAAGCGCCTTGGCATCCCGCTTTAACAATTCCACCGTTGTCAGATTTTCTGCTGTATAGGGATGTCTTGCAGTCAAAATATTTTCCATCCGGACCAATATCTGATCCGCTTCCTTGGGAGCCATGTTGATTAGCGTCTGGTTCAGTTGATGGTTGGTCCGCACTATTTGCGAGGGGTATCCGTGTGTGCTGAAGTCGGTCTCCTTTTGCCGGATACGCAAAAATAACGAACTTATATCTCGAAATAGTTTTCTGACCTCAACCAGACGCTCATCCAACAGGTCAGCGATGCCTTCAACCTCCTTCCACCGCATTATTTCTTCTTCCCGAGCTTTGGCCAGTTGCTCGTTGGCTTCCTGAAGCAGTTTTTGCCCCTCTCCTATTAGTTGTTGTCCGAAATTTGCCTCTTCCACATCAGAAAATAAGCAACCCGTATCGATAAAGTTGATGACCTCCATGATGATATTCGAGTTCAAATCCATAACAGACTCAATATATTCTAATATTTCTACCAGCTCCCCCAAGGATGTGGCCGCAGCCATGAGCGGCAAGACCCCTAAAGTTTCCAAAATTTTTCTCTCGAAGACGTTCAGATTGGATTCCAGTTCAGCAAAACGTTTTTTCCAATCTGTAGAGAAATGCTCACCATATTTCTTTTTTATTTCAATAATTGGGTAAAGGATATCACTGTACACAGCGGAAACGGATTTTTCATAAATAATGTGAATCTCAGGTTGTATTCTTTGCAATTGGATTCTCAGGTTGGAATATTGGTCCAAGCGGGTAAAGAATTTCATACGCCAATGATAGAGCGTCAATGGGAACCAATCTGGTTGAGGTTTGAATCCCTGCAAGAAAAAAGCGGTTCCGATTCTGCGAATCTGCCTCAAGTGAGGACCGAATCGAATGAAAAGGGGGATTGGTTTATCAGAAGAAGGCGTTTCAACTTTTATCGAAAACATTTTGGAAATTTGATTTGCGTGGCCCAACCGATGAAAAAAAATCTGATCGATTTCTTTTTTGGTAATGGAATTATTTTCCGTCATGCGTCTACTGATAGTGGTCAAACTGGAGCGCCAAAGGTTACGGTTTGACATTCGGCCAAAGAAAAAACTGTGGAGCCAATCGACCAAGTTTGACTTTTCAGGATGGATCAACCGCCGCACTGCTGCCAAGCGAACGTTATAGCTCCGTGCCCAAAGCGGTCTTTTAAGAGTAAACATGCCGAAATACCACAAAAAAATGAATTCAATGATGTTACGATCACGAGGATGCTTGGTTTCTGGATCGTCATTTTCTATCATCTTGTAATAATGGAGTTCAATCGCAATTTTATTAAGTTTTATATTGCAGCCAATAAGACACTTTGCTTGGCTTGCGGATAATAATTCTACTACCATATCGATAAACGAGTTTTCCCATGCTTTAAGTTCCTCCAACCGAAGGGGAACCTGAGCCCGGTCTCTGCGGCTGCTCCGAGCCACCAGGTGCGCAAACAACACGAGATCACCCAACACCATGCCGACGGCCAGGAATAACAATATCATTAACAAGACCAAGCCCGAGGTAGGTCCGTACCACTCGCGAAGCATTGTGGCAAACTCCCCAATGCCAAGCTGTCTGACCTGGGAGAGCTTGTTGGGATCCAAAGCGTCAATGGCTTGGATGGGTAACGTTTCCATAGCAACGCGGTTAGTCAAGTCGTCAGGGAAAAAGGTTTCAGACGGGTTCACTTGGCGCAAAATCTCCAGATAGCTACGGGTCAAATCGGAAAAATCTTCCGCAATCTGCTGACAAGTAGATTGGGTATTGTCGAGTTCGGCACGAACAGCGGCGATCAGATTGTTGACAGAATAAGTCTCTGCTAATAGAAAACGTATGAGATCCGGTCGGGCCTGATCCCTGGTACCACGCATCTGGTGGAGTTGAGCCAGCCATTGGTGTACGTTAACCTGGGTTTGCGCCCAATTCTTACGGCATGTTTCCTGAAGTAGTTGAGACTTTTCGCGAAACGAGGTAAAAAAATCGATGCCACTTCCGGCAAGAATTGTATCGAGTGTTTTGGATAGCGGCGTGGAATTGGAAATACTTACATCGGAAATGCCAGGTTCGTAGCCACCATGGATGATAAAGTGTTCCGCCCAGAAACGCGGTCCTTTGCGTGAATCGCGATAAGATGCGGTTTCCCCGGATTCATTTCTGGAAAATTGCTCCATCATTTCAACTTGAGCATTGATGGCATTATTGAGTATCACCTGAAAACCAAAAAGTGAACCACTACTTGTGGGAGTGGTATCCGATGGTGAACCAAGCGCCACTTGAACGGTCTCTTCGATAGCCTTGGCCTGCACTGCCATCCTCTCTTTGTCTGAAAAGAGGGCCATGATGACATCATTGCTCGCTTTGACGGTAACCAAGGTGCAAAACAGTGCCAAGGTCATCCATCGGGGACTAATCAGGAAAGCATTACGAATTCCAGCGAATATTCCGCCCGATTCCGCCATTGCCTGTAACAGTCGATCCTTGAAATCCAATACCACCGTGGAAATGACAACTCCCACAAATGTTGCGATAAGGGTGCGTCTTGATTCACCTTCCGAACCTAGGAGAGCAGGTAGATATTCGCTTGTAATCGAGGATTGCAAAAAATGTTTTGCCGCCAGAAAAACGGTACAGGCAGCTCCGATGTAAAGCAAAAATGAGACTGGGTTGCGTAACAGAATGACATTGTTCTGAAAAATTGCTATTATTTTGGAAAATACACCCCCGAATGCCCTGGGACGCCTCCATATTTCGTGCATGTTTGGTGCAAAGCTGATACTTGCTGGCAGCGGCTGTATCCGTTCCAGAATCTTCCTGGAAAGTGAATGAAACAGCCCCATGCGGGAAGAATGAAAGATCATTAAGACAATTTTGTAGAAGGGGTTATCCTCCAACCCTTCCTCACATCCAGAATGTAGATGTTCACGAAATCTTTTTAATGCAAGACATTTAATTTTATAATCTGCGGTCTCAATATTATTTTCATTATTTAGTTTTTGTCTATAATGTTTTATGACACTAATTATTTTGTTTTTATCCTCTGAACCGATCACCTCTTGCAAATTCTGCAAGAATACCGACTTTGAACATTCGCAATCGATTTGTTTAAAGGCCAACGGATCCACGACACCCTGTTGCAAGGAGGTCGATTTGTCGGAAGTATCAGAAAGCAACAAGCAATCCCCGCCTGAACATTTTCCGGGAATCGAGTCAGAGTCGCCATTCACCCCTGCAAAAGGGTGTTGATTATCACCTGATTGCATAGCAAACAGGCCGCTAACCAATTCACCGTAGAGCTTAAACAAGGAATCGGCAGTCATGAAACCTCAATCTTCTTTGGCATTTGTTTGCCATAGTTGAACGACACTTCAAAAGCATGATACCCTCTAGTGTGCGAATTTACAGCAAAAACCGCAATACCTCATCATCCGTGATGGTGCCTTTCGACGACACCAGACTTACTCGGGACAAGATTCCGTTGAAATTACTTGGTTCTTCTATTTCATGAAATGCTGGAGTTCTGAATCCGTGATATCTTATCGTCGTAGAAATCGTCGGGCTCATGGGAAGTTTGTGGGACTGTCTCACGAAACTATCGAACGCAAGCGATCAGAGGCGGCATTACGCCGTAGTGAAGCGACAATCCGCTCCATTGTCGAGACTGCCATCAGCGGCATCGTCACCATCGACCAAACAGGACGAATTATCCTGTTTAACCCGGCAGCAGAGCGTATGTTTGGCTACAATTCTCTAGAAGTAATTGGAGAAAATGTAAAAATTCTTATGCCTTCTCCTTTTCAGGAAGAACATGACCTCTACCTGAGAAACTTCCTGGAGACCGGAAAATGCAAGATTATCGGTATCGGACGGGAAGTGGTTGGCAGGAAAAAAAACGGTGTTGTTTTTCCCATTGATTTGGCTGTCAGTATGGTTGACGTGGACGAGACTACCCTGTTTGTGGGCATCATCACGGATGCCACTCAACGGAAAAAAGCGGAACAATCGCTGTTGGAAGCCAAACAATTGGCAGAATCGGCCAATCACTACAAAAGTGAATTCCTGGCCACCATGAGTCACGAAATCCGAACACCAATGCATGCCATTCTAGGCCTGTTGCATCTCACTCTACAAACAGAACTTAATGATAAACAACGAAATTATATTACTAAAATACAAAACTCTTCAAAATGCTTACTTGAAATTGTTAACGATGTTTTAGATTTTTCAAAGCTTGGGGCAGGAAAACTGAGCTTGGAAGCCATCGATTTTTTCATGGACGATATTTTGTCCCATGTGGCCAACTTGGTCGAAATCCAGGCCGACGCAAAGGGATTGAAGTTATCTTTTGACCGATCCCCTGAGGTTCCCAATGCCTTGATCGGCGACCCCACACGACTGGGGCAAATATTGGTTAACCTGACCAATAACGCCGTCAAATTTACGGAAAGCGGTAACATAGGCGTTTCCATCCAAAAAAAGGCATTCCAGGATAATCGGGTACAAGTTAGCTTTCGTATCAGCGATACCGGAATTGGCATGACTCCAGAGCAGTGTGCAACGATATTCCAAACATTTACTCAGGGGGATGTTTCAACGACGCGTCGTTACGGTGGTTCCGGTTTAGGGCTCTTTATTTGCAAACAATTGGTTGAAATGATGGAGGGCGAAATCGGTGTTGTCAGTGAAGTGGGACGGGGTAGCGTTTTTACCTTTACCGTTTGGCTGCGATTACCTGAAAAAAAACAATACAATCAGGACTTTCAGAAGTGGGGCAATTCCATTGGTAATAGTTCTTTTTCCCGCGACAGCAAAACCATTTGGAACATTCCTGGTCTTAACGTTCTTTTGGTCGATGATGCGGCCATTAACCAGGAAATTGTCACGGAATTTTTAGGAGGAGTGGACATCAATGTAACCGTGGCGGGCAATGGCAGTGAAGCAGTACGTCAGGTTGAGGATCGTCTGTTTGATATCATTCTCATGGACATTCAAATGCCAATAATGGATGGTATTACTGCAACCAAGCTCATTCGTAACTTGCCAAATGGAAGAGATCTGCCCATTTTGGCTATGACAGCCAGTATTTTGGATAGCGACCATAACAAATGCCTTGAAGCCGGCATGAATGGCTTCATTACTAAACCTATTGAACCTGAAGAAATTTTGAAAATATTATGCAATCATTTTCCAGAAAAAAAGAAAAATTTGATTGACATGACAAAAGAAAAAGAAAACTTCGAGGCCAATAAATATTCAGACATTCTCCATGGAATTGACCTGGAGATAGGACTTAATAGGGTCGGGGGCAATATGACATTGCTCCGAAAAATATGGAAACGCTTTCTTGATGAATATGTTCAAGGTCACTACAGGATTCGCGAAGCCCTGGAGCAAAATAATAGAGAGAAGGCTTTGTTAACCGCCCATACTCTGAAGGGAGTATCTGGCACTATCGGCGCTGTTGTATTACAGCAATCAGTAACCAGGTTGGAATCAGATCTGAAAAGTTCAGATGACTTGAATAATATTTCTTCCTTGCTCAAGCTTGTTGAGAATGAACTTTACAACATATCTGAAGGAATTAACAGTTATTTCTCCTGGAATTCACTCAATGAACAGCAAAAAGAATCTAATCCCCTGACGCACATAGGTGTGATATCCCTCTTGGATGAACTGGTCGTCATGATCCAAGAGATGAATCCATTGGCAGAGGAAAAGGCCGAATGGCTAGTAGGATGCCTTACCGGCGAACCCGGCTATGACTTGGCCAGGAAACTCGTTTCTAAAATAAGCAATACTGAATTTGAGGATGCGCTTGCTATTCTTAAAGAAATAGATATACTGTTTAAAGATACTCCTTAAATAAGATGATTTCCTTATGATATCGAACCAAAAAATATTGATTGTCGATGATCAAAAAGTCAACAGGGACCTTTTGGCCAATCTGTTTCAGGCAGATTACAAGGTCATGGTGGCTGGCAATGGTGAACAGGCGTTGATCGCCTCATCCAGACCCGATTTACGTCCTGACCTGATCCTCTTGGATGTTATGATGCCGGGAATGGATGGCTATGAGGTTTGCCGAAAACTTAAGAACAATGAAAAGACTAGAGAAATTGTTGTCATTTTCGTAACCGCACTGGGAGATATACATGACGAAACCATGGGTTTGGAATTGGGAGCCGTCGATTATATCTCCAAACCATTCTCTCCACCGATTGTCCGGGCCAGAGTTCGAAACCACTTGCTATTGAAATCATTAAGGGACACCCTTGAGGATCAGGTCGCTACCCGTACTCAAGCATTAAAATCTGCATTGCTACAAACGCAGGCTTCCGAACTGGCAAAAAAAGAATTCATCGCCAGGATGAGCCATGAATTGCGTACTCCGCTCAACGCGATCATATCACCCATATCCATGCTTATTAAGCGTACCCAGGACAATGCCGATAAAAGTCAGCTTGCACTGATCCATGAATCCTCCATCAATCTGCTGACCCTGATCAACGAGATTTTGGATTTTTCCCAACTGGATTCGGGTGAGGCATTGGCCGAAAATTATTTTAATATTAAAGAATTTCTTGTCGACTTACATTCTCAATGGGCCATCAAAGCCAGCAAAAAAAACCTTACCATGAAACTCGATTGTCAAAAAATATTCTCTCTTACCAATTGCTTTGGTGACGTTACATTGCTCAAGCGTGCCCTTGAACCACTGCTTGACAACGCAATTAAATTTACCGATTCCGGTGAAGTCGTGTTACGTGTGGTTCCTACCACCATTGTCCATAGACGCATATCTCTCCAATTTGATATTGCAGATACAGGTATCGGTATAGATCCCAGCCAAATTAATGAGATGTTCAAACCATTTACCCAGGCCGAACCGATTGGTACCCGGCGTTTCTCTGGAATAGGGCTTGGTCTGCCCTTGGCAGCACATTATGTTAAACAGTTGGGAGGAGATCTTCAAGCAAAAGGTGCGCTGGGGAAAGGAAGTGTTCTATCATTCAATATTTCTTTCTCCATAATGGATGCTCCTGATACCACAGAACATCGTACTTCTATATCAAGTCCTGAGGAATTGAAAAGCGATCTTGCAAAACTCTCCACTCTGGTAAAAACAGGATTCCGCAATACAGATCAATTCTTGGCAGAAAAGGTTAATCAATGGCTTACAACACCTTGGAAAAAAGAACTGGAGGAAATTGTCAATTTTGTAACCAATTATAATGCCAAGGGTTCCCTGAATGCCATTGATGCGCTCATAAAAAAACTGTCCTGTTGACTTAAACCGAACCCTGTTCCTACTCAAAACTCCTGCCGGTCATAATAAGGGCAAAACTGGCTGTGCTGTGAGAGGATGATCCAGAGGAACCGGTCAAAAGGGCTACACTCAGGGCGTTTTCCTGACCGTTGGAGGACCATGGCCTGATGGCGCAGGGCACTGGCCTCCATTTGAAGATCAAAACGGGCTCTTATGCCGCTTGGAAGGTGTTCAACCAGGATTTCGACTTGTTTCCCAGGGCGGGCACTGGGCTTCGACTATTCTGCCCCCTCTTGACTGAAACTGGCAGAGGCTGTAACTATGGCCTTATGAACGTTATCGAAACCATTATCTGTCCAGCGTGCCGACATGTCGGTGCCACCATCAACAAGCACTACACCACCGTACACAACGGGGTTCGTGAGTTGCTTCAATGTAAAGCTTGTGGAACTCGGTTTTCCGAGACACATGGGACACCCATGGAGGATCTCA
>JADGCN010000045.1 GCA_015228975.1 Magnetococcales bacterium
CGGGGCAGTATTGATTTGGCTGCCGATAAGACCACCTGCTACAGCCCCGATCAAGGCATTTTGCCCACGATGCTTTTTGTCAGGTCCAAAAATGGACCCGACCAAAGCCCCGGTGACCATGCCACCAAGGGCCTCGGCCCCATCAGCCACTGCCCAACTGGAACCGAGCAACGCACCGACAAACGCCGTTGCCGCCAAAAAACCTGTCGTCCTTCTCATGGGATGCACTCCTAAGTTTTCATTAATTTCATTTCGCCTTGAAAAAATCAAGACGGCGATAGCGACTGGGTGACCACAGGGGAAAAAAAGTTTCCGAACCATTTTAGACCTCATCCTTAAGGCAATTATATACCAATGCGGGGATAAGTGGAACTGGAAAGAGAAATTTATACATTTTTGGTGACCGCCAATGGCATGGGACAAGCTCCCTGGAACAGCCGCGATGCGCCGTGAACTAAAGCTTTCTGACAAACTGTCGGCAAACATAATGCAGTGGCCTTCGACTTGGTTCTTGACTTTCCAGTCGAAATCATAATAATAACTCGGTTCCGGTCGGGAATATCGGTGAGGCTTGAACGTAAAGAACACTTTCAAACGATGATGGGCTGGCTGGTTGGACACACGCTGGCTGAGAGGATTTCCACAATGAGTGCCCAAGTGTACGCAATCGTCCGCACAGGCGGCAAACAATACAAGGTCGCGGTCAACGACATCCTGCGGGTGGAAACCCTCCCGGGTTCCAAAGGCGATGAGGTCATTTTCAAGGATGTCATCCTGTTCGCGGACGCAGCAGGCCTTAAGACCGGCGGGGAAACCGAGTCGGTACAGGTCACCGGACGTATCATGCAACAGGTACGTACCAAAAAGGTGTTGGTATTCAAAAAACGGCGGCGCAAAAATTATCGTCGGCGCCAAGGTCACCGTCAGGATCTGACCGAACTGAAAATTACCGCCATTCAATAAGATCCTCGCTTACTGGCACCAATCACTTTTGTCAGGCCCCGGCAATCGCCCCCCCCAGGGCAATGCTGGAGCTAACGAATCGGGAGCAACGAACCATGGCACACAAAAAAGCGGGTGGCTCGACTCGCAACGGACGCGACTCCGAAGGACGTCGCCTGGGCATCAAAAAATATGGTAGTGAGGTTGTCATCCCCGGGAATATCCTTGTCCGCCAGCGCGGCACCCGTATGTTTCCGGGTACCGGGGTGGGCATCGGGAGGGATCACACCCTGTTTGCCCTCGTGGGTGGCCGGGTCTCCTTCAGCCGACGCAACAATCGTCATTATGTCAATGTGACCTCCTCCTGAGGCTCTCCTCACGGGCCATCGGATCGGCGGCATCCTGACACCTCAGACTCGGCTGCCGTTGATCCAAGTGTCCGGCCAACTGTCACTGGCCGCGATTCACCGGAGAACCGCTGTGCCTTCTTTCAAGTGTGGCTTAGGTCCGTGCGCTTTTTAGACGAAGTCAAGATCTATGTGCGTTCCGGGGATGGCGGCAGCGGCTCCGTCTCGTTCCGGCGCGAAAAGTTCATCCCCTATGGCGGGCCCGATGGCGGCGATGGCGGGCGCGGTGGTGATGTGTTGCTGCTGGCCGACCCGCAACTCAATACCCTGATCGATTATCGGTATCGCCCCCACGTCAAAGCCAAAAACGGGGTGTCGGGAATGGGCCAGGGTCGTACCGGGGCATCGGCGGATACCGTGGTGGTCCGGGTGCCGGTGGGTACCCTGGTTCGTGATGAAATGTCGGGAGACGTATTATGTGATCTTTCCCGACCAGGGCAACGCTACCTGGCCGCCCGTGGCGGCGATGGGGGACGTGGCAACCAACACTTCAAAACCTCCACCAATCGGGCCCCACGACGTGCCGACCCGGGATTTCCGGGAGAAGAACGAACATTGCGCCTGGAACTCAAACTATTGGCGGATGTCGGCCTCATCGGTCTGCCCAATGCTGGGAAATCGACTCTTATCTCCAAAATATCCGCCGCTCGTCCCAAAATCGCCGATTACCCGTTCACCACCATGACCCCCAATCTGGGGGTGGTCAAACATGATGATTTCAGCTTTGTCGTTGCTGACATTCCCGGTTTGATCGAAGGGGCGCATGCGGGGGCCGGACTGGGTCACATGTTTCTCAAACATGTCGAACGGTGTCGCATTCTGGTGCATCTGGTAGAGGCACTGCCCCCCGATGACAGTGACCCCGTTGTTAATTTTCACATCATCGAAGAAGAGTTGGCAGCCTATTCCGAAACTCTGGCCGCCAAACCGCGATGGGTTATCATCAGCAAGGGCGATCTGGTGGATGCCTCCTTGAGCCGCCGTCTGGAAAAAAAATTAGCCAAAATGTGTGAAAAGGTGACCACGCTATCCAGCGTCACCGGGCTGGGAGTACACGATTGGTTGGCATCGCTGGCGGGTCGGGTGCGTAAGGCTCAGGAAATGGAAAGCGATACCGCGCCCGTGGAAGACGCCCCCACGCGAGCGGGTCATCCCGGGATTCCCGACTCTCATACCCTGGACGATGCAGGGGATGACGAAGAACAAATTGCATCAGATGTCGAAGGAGTCGAATGTGTTTGGGTTCCCTGACGGCAAACCCGTACCCGTGCAGGAATTGCAGCGAGCGGCTACCGCAAAGACCGTGGTGGTCAAAATTGGTTCCAACCTGTTGACCATTCCCGGTAACGGACTGAATCGGGACTGGATTCAAGCCCGCATCCTGGAAATGGCGCAACTCATTGGTCAGGGACGGCGGATCGTCGTCGTCACTTCGGGGGCGGTTGCAGTCGGTTACCCGCGTTTGGGGTTGTCAAGTCGGCCCAAACTGTTGCGCGAAAAACAGGCCGCCGCCTCGGCAGGGCAGGCGGTACTCATGGGGTATTATGAAGCCGTTTTTTCCAGCCATGGCATTCATACCGCCCAGGTTTTGCTGACACGGGATGATGTGGAACACCGCCAGCGTTATTTGAATGCCCGCGACACCTTGAAAACCTTGTTGGATTTTGGCCTGGTGCCCGTGGTCAACGAAAATGATACGGTGATGGTGGAACAAATCAAATTTGGCGACAACGACACCTTGTCCGCCAATGTGGCTGATCTGGTCGATGCCGATCTCCTCATTCTGCTGTCGGATGTCGATGGTCTGTATGACGCCGACCCCAGGCACAACCCCAACGCCCGACTCATACCCGTGGTCACGCAAGTCACCCCCGAGGTTGAAAGTTTGGCTGGGGGCAGCGGCTCCGCAGTGGGCTTGGGAGGCATGGTTACCAAACTGAAGGCGGCCAAAATGGCCTCGTTAAGCGGATGCCCCATGGTACTGACCAATGGTTTCTCGGACAACCCCATCCTGGCGGTATTCCGTGGTCAACCGGTGGGAACCTTGTTTTTGCCGGCGGTCAATCCCCTGAACGCCCACAAACGGTGGTTGGCCAATTCCCGGCTGGCACGGGGTGAGCTGACCCTGGATGCCGGGGCGGTGACCGCACTCAAAAAAGGGAAAAGCCTGCTCGCCCGGGGTATCGTCGCGGTAGCGGGGGATTTTGACCGGGGTGATGCGGTTGTGTGCCTGGATCCCGATGGGACGCGATTCGCCAAAGGACAAACCAATTATCCTTCGACGGATATCCGCCGCATTGCCGGGCATCATAGTACCGATTTTGAGGCTATTTTGGGATTTTTGGGCGATCCTGAAATCATTCATCGGGATCGTATGGCGATGATCACCCCGGATGACCACCTTGCGGATGCACCCTAGAAAATCCCTATTTTTTTGTGGTGAGGAGGAAAAGCGATGGATGTGATTGTTGAGGTGACCGAGATGGGCAAACGGGCCAGACAGGCTGCTCGGGAATTGGCACGGGTGTCGGGATTGGCGAAAAACCAGGCCCTCACCGCCATGGCGAAAGAATTGCTGGACAACAAGGTCGATCTGCAACGTGAAAACGCCAAAGATTTGCAAGCGGGTCGGGAAAAGGGATTGTCTTCCGCCATGCTCGACCGACTCAACTTGACCGATGCGCGGATACACGCCATGGCAGAAGGGATTAGCCAGGTTGCGGCCCTTGAGGATCCCGTTGGGGAGATTGTCGGGATGAAACCCCGCCCCAATGGATTGTTGATCGGACGGATGCGTGTGCCATTGGGGGTGATCGGCATCATCTACGAATCCCGTCCCAATGTTACTGCCGATGCCGCCGCCCTGGCGGTCAAATCGGGCAATGCCGTCATCCTGCGTGGGGGATCGGAAGCCTTGCATTCCAACCGTGCCATTGTCCACATGTTGGGTCATGGCCTGAAACAGGCCCAATTACCCGTGGACGCGGTGCAATTCATCAATACGACCGATCGCGCTGCCGTGGGAGCCCTGCTCAGACTGGATCGCTATGTGGACATCATCATCCCCCGTGGTGGCAAAAGCTTGATTGAGCGCGTCATCGCCGACTCGCGCATTCCGGTCATCAAACACCTGGACGGTATTTGCCATACCTACATCGACCAGGATGCCGATCTGGATATGGCCGTAACCCTCACCTTGAACGGCAAAATGCAGCGCACCGGGGTTTGTAATGCGACGGAAACCTTGTTGGTGCATGCCGCCATGGCAACCGAATGCCTGCCGCGCATCGGACAAAAATTACAAGAGGCGGGCTGTGTCATGCGTTGTTGTCCCGAATCATTGAAACACCTGCAATCCTGGGGTGGCATGGCGGCAACAGATGAAGATTGGGATACGGAATATTTGGATGCCATTCTATCCATCAAAATCGTTGGCAGCCTGGAAGAAGCCATGGATCATATCGCCAACCATGGCTCGCAACACACCGACACCATCGTCACGCAAAATCATGAACGTGCCATGCGGTTTGTACGCGAAGTTGATTCGTCCTCCGTCATGGTCAACGCCTCAACCCGGTTCAGTGACGGTTTTGAATATGGCCTGGGTGCCGAAATGGGCATTTCCACCGATAAACTCCATGTCCGCGGTCCGGTGGGTTTGGAAGGATTGACAACTTTGAAATACATTGTTTTCGGCGCGGGCCAGACCCGGGGATGAGCCGCCTGTTGGGTATCCTGGGGGGCGCATTCAACCCGCCGCATCATGGCCATTTGCGTGCCGCCCTGGAAGTCAAAGAAAAATTGGGATTGGATACCATGTTGCTCGTCCCATCCGGGCAGCATCCTTTTAAAAAAGGTGGCGCGTTGGCAGGGGCAATACATCGCTTGGCCATGACCAGACTTGCGTGTGGCCAAGACGGAGATCTGGAAACCTCTTCAGTGGAAGTCGAACGGACCACAACCACCTACACCATCGATACCCTGGCACAATTGTCAGATCGCTACCCCGGTTACGAACTGGTTTTCCTCATGGGTCGTGATCTTTTGAAAGAATTGCACCTGTGGAAAGGCTGGCAAACACTTTTGAACATCGCCCATCTGTGTCAGATGATGCGTCCAGGCCCGATCAACGAACCGGGAGCGCAACCCGTCGTGGAAGAGTGGCTGCAAAACCATCAGCGATCCGATTACAAAGGGTTATCGCGGGATGCAGAAGGCCGTATGGGATTTGTCCGCCTGCCCATCACCCAGTTGGACATCAGTTCATCGGATATACGTTCGCGGGTGCAAGAAGGGAAATCCATCCGTTTCCTGACGCCCGATTCCGTTATTGGATACATCCATGACCACGGTTTGTATCGCAACGCCAGTCAGAGCTAAAAAAACTGTGGATTAATCGATAAGTTCCGTGTACCAGGGGATTTGACATGCACAGCGACACCATGCTGGAAATATTGAAGCAGGCTTTGGAAGACAAAAAAGGGGTTGATATCCAGGTCATCGATCTGCGGGAACGCAGCCCCTTTGCCGATTTCTTTCTCCTGGTCACCGGAACGTCACGCACCCATGTTGCCGCGATGGCCGACGAAATGAATCGAATCGCCAGCGTACACGGATTCCCGGTGTTGGGAACCGAAGGTTTGGCTGAAGCCAGTTGGGTACTGATGGATTTGGGGGATGTGGTGGTCCATTTGTTTCAGAATCAGACCCGCGCCTTTTACAATTTGGAAAAATTGTGGAGCCCGCAAACCAGGGTACTGGCCGCTTCCCTGGAACCATCCCTCCCTTCTGCCAACCACCATGGTCTGCAATAGATGAGACTGACTATCCTGGCCATTGGTCGGGGCATGGAACCGGCCATCGCTCAATTGGTCAAAAATTATATGGGACGACTCAATCGCCTGCTGCCGGTGGAGTTGATCGAAGTCACCGAAGAGCGCCGGGGATCCGACCAACTCGGGCAAAAGCAGGTGGCCATGGCGCGTGAAGCCAAACGGTTGGAGGTCAAGCTGGCGAACAGTGCCATGGTTGTCCCTCTGGACAGTCGGGGATTGGCGCTTCCGTCTACGGATTTGGCGAAACATTTGGGAAAATTGATCGATCAAGGTGTACGCGAAATTACTTTCGTGATAGGCGGTCCCGATGGACTTGACCCAAACATACTGGCAAACCGCGACTGGACTTTTTCCCTGGGACCGATGACCTACCCGCATATGTTGGTACGCGTGCTGCTGCTGGAGCAACTTTATCGTGCCATGAGTATCTTGAAAGGATTACCGTATCACAGGTAAATCGCGTCTCACCTTGAGGAGCGGGTAACAGGTTCAAGGCTTGGGTATGACAGGTTTGCCTTTTTCCGTCCCCAGATAGACGGCCAGAATACGGACAGGCTCTTTGCCGCTATTCGTACCCCGATGCCAATGGTCCATCGCTTCCATGAAAGCGCTTCCTGGAGCAAACGCACGGGTTCCCTTATCCCCGTAGTCCACTGTCAGCTCTCCTGACAGTACATAAGCATACAAGGGCACGCCGTGTTTGTGCCATTTGGTCTCTTCACCGGGATCAATGGTCACAATGGTTGAGATGATTTTTAACGGTGAACCGTCTGGCCACGCGAGGGGTTCTCCCAAAACTGTTTGGGAGGTGGTCAACAGCGGCTGGACCTTTTGATACGGTTCCTCGGCTTGGGCCAATCGTAACATTGCCACCAGACAGCAACCGATCAACACTATCGCACGGCAATTTATTTTCATATCCCCGCCCCTGAGCATGCCATTCGCCACAGCATAACAAGATTTTAATGATGACGGTCCACAGAAAACAGGGCCAGTTGCACAAGGGCGTCACGCTCCCGGGAGGCAGGGAAACGGGCAGCGGCGTTGGCGGCCTGATCGGAAAGATTACGGGCATGCGCCATGGCGTAGTCCAAGGAACCCCGCTGGTGTACAAGTTCGATCGCCCGTTGCAAACTGCCCTCGGGTTGCTGCCGCGACTCAATGCAATGACTCCAAAAGCGTTTTTCTTCCTCGGAACCATTGTGAAAGGCATGGATCAACGGCAACGTAATTTTACCCTCCTGGAAATCATCGCCTATCCCTTTGCCCAGGGTTTCCCGCGTAGCGGAATAGTCCAGGGTGTCATCGACCACCTGGTAGGCCTGCCCCAAAAGTAACCCATAGCGGGCCAAATCCTCTTCCTCGGCTTCCGAACGATGATTGATGACCGCACCGATACGGGCAGCGGCGGAAAACAGGGTCGCTGTTTTGCGGGACACCACTTCCATGTAGTGGTGTTCGCTGGTGGACAAATTGTTGGAGGCCAACAGTTGCATCACCTCCCCTTCGGAAATGACGGCACAGGCATCGGCAATAATTTTAAGCACTCTGAGATCGCCGTACTCCACCAACATTTGAAACGCCCGGGAAAACAGGAAATCACCAACCAATACCGGTGCCTTGCTGCCCCAGACGGCATTGGCGGTCTGCCGGCCACGCCGGGTCAAGGATGCATCCACCACATCGTCATGCAGCAGGGTAGCCGTATGGATGAACTCAACCACAGCAGCCAGATTGTAGTGCCTGCCACCTTGATAACCAAACATTCGAGTAGTCAGGAGCGTCAGTATGGGGCGAAGTCTCTTGCCACCACTATTGATCAAATGCGACCCCAACTCCGGTATCAGAGGCACCTGGGAGTCGAGTTTTTCAAGGATGACACGATTGGTTTCCAGAAGATCGGAACCGATGATAGCATGGAGATAGTCCAATACCGACTGGTCCCGGTCGTGAACTGTTCGCTCCCGTTGGTTGTCGGGCTGGGTTTGGACAAACGCATCCATCTTATGGGAAAAGTCCGCGGGCTTGAAGGAAAGACTCGTGAGGCGTTTTTGTCTTTAAGGGCGCATGAACTCGAATTTCTGAACACCGGCTTTCGTCAATTGCATTTGCCCTTTAGAAAGGCGCAGATTAAGTCCTGGCCAACCATGGCGTCAAGTGTTCATGCAATGTTTGCTGGTCGATCACTCCCATTGTTGGTTTTTTTTGCGAGGGTTTATGATAAAGAACGGCATTCGCCCCCCCGGATTGGAACGTTTGACGGATTTCACCCTGGCATCGGCATCGCCACGACGGTTGGAATTGCTGCGGCACATTGGCCTGGAACCCCGGGTCATCCCTCCCCATGTGGATGAAAGTCAACGGCCAGGTGAAACGCCATCGGCCTATGTGGAACGGATGGCGCACACCAAGGCAACGGCTGGCTGGCTGGCCGCAGGGGCTATTTGCCTGGGTGCCGATACCGTTGTAACCATGGATGGTGCCATTTTTGGCAAACCTGCAACGATCCAGGAAGCACAACATACCTTGAAACGCCTTGCAGGACGCAATCATCAGGTGTTGACCTCTGTAGCGGTTGCCGCCGGGCAAGCCGGAACCATTCGCCACCTGACCTCTGTCACCAGTGTGTGGATGAAAGCGGCGACGGAGAGCGAAATCACAGCCTATGTTGCAACCGGGGAACCCATGGATAAAGCAGGTTCCTATGGCATTCAAGGGCTTGGCTCTTTTCTCGTCACCCGCATCGATGGGTCGTATACCGGCGTTGTCGGTTTGCCGTTGTTTGAAACTGTGATACTGTTGCAGTGGGCTGACGGCTTGGTCAGGTCATAGAACATTTTCCACGAGCGGCTTAACAAATCCACGCAGCAACGATTTCTCCCGGGGAACAATCGATGATTGGCAGTGGTGTTGCGAAGGATTTGGCACCTTCCCAGAGGGTACCGATGCAAAAAGCATCCTGGAATAGCCCCTTGGCCATTTTTTTCCTGGGATTTTTGCTCCTCTTGTTTGCCAACGGTTGCGGAGGTGGCGGCGGCGGTGGAGACAGCCCCCCTGCCAGTTCTGGAGACAATCCCACACCGACCGCAACCTCCACGTCAAATTCCACCACGACCGGTACCGATACCACCACTGAAAAACAATTTGTTCTGAATCGCATGCGCGATTGGTATCTGTGGTACGACCAGATCCCGAGCAACCTGGACATAGCGAGCTATGCCAGTGCCGAGGCGGTGTTGGAAGCAACTCGTTATAAAACCCGGGATAAATGGAGCTACATCGAAACCGCCAAGGCAGCCACCGCCCAACTCAACACGGGGGAATTCACCGGTATCGGAATCCGCACTTCTCAGGACGCCAGTGGCAATTTATGGGTCAACGAAGTCTTTGCCAACTCTCCAGCCAAAGCAGCCGGGGTGATCCGGGGTGATCGCATTGTCAGCATCAATGGCAAGAGTGTCGCCGATATCAATGCCGCCAAGGGTTGGGATACCGCCTACGGCGCCAGCACCGCCGGAGTTCAGGTCGACCTGGTCCTGGCACGTAGCGCATCCTCCGAAACACTATCGCTGTCACTGGTAAAAAGCACGTTTATCGTCGATGCCGTTCCTGTCAACCGGGTACTTTCGCAAAACAATACGTTCATCGGCTATTTGGTATATGACTCCTTCACCAGCGCCTCCTACATTTCGCTGGTCAAGGCTTTCAATACCTTCCAGGCTGCCGGGGTCAGCGAAATGATTCTGGACCTGCGCTACAACGGCGGTGGTTTGATTGATGTGGCAGCCTACCTGGCCAGCTTGATGCGCAATGCCTCCAGCAAGGACATTTTTGCCAAACTGCAATACAATAAAAACCATTCGAGTTCTAATTACAATTTGAACTACAGCACGCTGACCAATAATTTAAACTTGTCCCGGGTGTTTTTTATCACCTCATCTGCAACCTGTTCCGCCAGCGAGATGCTGATTCAGGGTCTCAAACCCTATCTAACGGTCGTGCCCATTGGCGCCACCACCTGCGGTAAGCCTGTGGGGATGGATGTGGTGACATTTTCGGATAAGGTATTGGCAGCGATCAGTTTTACCATCGTCAATGCCAACGGAGAGGGCGATTACTACAACGGGCTGACGCCCGTATGTACCGCCAAGGACGACCTGACGCACTCCCTGGGTGACGTGGCAGAATCTTCCCTGGCTACGGCTCTGAGCTATCTAGCCAACAAAACCTGCCCCGCAACGGCCACCCAGCGCCAAATACCCGGGCAAATCTTGACGTTGTGGCCCAAGGGACCTGGTGACCAGGGTCACGATGGCCTTTGGTAGAACCCGGTCCAAAAGGCTCCGAACCTGCCACCAACAAGCAATAATCAATTATGGCATAGCTATTGCAAGCAAAGAGGGATATTACCCCTCTCTCTCTCTGGCCCGATGGCTCTGCTACCGGGCCGCTTTTTTTTTCAGGGCTTCATTATCATTATGAGGGCGATCTTCTTCACTTCTTCCGCCACTTTGACACCCAAAACGTCTCCACTCGCGATGGTGCCTGACCCATCCAACGTCCTGTTTTAAGGCAATAGAGAATATGAATAATCGTCAGAACCATGACGAAAGCCAGCACATATCTCAGGTTGCCATGGGCAACCACCCACACGACCAGCATCACCAGCAGCGTTAACGCATTAATTTTTGAGGAAGTATGATGGAGTGGGCTCATACCCATTCATCGGCCAGGAAGGCAGAAAGCTTTAAGCTCATTCGGTTGCGGAACCAGGCAATAACTGCCGCTATTCGTGGAACGACGCCAACCAATCGGCAACCGCCAAGCCGGTTCCAAACGACCAGGCTTTCATCTTGGACCTGGGAATGATCCTATAAGCATCCAACTCATCATTAAGGTGAACCTCCCCCTGGGCAAACAGGTGATACGCCAGAATAACCTGATTCAAACGCGCATAGGGATAAACACCGATCAATGTGGGAGATTCCGGAATCAAACCCAACTCTTCACGGGTTTCACGTACAGCGGCTTCCTTGGGATCCTCACCCGCCTCCAAAAACCCGGTAATGATGGAAAAAGCTTTTTCAGGCCAGGAAACATGGTGCGCCAAAACCACCCCCGATGGCGTCTCAACAATAACAGCCACTACCGGAGTTGGATTGTTCCAAAAGATAAATCCGCATTCGGCATCGGGACAAATCTGCCGTTCCCGCTGATCCACAATCTTGGCAACCGTCGCCTTGCCACAATGGGGACAATAACGCATGCAGCCACTCCAGATGAAACAGTTTGATTAAACCGCAACCAACGCGGGACACATAGTTTTCTAGCGTCATTCCCGCGAAAGCGGGAATCCAGAAAGTCAGAGAAAGGTGTGTAGGTCCCCCCCGATTCAGGCATTCGGGGGCAGGCTCTGGATCCCCGCTTTCGCGTGGATGACAAGAACTACGAATCCCAAGATAGCTGCGGTTTAGTGCTTTTCCGTGCTTTCGATGTCCCCATGAAGAACGCCATTGGCAACCTTGACGGTGTCATTTTCAAAGGTTTTGCGCGGGGGCTGGATACCGCCAGGGATCTCGGGCAAATCGCCGCTTGTAACGCCTTGTTCAATGAGGTGCTGCCGTTCATCAAGCGTAGCCAGCATTTCCTGCAACAATTCGGCAATGGCATCGGTCTGATCCCGAAACATGCGGCAGGCGTCTTCGCTCTCTGCGATAAGTTTGGAATACACCGTAAACCCTTCCCGCAACGAGACCGTATTTTTGTGGACGGAACGCACCATCTCGGAGTGTTGTTGTGATGTGGCAATGACGCTGTTGGTTTCGGTTTTCAGCCTTTCCTCGACGTTGGCAATATCCTGAAACAGCTTTCGGGCACCATCCACCCCTTCATGCCCGGATCGAAGATCCCGGACCGTCATTTGTGCCGCTTCTGCGATTTCCTCAGCGGAGTGGATCATTTTTTGCGCCATATGTTTCAGTTCTTCGGTGAATACGACAAATCCACGGGATGTTTCCGTGCGGGAGGCTTCCGCGCTGGCACTGGTGGCCAACAGGTGCATTTGCATGGCGAATTGACTGAGATGTTGCGCCCCTTTTTGAATCTGCTCCCCCAACGCCATGGATTTCGTGGAAACTTCGGCGAATACCGCGATCAGGCGATCCGAATCGGACAGCCTGCGGGCATTTTCCTGCACCAGGGCCAAGGTTTCCATGTTGGAGCGGATGGTGCCATGGGACAAGGATTCCAGTCTGGCCAAAGAAATTTCCGAGTTGTCCGTTGTCTCCTGCCACTGGCTGTTGGCGGTGAACAAACGGGACAATGTTGCATCCAAATGTTGAATATTTTTCAGCAGGGATGCCACATGTTCCTGAAAAGGAAGGGACAAGCTTTCCAGGGTGTCACTTAATTCCTTGGTGCGAGCATTATTGATTTTATAAATGAATAGAACCAGAAACAAGCCACCAATCGTCAAAAAGGCCATACAGGCGATAAAGAGGACCAATGACATGTGATGGAAACTGGCAACCTGTTCTGGCAGGTTGCGGATCATATCTTTGGTGAGATAGAACGCTTCCTTAATTTTGGCTTCCAAACGCTTGGTTTCATCATCCAGCTCCGAAGTGTTTTTGCTCAAGGCCTGTAGATATTCTTTTTCGCTCTGCTCCGGTGCCTGGATGGCATTACCGGTGATGATTCCCGCTTTGGTCAAAAAGCGAAATTTAAACTGGCTGCGAATGATGGAGCCTCCCAGGTGTTCATAGGAAGCGTGAATTTTTTCCATATCATTCAGGGCCGCCTTGATTTTTTCCAATTGATTTTTAACGGTATCAGAAGAGGACATTTCCAGATCTTTTTGGATCGTATGCCGGGTGGCCACCAACACATCGACCATTTGTTTGCCGGCCCGGATGAAACCATCGTTGGCAACTTCAAAATTTTGTCGGTCATCCACATTGGCATACAGCAAGATTTCGTTCATACGCATGGCTTGATTCATTTGCAGCCTGGAGGCTTCGGAAACGGCAAAAATCAAGGGGGAATCCGTATTTTCGATATCCAGGATGCGGTTCTCCATGCGGTGCATGACTTGCAGGGTCAGGTTTCCCATGATCAGGGCGATTGTCGCCACAAAGAAAAAGAGAATAAGCAGGTGTGATGATAATTTTAATTTATCCAAAGCGAGCATGATAACACCGTTATTTTAGCAAAGCCCATAGGGCAGCCCAGACTACAAGAGGGTAAAAGAACATGGAGGCAATGTCCAGGCGATAGGCGATTGTCTCGTGCCCGATTTTTTTCAAGTAAGCGGATACGGAAGTTTCAAGAATTGTGTAAAAAAACAAGACGTAAGAGGCCAGGAAGAACAGGTCGCCCCGCACAAGATAACCCACACCCAATTTGTTGACATTGTGATAGGACATGGCACTCAAAATGGATAGAACCCCGATAGAGTAACGGGATGAAAATACATCAAAATCCAGAGTGAAAATCAGGTAGGCGGTACCCACGAGGATCATGAGGGGGAGGAACGTGATGACGTAAGCGGCTGAATTCCTCTTCATGATGACGTGATAATTATATTGTGAATGATCAAGCATGAAAAGTTTGCGATCGTATTTGGGGTTGCGATAGCTCCAAAGAAATTCCTTGTTATTGGTAAACTGTAAATGATTGCTATCCTTCCACGGACCGAAGTCCAACGATTTTCGCAGTACCGAATCATCGTCGATGTCGGTTACCAGGATTAAATCTTCATTGGTTTTCACTTTGGGCTTGATGCGAATCTTTAATACTTGTACATCGAAAGGATATTCCTGGAGAGGAAATTCATCGTTCATTCGCGCCGAGACGGCATAAGATATGAAATTATTGTTGGTTTTTTTGTCAAAATATTTTTCTAGAATGCTGGCCGTCAATACTTTTCCGTAGGTCATTTCAAAGTCCAGGGCGCTATTTTTACTGGGATCCCAGCGAAACCACAAATTGAAGTCGGCGGTGAAGCTCCCTTCAACCGGATTGAATGCTTTGATTTCACTTACATAAATCCCTGTATAAACCACAGTGGCCCGTTTCATGTACTGACCATCCATGGTAAAAATTTCAGAGCTTTCCGCCTCCTTTTTCGCCTTTGCCAATTCCTGATATTTAACATGGGTCAACTGAAAACGTGCCGGCCCGAAACGTCCCTGCTTGACCTGGCCAACGGCAAGGCTGCGGCGGCTGGAGCCCGATCCATTGAAGTAAAGGTCACCGGCAATGCTTGGCATCGCTTCCAATGGAGAAATCATCTTGCGGAGAAAGCTGCGAATCTTTGTGGTGTCACGCCCCACATTTCCGATTGCATGGGCGATCAGTTGCACCGCTTCGTAGGAATAGGTGGAGACCCAATCGGGTTCCAGTTGAAACTCCTTGATATAATCGTTTTGATAATGTTTGGATTCCTCACCAAAAAGGCTTGGCAAGTACGGGGTAACGGCATAGACATCCTCGGCATAAATGCCCGCTTCCTGGATGAAATGAGTACCACCAAGGCTTTCGGAACCGATAAAATCGGTATTCATGCCATTTTTGCGCAAATATTGGATGACCTTGGCGGCATGGACATAATTCATCGCCAGAAAGACAATGTCGGAATTGGAAAATTCATCAATCCAATTTTTCAGTAATGCTGGATCAAAATCCTTTGGATCAATGGCAACATTGACCGATGGTGCCAGTTCGTTGACCCTTAGTTCATTGATGAAAAAATCGGTCAGGGAATTGCCATAGGGATCCTTGGAATGGATCACGGCAATCTTTTTGCGTTCCAAGCCATGGATGACATAATTTGCCAGGAAGGTCGCCTGATAATAATCGTCCGGCATGATGCCAAAGGCCCATTCATTGTTGGCTGTCAATGAGGGGAGTGTCGCGGATGGGGTGACGAATGGGATGGAATGCATACGGTACACATCACCGGCATCTGCCGAAGGTACGCTGAAATAATGGCCCACCACTGCCGTCAGGTTGGGTATTGCCACCAGTTCCCGGGCCGCCTTTTCCGCGGACACCGTGGTGTTGGTCTGACTGTGATCATCCACCACCGCCAGTTTGAGTTCATAGTGTTTGAGCAGGTTGCTTTTGTTGATGGTTTTAATCGCCAATTCCACACCCCGGCGCATGGAAAGGCCAATTTCCTTATAGGTGCCGCTCATGGGACCGCCCAGTCCGATGGTTAACACCTCTTTTTTCGCAGGGAGGAACCAATTCCAATGCGCCGCTATGGCAAGAACGACCAACCCGGCCAGGATTACCAGAAAAAAATAAATTCTTTTCATGGGCACTCTTGATTTGTTACCTGCAAACTTTAAGAACGCATTGAAGAGTGACCCTGACGCGACCACCCCTGATTATCCCGAACTTCAGTGACACTCGCCTACAGAATCCCAAAATATGACGCTCTGCCGGGAGCGGCATTCAGCAAACGCTGGACGATCCCCGGGTTCAATCTCGTCATTTCCGGTTTCAAACCCGCCAAAACTGTTTGCATTATCTTCTGGAACGGCATGAAAACCCTCCAGGTTTTTTGGGTCGCTCAAGGTTTGGTCGGTATGAAAGCCTTTTATCTCAGGGAACTCTTTGCTACCATCAGCCAGGGAACACGCGGAAAACCAACCATTGGCCAGTACGAACAATACCCACCAACCAACGGGGTGGCTTCTGTGGCGAACGTTTCGATGCATGGCAAACCCACCCGATGGCAAGAAACGATGAGGTATTGGTACGCTGTCAGATCCCGGATGTGCCCCCACCACGCACTATACCGTAACGAAAGTTTGTATTCAACGGAGCAACGGCTAGCCACCCCCAGTGAGTACATGTGGTGGTTGCTTGTTGTCCTGCTGTTGATCGGTCCGCAATGCCTCCTGGCCGAGGAGGGGGCGGAGAAACCTGCCGAAGCCCCTGTGACCTCCTCGGGACCGATGGCGGCTCCGACTTCGCGGGTGGCGGTAGAGGAAACCGAGGTGCGGGTGGAACTCATCCCCCGGAAAGTGACCACGTTATCCAGCGAGTTGGCGGCGCGGGTACTGAGCGCTCCCGCGCATGAAGGGGCAGTGTTCGCCGAGGGGGAGTTGCTGGTGGAATTGCAGTGCAAGTTGCCGCAAGCCCGGTTGGAGCGGGCCAAAGCCATATTGGCGGCTGAGGTTGCCAAGGCCGGGGTCTACAGTCGTCTCGATCAATTCAAGGTCACCAGCACGATTGAAATGGTGACGGCCAAGGCCGAAGAGGAAAAAGCCCGGGCGGAACTGGCCATCATACAAACAGAAGTTGCGAGTTGCCGAATTTTCGCCCCGTTTTCCGGGCAAATCGTCAGTTTGGCGGTGCGGCAACACCAGTATGTCAAGCCCGGTGAAGCACTGATGGAAATCCTTGACCCACGCGAACTGGAAATAGCGTTCAACATGCCATCCCGGTGGTTGCAGCGCGTACACAAGCAGGATCGTCTCATGGTGCGCATCGATGAAACCAATAAAAGCTATCCCGCAAAAATCATCTCTTTTGGGGCGAAAATCGATGCCGTCAGCCAGCATGTGAAAGTCCTGGGTGAAATCATCGGTCATTTCCCGGAACTCTCTCCGGGGATGAGTGGTCGGATCATCTCCGGTTTGCGTCAGCAATCCCTCGCCAAACCATGAGTTCTTCCACCGAAGCATTGGATGCCACACTGGGGTCTTTGCTCACTTTGCAGAAACGGTTGGGTACCGCTGCCAGCCTGGAAGAGTTTCACTATTCGGTGGTCAATGAGATCAACTATCTCATCCCCTATCGTCAGGCGGCCTTGTGGCGGGCTGGTTCCGCAAAGGGTGAGGGGGAGATCGACGCCATTTCCGGTCTGCCAATATTGGACCAGGACGTGCCCTATGTGCAGTGGCTCACTTTGGTGTGTCGCCATCTGGGGATGCGCAAGGAACGTTACCCCACGGTCATCACCGCTTCCGATTTGCCCACCACCTTGGCGCAGGCGTGGGGGGAGTGGTTGCCGGAGCATGGACTTTGGATTCCCATAGCCCTTCCCGGCGATCAAGCGCAGCCAGTCGCCCCTTTGCTGGGTGGCGTTGTTTTGGCGCGTGAGCAGCCGTGGCGAGGCGCGGATCAACAAATCCTCGATCAGTTGCGGATCACCATGGCCCCGGTGTGGTGGAGTCTGTTGTTTCGTCGCAATCCCTGGCGCCGCTTGCGGGAAAGGTTGCCCAATGGACGGCGCATGCTGTTGGTATTGGGACTCGCCGGTGTGCTGATGATCCCTGTGCGGCAATCGGTTTTGGCGCCTGGAGAGGTGGTGCCCCGCGCCCCCGTCGTCATCCGTGCGGCTATCGATGGGGTCGTGGATGAATTTTACGTCACCCCCAACCAGGCGGTTGTGGTTGGGCAAGCCCTTTTGAGCCTGGATGCCAAAAAATTGGAAAACCTCCTGGCAGTGACCCGAAATGAACTGGAGGTTGCCCGGGCAGAACATCGCCAGGCGGTACAAACCGCCCTGCACAGTCAGCGTGACAATGCCAAGGTCGCTCTCCTGAAAGGGCGTATGGAACAACGCAGCGCCGACTTGCAGTATATTCGGCAACAGTTGGAACGGACCAAAATAGTGGCTGTGCGCGATGGGGTGGCGGTGTTCACCGATGCCAATGATTGGATCGGTCGTCCGGTTACCATCGGTGAGCGCATGATGACTTTGGCGGATCCGCAGCAGGTGGCGTTGGAAATCCATCTTCCCATCGCGGATGCCATTGCCCTGCCACCTGGAAGCGAAATCGAATTGTATCCCGTGGCGGAACCCGATCTATCCTATGCGGCACAGTTACGTTACTTCAGTTATCGGGCCGAACTGACCACCGAGGAGGTATTGGCATATCGCCTCAAAGCCGATTTTAAAGAGAAGACACTACCCAGGTTGGGTCTACGGGGGACGGCGAAAATCCATGGGCAACGGGTGTCGCTGTTTTATTATCTCATGCGTCGCCCCCTGGCCGTGATGCGACGACTGATCGGTTATTGACATGGAGAGCGCCATTGTTACGCAACTGCCGGACTTGCGTGAGGAACTCTCTCTCCATCCCGGTCCCCATGCTGCCGATGGTTCCCCCACATGGACCCTGCATGACCCGGCCAGCAATCGTTTTTTTCGCCTTGGCCTCACCGAGTTTGAGATGCTTTCCCGCTGGGATTTGGGCAATCCGGAGGCCATTGCCCAGGCCATCGACCGGCAAACGTCCTTGAAGTTGACCGCGTATGAAGTGGAACGGTTTGCGCAACATTTGCTGCAGAGTCACCTGATTCGTCCCGGGTACTTCCAGGAACGGGAACGCTTCGTACAGATTCAGTTCAGGAGTCGCCCCCATTGGGGTCGTTGGCTGCTGCATCATTATTTGTTCCTGCGATTTTCTCTGTGGCATCCCGATCGCTTTCTGGACCGCACCCTGCCTTTTATTAAATGGCTTTTTTCAAAAGAATTTTTAATAATTCTTGTGACAATGGCGCTGGTTGCACTGGGATTGATCATCAGGCAATGGGAATCTTTTTATACCACGTTTCCCTATTTTTTCAGTTGGAGCGGTTTGCTGGCCTACGGTGGGGTTTTATCCTTGAGCAAGATGGTCCATGAACTGGGACATGCCTACGCTGCGAAACGCTTTGGTTGTCGGGTCCCCAGCATGGGAGTGGCGTTATTGGTCATGGTTCCGGTACTTTACACCGAGACCAGCGATGTCTGGAAACTGACCTCCCGCCGACAACGCATGGCGGTTGGCCTGGCCGGAATGGCGGCAGAGTTGATGTTGGCCGCCATGGCGGCATTGGCTTGGAGTTTTCTTGCCGATGGGCCATTACGCAGTGCCGCTTTTCTCCTGGCCAGTGCCCTGTGGATGATCACGTTGACCATCAACCTGAACCCGATGATGCGGTTTGATGGCTATTTTGTACTCTCGGACTTCCTGGAGATTCCCAATCTTTATGATCGGGCTTTTGCCCTGGGTCGGTGGCGATTACGCGAATGGCTGTTTGG
The DNA here is from genome assembly GCA_015228975.1 of Magnetococcales bacterium. Taxonomy (GTDB): domain Bacteria; phylum Pseudomonadota; class Magnetococcia; order Magnetococcales; family UBA8363; genus UBA8363. Next base: position 19,230 of record JADGCN010000045.1, read on the forward strand.
ATTCAACCTCAAGCCTCCCGAACATATGCCACCATCCAGGCAAAATTTGTTGATTTTCCTTGCCTTCTCCATATGGATTTACCGGTTGTTTTTATTTTTTGGCATTGCCTTGCTTGTGTATCATGTGACTTTCAAGCTGTTGGGGATTTTCCTGTTTATGGTCGAAGTCGGGTGGTTTATCCTGCGCCCCATGGGGAGGGAAATCATGGTTTGGTACAGACTCCGCGATACACTCCGTTTCAATCGCAACCTGGGGTTGACGCTGGCGTTGTTCCTGGCCCTGATCCTGGTGATGGTCCATCCCTGGCAGGTTACCATCGCCCAGGCTCCGGCCATGTTACAGGCGGAAAACCATATGGTGATCTACGCCCCTGCCAGTGCCCGGGTGACGCAGATGCCGGTTCGTTCGGGGCAGCGTGTTGTTCAAGGGGATGTGTTGTTGCAATTGACCGATCCCGATTTGCAACACCGCCTGGAGAGCATTGAGCGCACCATTGTCATGACCCGCTGGCGTTTGGCGGTGCAAGGGGTGGATTTTTCCGAATCGGTTGGGGATTCTGCAACGCAAAAGAGCGCCCAGACCCTGGAAGAAGAATTAATTACCGCCCTGACGCAACGTCAAGCCATTCAGGCGGAATTGGGTAAACTGCGAGTCCTGGCCCCTTTTTCCGGCATGGTAGTTGATGTCGTGGAAGACGTGGCCATTGGCGACTGGGTGAGCGCCAAGGAGCCTCTGCTGACCATGATCGATGCCCAGCGCCCCATTGTTAAAGGATATGTTTCCGAATTGCAATTCAGCCAGGTGAAGCCCGGGGATGTGGGTATTTTTCATCCGGATAATCCGGATCTTTCCCCGCTATCAGGGCGGGTATTGCGCAAAGATCGGGCGACAACCCATGCGTTGTCCGAACCTTATCTGGCATCTTTGTACGGAGGTACCTTGCCGGTGCGTAAGGACCGTAGTGGCAAGCTGGTTGTAGAAGGGGCGATGTATCGTGTGGATCTCGGCCTGGATCAGGACAGTACGGTATCCAGTGTCACCCGTGGAACCATCACTGTGACAGGTGTTCCGCAGCGTCCCATTTTTCGCATGTGGCAGGCCTTGCATGCTGTTTTGGTACGTGAAAGCGGGTTTTGATGGATGGGGAGAACCGGATCGATGTTTCCATCACGGAAAGAAAACGGCTTTTTAAAGAGCGTTGAATGTGATAGCCTTTTGCGTGCGATGGTGTCTTCATAGCGCCTATTATGATGCTGCATCTGGAATCATTCATGAGTGTCTTGTTTGATCATCCGTTGCTGCGTTTTATAGGAATGAATGTGAATTTCATAGATTCATGTTTTACTTTTTAATGTGAAAATGGGTCGGATATGTCGAATCCTCTTGGAAATTTGCAGCGTGAAATAATCTCAGAATATGATCGGGAGCTTAGTGTCTATAAAGATTTTGTTGAAGTCAATTTAAAGCTATTTGATGCATTCATTAAAGAAAACAAAATCAGTGTCTACTCAATCAACAGTCATATTATTGACCGTGAGACATTGATAAAAAAATTGTCGGGTCAATTTAGAAATATTTCAACGATCAATGAAGTTAATGATCTGGTGTCTATCAGAGTTTTAACATTTTTTGAGGATGATGCGGATAATATTTCTGAAATTATTGGTAGTGAATTCAATGTCGTCACTGACCTTTTCATGAAGCCGGAGACCAGGGATCCGAAACGTTTTGGATACTACCCGAGACAGTATATTACACGAATGTTGGATTCAAGGTTGGAGTGGATTGAGTATCGTCGATTTAAGAATCTAATGCTTAAGATTGAAGTCAAATCGCTGCTCCAGCATGCTTGGTACGAGATTCAACATCTGTTGTTTGGAGAAGAGGGTAAAACGAGTCATCCGGAGCTATTCCGAGCCTGTAGCCGAGTCATTGGTGCCCTGGAAATTGCTGATAGAGAGTTGAAGAGAGTTAAGCTGATAAATAATAAAATAAATAAATCAACGCAATCCGCACCCGATGGTACGACACCTACCATAAACCTGGCACCTGATCACAATTCCCATCGCCCTGTCAGGGAAATAGAAGAAATCAAACTGGTGCCGCAACCCCTGGAAGATCCGGTCATTGAACCCCATGTTGCTACGGAACCTATGGACAGTGAAGAAGCGTCTAATTTTGAAAAAATCTCAGAATTGGTTCTTAATGATGGTGATGTAAGAATATTTGATCGAAAAATTGCGGATATCTATGATACCCATCTGGAATACAAAGAGCATTTTGTAATTGAACTGAGTAAGATTGCCGCAAGATTCAGCCACTTTTCCTATGGCGATGTGAAAAACATCCTTAAAAAACATATGAAGGAAATTGATTATATTAAGGAAGAATTTCTCCATGAATTGCCAGGTAACAGAAACTACATGGTAAGGGGAATGTCCTTGTTGTATATGTTTTATAAAATTTCATCATTAAGCGAAGACAAGGAAACAGTGCGAAAAATTATCAAAATATCAAATTCTTATGGTGGTTAGATGACTATCACTGAAAAATTAATATCTGAATATTTGGGAAAAGGCGAGATTCTTGATCAATATTTATTGCGTTTGACCATATTTATTGAGGATATCGTAACTACCAACAAACTTGAGGTTTATGATATAGCAGGCCGTGTCAAAAGCCTTGAAAGTTTGAAGCGTAAACTGGCCAGTGATGATGTTGGCTCAATTGTGTCAGTCAAAGAAATAAATGATTTGATAGGTTTGCGGGTAGTTGTTCACTGTCTCAATGAAGTTTTGCCTGTTGTTAAGGTGATTAGAGAAAATTTTAAGGTTCTGCACTGTCTCGAACCAACGAATATATTAAACTTAAATCCTGGATATTCAGGATACCCAATGCATGTCCTTGTAGTGGAATTGCCAGAAAATCGGCAAAAATTTTTAGAATATGAGCGCTTTTCCGGCTATAAAATAGAGGTGCAAATCTGCACCGTCATGCAGCACGCCTGGGAAAAAACGGAGACCTATCTCGGGTACAAACATAAACCATTCCCAAATGAAAAATTACGTGAATTCACGCAACTGGCATACATGTTAGAATTATATGACTCCGAATTGAATGCGATCAAAGATTTTCTTACCCCGATTACATGGCAATCAGTATTACCCGAAAATAGTGTAGAAAAAGAAATTAAGGTAGTACTGCGAGAACAGGAAAAGGAAGATCTGCAAGTTCCGAATCCGGCGGATGTAACGATCGACGAGTTTGCCGAGTTTGACGATATTTCTTTGTCAAAAATCGTTCCTGACAAGGGTGTCCCGATTGATAAAACTGCACTGGAAAATGTGATATTGACCAGCGTATTCGTACGACACGTGGATGGCGTCATCGCGACTCTCTATGATGCACGATTGTTGTATGTTGATAAGGCTATGAATGTCCTCGTGGATGCCATTGGTTTGGTAGGCGCCATAAAAACAAGCGGCGACATTGAAGAATTGCTCTATAAATACAGGAAAGGTGTATTCAAAGTTTCTAAATATATTTTTGGGATTAAAAAAGACCATGAGTATATTTTGAAGGGTGTTTCAGTTTATTTGTTGTTGTATCTTCTTGTTGCCAGACAAGGAGATCTGGAACAGTTGCGCAATTATTTGGAAATATTTACATTTGATAAAAATTTGGTCAATAAAAGCAATATAAGAATGCTTGTTGAGTGCGCTGCTGACCTTTAGTTCTACTTAGTCACATTTCCAGTTCGGCGTTTGTAGCTTCTGGATCCCCGCTTTCGCGGGGATG
>JADGCN010000046.1 GCA_015228975.1 Magnetococcales bacterium
TCGCACACTTATACTCCCTCGTTTTATCATCAAAAAACACAAAATGTTTGTTTATTTATAACACAATCCGCAAAATATCCTGATCTGTTTCGTCCTGAACCGAAGTAAAAACCTCAGTCAATCGTTGGGTCGTGCCCACGCAAGCGCATGACGATCATGGCAGCATCACATCAAACATCTCTGACACAAAACGGACAATATCGATACGCATAATCAAAGATGCCATATCTAAAAATCATTTAATATCAATGTGTTGATTATAAACGCACAGAAATAATCAAATTTGCGTTGACATACTTGCACGTTTTGTATTAAAAAGATACACATATCCCGGAAGTCAGACTTTTCTCGTCGCGTGCTGTATCGATACATTGTCGCATCTTCTTTCACAATGTTGCACCAACCAACACCACAACAGGGTTCAAGGCAACGAACACCACATCAAGATCCGGAGCAAAGGGTTCAAGGCAGAACAATTCGAAAAATCAACAGGTTCCATTTGGGTTGAACCCACAGGTTTTCCTGTTGGATGCCTGCTCGGAAGGGTTCCGACGAGGAAAAAGGCCATTGATGTGGGTTAAATCTTTAATCAACAACGCGACGGACGACTGAGGAAGGAAAATACCCAGGTTGATCCGTCAGGAAACGGTTTTTCCGTAAACATGACATCAGCACGAACTGGAGAAAAAAATGTCCCGCCCCAGATTTCCCAGCGATCAGCATCGCTACACCCTCTCCTTTCCGCCGGGCATGCATGAACGCATCAAATCGGCGGCCAGGATGAATCATCGAACCACGAATTCCGAAATCGTAGCCCGGCTGCAGGCGAGTTTTGAATCCTGCCGAACCGAAATAGCCCATGTGGAGGTAATCATGAAGGGAACAGACATGAAACCTAAAGACGGCATCACTCTGGAGCAATTACGCAACATGTCGGTAGAGAGCATCGGATCCCTGTCGCCGGAGGTGTTGGCCAACTTGATGGATGAGGCGGCAACTACTTTCGATCAGGCGAAAAGGACCAAAGAACTCCTCGATTCCGCTTTGGCCAAGAAATATGGCGAACGCGCCGAATCGATCCGCCATGAGACGGGCAAGCCTACCGGCGTTATTCGATTCGAGGACGGCGAGTTCACCATCGTCACCGACTTGCCAAAAAAACCCGAATGGGACCAGGAGAAATTGGCTTCCATCGTCGAGGAGATTCTCCGCGACGGAGCGGATCCCACTCACTACGTGAAGACGATCTTTAAGGTCAGTGAAGATGGCTACAAGAACTGGCCGCCGCACATCCAAAAAGCATTCATACCAGCCCGCACCCTCAAAGTTGGCAGGCCAACCTACAAAATCGAACGGGCAAAGTCCAAAGGAGGATTCTGATGGCGATCTCTCTGCTGTCTCTTTGCAGTCACCTGGCCCTCAAGGCACCGCGAATTACCACCTACGGAGTCGCTGGTGTTGGAAAAACCTCTTTCGGGGCATCAGCACCAAAGCCGGTGTTCATCCTTACCGAGGATGGACTGGGCCGCATCCAGGCCACCAGTTTTCCTCTGGCCAAAACCTTCTCCGACGTCATGAGCGCGATAGATGCCCTGCTCCAGGAGCAACACGATTTTGAAACCGTAGTGATTGACAGCCTCGACTGGTTGGAGCCGCTAGTTTGGGCCGATGTTTGTCGCCAACAAGGCGTTGAAAACTTGGAAAATATTGGTTATGGCAAAGGTTATGTTTTTGCCTTGGACCTCTGGCGGGCCTACCTGGACAAACTCGACCGGCTTCGTGACGAGAAAAATATGGTGGTCATCCAGATCGCCCACTCGATCATCAAACGCTTCGACAGTCCCGAACACGAGCCCTACGACCGCTATGAAATCAAGCTTCACGCCAAGGCCGCCGCCTTGGTTCAGGAGCATAGCGACTGTGTGCTTTTTGCCAATTATCGGATCAGTACCACCAAAGCGGACGTTGGTTTCAAAAAGACGGTCAACCGAGCTGTCGGTTCCGGTGAGAGGGTGCTTTACACCCAGGAGAAGCCCGCCTTTCTCGCCAAGAACCGCTACAACCTTCCCCCGGAGTTACCCATGGACTGGTCAGTCCTGCAAGGGTGCCTCACGGGGCAATCATAAATCACATACGGAGACACTATCATGGCACAACTTGGCGGAACTTTCGATGCATCCCAGGTGGACCCCAGTCAACCCCAGGAGCTACTTCCCCCCGGTGACTACCGGGTTCAGGTCATCAACTCTGAGATGCGGGCGACTAAGGCTGGCACTGGCCAGTACCTCTGGTTGGAAATGGATGTCCTGGATGGGGTCCATGTCGGTCGGAAAGTTTATGACCGGATCAACCTCGTCAATCCCAACCAACAGGCGGTGGAAATCGCCCAACGGACCCTGTCTGCAGTCTGCCATGCTACCGGCAGAATGCAGGTACGGGACTCGGAAGAGCTTCACTTTCAACCTGTTATTGTAAAGGTAGCCGTGGGAAAGACCGGATACAACGAAGTGAAAAGTTATAAAGCAATCCCCAATGCTTTCGCTTCCAGGCCAGTAGCCGCACCGGTAGTGCAGGGATTCAGGCCTCCAGCACCACCGGCACCCGTTGCACCACCAGCACAGCAGTACCAGCAACCGGCACCCGCTATGGTGCCACCGGTTCAACAATATCAGCAACCAGTACCACAAGTCGCTCCGGCGGTGTCTCCTGCAGCAACACCGGTTCAGCAACTGCCAGCAGCACCAACATCACCCCCGCCTGCTGCGGGGGGAAACGGACCCTGGAAACGCATGGGATAAAAACAGCGGGCGGAGCCGTTACCTCGCGGCCAAGCTTCGGTAACGGTCCGCCCCATCCATAGAACACCTTTTGGGAGATTGCCCTTGGACACCACCATCCTGAATGACCAGGGCGGGGGAAACAAGCCCCCCTTGCCCAGTGACCGGCAAAAATGCCGGGAAAGAATCATCAAGCTTCAATTTGAAATCTCATCGATCCGCGATCAGATTGCCTCTGCTGATATGGATCGGCAAGCACGCGGTGGGCACATGAACGCCCGCTGGTATCACCGCGCCCGCACCGCCTTGCGAATCAAAAAGGAGGAACTTGCGCACCTGATGGACCACATCAAAGGCCTTCCTGATGCGTCTCGACAACGTAAGGCTTCCCTCAAGGATGCCATCATCGAGACGGTCCGCGAGGACTATGACGACGATGAATGGCAATCGGTCATGGACGATGCCCACCACCTTTTGAACTCGAAAGGAGGTGCATGATGGCCAAACTGCCAGAGGTTTCTCTCAACCCCACTGTCGAGGCCATCTACAAGGCCTACGAAAACAACGCTGGGCACGGATTCCGCCCTCACCTTGGTGCCTCCATTATCGGACGGGAATGTGAACGTTCCCTGTGGTTTGATCTTCGGTGGACCACCAAATCCAGTTTCAACGGACGCATTCTGCGGCTCTTTGAGACCGGCCAACGGGAAGAGGAGCGTATCGTCCGCAACCTGCGCAGCATTGGCGTTACAGTCCTGGATGTAAACCCGAAAACCGGACGCCAATGGCAGGTTTCCGATCATGGAGGTCACTTCGGTGGCAGTCTCGACGGCGTTGCCTTGGGCGTGCCGGAGTCTCCAAAAACATGGCATGTCTGCGAGTTCAAAACCCACAACATCAAGTCATTCAACGACCTTAAGGCTAAAGGCGTTCAGGAGTCTAAATCCCAGCATTACGCCCAGATGCAAGTCTACATGTATCTGTTTGAAATGACTCGGGCGTTGTATATGGCCGTTTGCAAGGACACCGACGAAATCTATGCCGAACGGGTCCACGCTGATCTTGCGGTGGGGCTCCGACTTTTGGCCAAGGCCAAACGCATCATCGATGCACCAAAACCGCCATCCAGAATCAACGATGACCCTGCTTGGTATCAATGCCGAATGTGCCATCACCACGCTATCTGTCACGAGGGGATGTTTTCCGAAAGAAACTGCCGCACATGTCTGCACATCACTCCCACCCTGGATGGTCAGTGGCTGTGTGAGCGATGGACCAGGACCATCCCGGTCAACGATCAGCGGCAGGGATGTTTTCTACATCTCTACATTCCCGATCTTGTTGCCGGAGAACAGGTGGATGTGGACCACAACGGAGCCTGGGTCGAATACCGGCTTCCTGACGGGACGATCTGGCGGGATGGGTCTGGGGAAAATTCAAGCGTGGGAGGGCAAAAATCATGAACGATTTACACACTGAAACTAAAATACAAGAAACACCTCTCTCCTTCGTCAAAAAACGGCATTTGGTTCGGTCAATCAATGAGAGCTATGTGGATCAACTGGTCCGAAACATCAAAAAGGTGGCCGTTAAAGCTTTTCCATTATCTGCCACCCAGGACAACATTGAGAAGGCGACTTGGAAAATCATTGGCGCAACTTTTCAAGGTGTTGCGCCACGGCAGGAAGGAGGGGTTGCGCCAGAGTTTGGCGCAACTGCGCCATTCACTCTGGGTATTGTGCAGACTTTCCAACCTGCTGCCACATGTGTTGAGAAAGACACCGTCACAGCGTTTGTGACGACCGTCACATTCACTGAGAATCTGCTTCGGGAGATTGTCCCCCTGATACCAGGCCAGCAGGTCGAGTTGGTTCAGTCTCTTTCCAGTGGCAAGATCCAAAAAAACCGGTTTAAGACCTTGGCTCAGAACTGCCAAGCCCACAACGACGCCGCCATCTGGGTACTGGCGGGCATCGATATCCTGAATCGTTACCTCGCCGAAGTGGATGTCTGGTTGTGTTTCACTCACCACGCAGCCGTCCAAACGTTCTTCCAATCAAACAACTATTGGCCATGTCTGAATGGATTTAGTGCTGAGAAGATTGCTTCTATTGAAAAAATTGCGGTGCTGGGGGTTTGCCATGAAAGTTGACATCAACGCAATCAAAGTTTACCCGCGATTTCGAAAAGATAAGGGGAATATTGAAAACCTCGCCAATAGTATCAATACCGTAGGGCTGCTCCAGCCCATCGGAATCACGGTGGACAATGTTCTTGTTTATGGAGAACGCCGTTTTCTGGCATGTCGTGATGTTCTGGGATGGACGGAAATCGACGCCATTCTGGTGGACATCAAGGATCTTCTCCAGGCCGAACATGACGAAAACGAAATTCGAAAAAATTTCAATGTTTCCGAGCGGGTTGCCATTGGCAAAGCCATGGAAGCGTTATTGGGAAACAGGCAAGGGGAACGAACCGAACTTCTGCAAAATTTTGCAGAAGTTAAGCCAGGTCAGACAACCCGCGATATTGCTGCCAAGAAGGCCGGATTTGGAAATTCGGAGACCTATCGCCAAGCCAAACAGATTATTGAACATGGTGCCCCGGCTTTGGTGGATGTGGTGGATGCTGGCCGAGTGTCCATCAACGCCGCCAAAAATGTAGCCGAACTGACTTTGGAAGATCAGGAAGAGATCGTTGCCCGGGGCGAAAACGCGATCCTTCAGGCTGCTCGGGATATCCGCTCCCGAAAGGCTCAACAAAATGCTGATGACCGGGCCAAACTTCGGGCAGAAGCCTTGCAGATGGAGCTTCCCTCCGGAAAATACCGCACCATCATCATCGATCCACCCTGGCCCATGCAGAAAATCCAACGTGAGATGCGCCCCAATCAGGTCGGCTTCGACTATCCCACCATGTCCGAGGCAGAACTGGAAAATCTCGACGTCCCCAAATTGGCCTACGATCAATGCCACCTCTTCCTGTGGACTACCCAGAAGTTTCTTCCAATGGCTCTGCGGCTCATGGAAACCTGGGGCTTTCCATACATTTTCCAGATGGTCTGGCACAAACCCGGTGGCTTCCAGCCCGTCGGACTGCCCCAGTTTAACTGCGAATTCATCCTCTTCGGCAGGAAGGGTGGACTTGAGTTCCTCGAAACAAGGTCTTTTCCAGCCTGTTTCAACGCCCCACGCCGGGAACACAGCCGCAAGCCAGAGGAATTTTACGACATCATCCGCCGCGTCAGTCCGTCGCCCCGCATTGACATTTTTTCCCGGGAACGCCGCGAGGGTTTCGACGGCTGGGGCGTGGAGTCAGACGCATTCGGAGGTGCAGCATGAGCGAACAGGATTATCTGCGCGACCGGACCTGGTCCGACCGCTACCTATCCACGATCAAGAACATTGTCGGCCCTCTACTTTTGCAACCGGCCCCCCTTGAAATTGACATCCGGGAGGGGACCGATCTCATGGTCCTGAAAGCACGCGACATGCGTATCGCCTGCCGCGTGCGTCGGCCAGGATATGCCGAAAACTACGGTAACGAGTTTACCATTCGATCCCGTCGATTCGATACCAGTCTTCCCACCGAGCTGCAGAAACTCTATGAGGGATTCGGCGACTGGCTCTTCTACGGCCATGCTGAACCCACCCATGAACCGGTCTTGGGCCGTTGGTTCATCGTCGATCTGGCCGCTTGGCGTTTTCACTTGGATCACAGTCAACACCAGATCCGGTGGGACACCCAGATCAATGGCGATCATCGCACTGCCTTCGTCTGGTTCGACGTTACATCTTTTCCACCCACCCCGGCCATTCTGGTGGCCCAGGGAGGTGCATCATGTTGATTCTTCGTCCCTATCAACGGTATGGCATCGACGCCATTTACGCCTACTTCCAGGAGAATACCGGAAACTGCCTGATAGTCATTCCAACAGCAGGTGGAAAGAGTCTTGTTATGGCCAAATTCATCCAGGAGGCCATCACCCTCTACCCAGAAACCCGAATCCTGGTAGTCACCCATGTCCGGGAATTGATCAGCCAGAACTATGCGGAACTGATCGGGCTTTGGCCAGAAGCACCAGCAGGCATTCACAGTGCCGGGTTGGGCTGCCGCGATACCGAGTCCCAGGTTCTCTTCTGCGGCATTCAGTCGGTCCACAAAAGGGCCTATGACATTCAAAGAGCCGATCTTGTATTGGTGGACGAATGTTTTGTCACAGGTACTTCCGTTTCTACCCCAACTGGTTCGTGCCCCATCGAATTCCTACAACTTGGTGATTCCGTGTTGCATGCCCTTGGTGTCGGCAATGTCCTAGCAATCCGAAAAACCCTTTCCGATAACATTTGGATCGTGAGGCTGAACAATGGAGAAAAAATTGTCTGCACCGGGAATCATCAGTTCTTTACCAAATCCGGTTGGGTCGCCGCCTCCCAGTTGGAATGCGGTACGCGTCTTTACCGCGATGAAGACCTGCAAACATTGCGGGGCTATATTCCGACCATGGATCAAATGGGACGCTACGGGAAAAGTGATTTCCATTATGAAGGAAAATCTCTGGAAAAAGCAGAGGTTCTGCTCGATTTCTTGCTCAAAGAAGTGCGAAAACCCGATGCACAATCCGGAAACCCGACTGCGAATGGCGATAACTTTGAGGAAGATAGGACATCGTCCGACAAAGCGAGGAGGCAATGGAACGGGTCTAACGATACCACAAGCGGCAATATTGGCGGTACTTGGTGTGGGGTGGACTGCGGAACTGGCTATTCCGACAAAGATTGCCAGGGGGAGTGGCTATCCAACGTGCTACAAACTCGATCTCGCCAACCGGAATTTGATGATCGGAATAGAACTGGAGGGGGACACTCACTGTGGTCTGAGAAAAGAACAGGACAACAAGAAGGATGTTCTTCTGGCGTCGTTTGGGTGGAGAGTATATCGCGTTCCGAACAAAGTCGCCCTCAAGTTGTCTACAACTTGCAAGTCTCCGGACACCCTTCTTTTTTCGCTCAGGGAGTTCTTGTCCACAACTGCCACCTGATCCCCCGCACGTCCAACACCATGTACCGAAGGTTTCTTGATGATCTGAAGATCATCAATCCGGCCCTGAAAATCATTGGTTTTACCGCCACCCCATATCGCCTTGATTCGGGTATGTTGCACAAAGGCGAGGATGCCTTGTTCGATGATATCGCCTACGAAATCTCGGTTCGAGATCTGGTAGACCAGGGGTACCTTTCACCACTCATCAGCAAACAGACCGACACCCAATTGGATGTCACCGGTGTTGGCACCCGAGGTGGCGAATTCATCGCTGGCCAGTTGGAACAGGCGGTGGACAAGGATCCCATCACCCAGGCCGCCGTAGAGGAGATCGTCGCTTTCGGCCAAGACCGCCAATCATGGTTGCTCTTTTGCTCAGGTGTCGCCCATGCCGAACACGTCCGGGACGCAATTCAGGCACGGGGATTCTCCTGCGAATGCATCTTTGGCAGCACTCCACAGGGAGAAAGGGACTCAATTATTGCCGCCTTCAAACAGGGGCAAATCCGGGCATTGGCGGCCATGAACGTGCTGACCACCGGCTTCAACGCTCCCGGTGTCGATCTCATCGCCATGCTGCGGCCAACCAAATCAACCGGACTCTACGTTCAGATCGCCGGACGCGGTACCCGACTCGCACCGGGCAAGGTCAATTGCCTTGTTCTCGACTTCGCTGGCAACGTCGCCCGCCACGGTCCAATTGACCTGGTTAAACCTCCCTCCAAGGGAAAAGGTGATGGTGAAGCACCCATAAAAGTTTGTCCTATCTGCGACACCATCAACCATGCGGCGGTTCGCGTTTGTATCCAGTGTGGCTACAAATTCCCGCCACCGGAAACTCAAATCGACACCACGGCTACCACCAAGGAAATCCTCACCAACGGCAAACCAGAATGGGTATCCGTCTACGACGTTGTTTACCACCGTCACGAAAAGGAGGGCAAGCCACCTTCCATGCGGGTGGAATATGTCTGCGGCATGAACAGTCATCGAGAATGGGTCTGTTTCGAACACACCGGTTATGCCCGCCAGAATGCAGCACGATGGTGGTCGCGGCGGGCTCCCCCCGGGATGCCCATGCCAAAAACGGTGGAGGACGCACTTGCCCAGCAGGATGTCCTGCGCATGCCCAGCCACATTGCTGTCCGCAAATCAGGACGGTTTGCGGAAGTGGTGGACGCAAAATTTGAGGAGGTGAACCATGGTCGATCCAACACCCCGTGAAATGGCCGCCATGAAAAAAGCCGGTCAGATTGCCGGAGAATATATCGAGAGCCTCGGTCGGACGGACCTGATGACATGGTCGGTCGAAGAGTTCATCACCCTCGTCACGGTGATTGTTGGGACTTTTCTGGAAGCCAAGGTTCAATTGGACAAAGAGGACAAATGGGATGACGTCCCTTTTTGAGGAGGAAAAAATGAGCGATAATTTCATTGCCCAATTTGGCGATAAGCTGGTCGCCGGTGGCTTTCCCATACTGCCAATCGTGCCGGGTAAGAAATATCCCGGACAGTATCAACAAGGACGTTGGTTTCCCTACAAGGGATGGATGAAACACGCCTCGCGGGCCACGACCGAACACGAGTTGGCCATATGGAAACAGTGGCCCGAAGCAGGTATTGGCATCGCGGGAGGTGTTGTGGTTGGCATCGACATCGATGTGAATGATGAGTCGCTTGCCAACCAATTGGAAGACCTTGCCCGAACTCTGTTCGGTTCCACTCCGGCAGTGCGCATAGGTCGTGCGCCCAAACGGCTTCTGGTTTATCAAGCAGAGGCACCATTCAAGGGCATCAAGAGTCATCCGTTGGAGGTGTTGTGCCGGGGACAGCAATTTGTTGCCTTTGCCATCCATCCGGATACCGGCGAGCCCTACCATTGGCCAGAAATATCCCTGACTGATCTGACGCTGGCCGATCTGCCCGTCATCACCGAGGCCCAGGCGCGTTCCTTCATTGAGCAGGGCGTCGCACTATTGCCAGAATCCATGCGTCCAGCCCGCTTGGATACCCAAGCTCAGTCCAGTTCCACAATCCTCAGCCAGCCTGTCCTTCCAATCGGTGATCTTCGTGGCACCATGGAAGCGGTTTCCGACGCCTTGCGCTACATCGTCAACGCTGACCTTCCCTATGACGACTGGGTTCGCATCGGCATGGCCATCAAGGGTGCCCTGGGCGAAGATGGCTCTGGGCTATTTGCCGAATGGTCGGCATCATCATCGAAAAACGTATCCGAGGTAACGACCAGGGCCTGGGACAGCTTCCGTCCGACTGCTATCGGCGCAGGAACCATCTACCATCTGGCACAAAAAAATGGGTGGTCTCCCAATCCAGCCATTGTCATGAATCCGGTCAACTTGGCCTCTGGACCTCATCCGGCGTCTGAAATGCTCCGAGACATCAACGATAATTATCATTATAACGATGATAGCTATATATCCCGAGAATTAATCCAGCTTCAGGGTGGCGAATTTGATACCTCTAACCTTGATGGCATCATGAAAATGTTGGTGGATTACACGTTAGAAACGTCAACAAGACCACAACCTGTTTTGGCAGTTGGTAACGCCATTTGTGCTCTGGGAGCATTAATAGGGAGGCGTTTTCGCACGGAGAGCGATGTTCGTTCTAATATTTACATTATCGGCATCGCTGATAGCGGCTCTGGCAAGAACCACAGTCGAGAGGTGATTACTAATCTGTTCATAACTGCCGAATTGGATAAATACTTGGGAGGCAATCGTATAGCATCCGGCGCAGGGCTGTTGAGAGCGATTTTTGATCATCCTGCTATTCTTTTTCAGCAGGATGAATTTGGTATGTTCCTTCAAGCGGCAGCAGACAGAAAACGAAGTCCAAAATACATCACGGATATTCTGGACCTTATGACAGAGCTATATTCTTCATCTGGGACTACATTTCTCGGTCCAGAGTATGCTTTGCAGGACGACAAGCATAAGCGTAAGGACATTCAGCAGCCTTGTCTTTGCATGTATGGAACAACAACACCATTACTCTTTTGGAGTGCCCTAAAAAGTGCTAATATCACTGATGGATCTCTTGCTAGGTTCTTGATTTTTCGTGTCCAGGAAGATTATCCTGAGAGCAATAAAAAGAATTTGCTTCTTCCTCTTCCTGGAGAACTTGTTGATGCCGTAAAAATTCTTTCTGAATGCGGAAGCATGGGCGGCAATCTTTCCGGTCATACCAAAGGTCCAGAAACCAAAATCGAACCTCGGGTAGTGCCTATGAATCCGGAGGCTAAGGGGCTTTTTGGTACACTCAATGTGGAAATGACTCAACTACTACGCCAGGTTTCCGGCTCACGTTATTCGCCAATCCTGGCCCGTGTTTGGGAAAATTCGGCCAAGATCGCCTTAATTCGGGCGGCGTCTTTCGATCCAATCAACCCTGTCATCCGGGGAGTGGATGCCGCTTGGGCTATCGCAGCAGTGAAGGACAGCGTTAATAAACTCATTGTCGACGTGGAAAGGCATGTTGCGGACAATCAGACAGAGCAAAACCACAAACAAATGCTAGAGGTCATTCGCGCAGCCGGGCCAGCAGGGATTACCTTGGGTGGGCTTGCCCAGGATGCACGGTTTCTTGATCGCAGGCCTCGAATGGAAGTCCTTCAAACCCTGGTCGAAAGCGGCCAGGTTGAAATGTTTACAAGGCGCTCCAGGACTCGCCCTGCGACGGTTTACAGAATTCGAAGATAGGTTTCGATAATATCAATTCAGATCCGTGCAAACGTTTTGCACGGATCTGAATCAGATAACATGCTGTTAAATAATGGGATTCTTGAAATCTATGAATTTTTTAAACCGCCCCAAAGAAATAAAAAAATAAAAGAATCTGTATATATACTATATATAGTGCTTTTCTCGTAAGGTGCATTTTTTCATATATTTATTTTTGTTATATAGAATCAACAAGTTAGACAGAAGAATACCATGCCGCACAATCCTGCATAAATTGCAGGGATAATTTTTTCGCAGAGCGCCGTCTTCGGGCTTGGCCGCCCACTTCGTCGCCCTCACAAACTTCAATCACGAGGAGTGAGGACGATGTCTGTTTTTCAAACTGCTTCACAGGATATACAAGCCAACACGTTGATTCCATTTGACTTTGAGGAAAACCCAGTCCGGGTTACCCTCGACGAACACGGCGCACCGTGGTTTCACGCAGGAGATATTTGCAGGATCTTGGGGCATGGCAACCCCAGACAAGTGGTTGAGTCGCATGTGGACCCAGAGGATGTCCAGAAATGTGACACCCTAACCGCAGGCGGGGTCCAACAGGCCAACTACGTGAATGAGTCCGGTCTCTACGCCCTGATCTTTGGCTCGACCAAGCCTGAAGCAAAACGATTCAAGCGTTGGGTCACCGGCGATGTGCTTCCCGCTATCCGCAAGACTGGTGGATACGGTACGGACCAGACCCTGCTTGAGGGGATGGCCCGAATGGCCGAACAACTCCAACGAATCTCCGAAGAGTTACAGCAACCATCCACAGCCATTCCACCGATGCCCAGGTCGGAACTCAAGGCCAAGTATGACCGCTATGGCTATATGGCCTACCACCAAGCTGTTCAACCAATCCATCTGGAACACGGCCAAGCCTGGACCACTACCCTGGCAATGTCCTACGCATGTGATCTTAACCACATGGTTTTTGTAGACAAACTCCAAAAGCTGACACGCGATCACACGTTGCTTCCCTCGGAATATTGCTGTTTGTACATCAACCCATCAAGCTCAGGGATTGGTGTAATCCACGGATTCCAGCTTTCGGAAACGGGTTTCCAGAAGGTTGTCGCGTTTCTCGAAACCTTGGACCTGGACGAAAAAGCACTGGCCGCTGTCCACAAAGGTGCAGAAAAGCTGACGGAAGCTTTCCGGGCTGTTGGCAGGAAGTCTTTCTTTGCACGGTCCAATTCAGAAAAATCTAAATTCGCCTCGGCAATGGCGGACGTCGCAGAGACTATCTCGAAGCTGGCTTCAACTCTTGGGAACAAGGGGGGGCACCGCCATGGCCAAGAATAACAACACCCTCCTGGCTCTGGACCTGGGAAGCAAAACTGGGTGGGCACTGCGGCAGGCTGGTGGTGCCATCACCAGCGGCACGATTGAATTTCGACCGGGCAGGTTTGAAGGAGGCGGAATGAGGTAC
Source organism: Magnetococcales bacterium (assembly GCA_015228975.1). Taxonomy (GTDB): domain Bacteria; phylum Pseudomonadota; class Magnetococcia; order Magnetococcales; family UBA8363; genus UBA8363. Next base: position 12,996 of record JADGCN010000046.1, read on the forward strand.
CTCCGCTTCAAACGTTGGCTCGCGGAGATGAAACAGCACGGCGTGGACACCATCGTGTTTGAGGAAGTCCGAAATCACAAGGGCATCGACGCAGCCCACGCCTACGGTGGGTTCATGGCGACCCTGACCTCATGGTGCGAACAGCAAGAGGTTCCCGTTCCCTATCGAGGAATCCCGGTGGGAACGATTAAACGCCATGCGACTGGGAAGGGTAATGCCTCAAAGGTCGAAGTCATGGAGGCCATGCGCCGAAAAGGTCATGACCCGATTGACGATAACGCATCCGACGCACTGGCCATCTTGCACTGGGCTCTGGATGAGGAGGCAATGCCATGAACGGTGGACCTCGCATCCCTCGCTCCTGCTTGGCCCGTCTACAGCCGGTGCGTCGAGACCCTGAGCAAGAAAAACGAAATGGTTGGCAAAACCACCGGATTTTGGTGGTTGCCGAGAACGATTCCAGGCTTGGCTGGCCAGAAAGGGAAATGATCAAGCATCTGGCCGACAAACTTTTTGGCAAACAGTCGTGGAAGGAGGTGGCCAATGGGTGATTCATCCAGCACTTCAAAAAACGCGATTTGGGACGTTTTTGGCAATCCAGGCCACTCAGGTATTGCCGGAAGGTTAAAATGCGTAGAAACGGCCATTCGTGACCAGGAAATGGCATTGTCGATATTGGGAGATAGATCGGAGGTTAGCTATGGCTGATATTGCTAATTTCCTGGCCAACCGGTCAGATCCCTTGGACGGCGGTACCTTCAAGCTCAAACCCTCCGGTTCTGAACACGCTTTCTACATGAGCATCAACCACATTGTGGTTGATGGAATTCCTAGGTTGATGGAAATTTTCATCAACTCCAAGAGTATGGAAAATTTTGCACGGATTGTTGCCCTCGTATCAGCCGTATTCCGTCAGGATCCAAAGCCGATCTTCCTCCCTCGCGGGGGGGGTTGGAAAAAGGGCGGAGTTTTTATGCCGAGTCTGGTGGCAGAAATCGGCGAATGCCTTCAAATCCGCATGGAGAGTCTTGGAATTATCGAGCCCAGAAAGGAGGTGCGCCATGGCTGAAAAATGGACACCAAAAATGGTGGCGGACAGAATGGAAGAGGCGGCCAAAACACTGCGCCGTTTGCCAGGACAAACGATCCAGGGATGTCGTGCCTTCTGGCCTGATATCATTCACGAATTCAGCGAAGCCTACGGGTGGGATAAACCGGTAGCGCGTTTGGGCTCGCCTCCTCCTGACGCCATTACCCGCATGGACGAATGTCTTGATTGGTTACGATGGTTGGAACCAGACGCCACCCGACTTATTTGGCTTCGAGCTGAAGGAACCCCGTGGAAATTGATCATGAAGAGGTTTGGAATCGCAAGATCGACAGCATCTTCTCGGTGGTCCGCTGCTATCATGCAAATTGTTGCTATTCTCAACATCCAGAAAAGAAAAATGTCCGGACATCTTTGCACCAGACAAGTCGGACAAAGTTTGCTATAGTATGCATCATACTCGCGAGGGGTGCGCAACGAGACACCCTTCCGAGGCATCTGAATTTATGATCATCAAGACCCGCCCAGGAAAGCCTGAGGCGGGTTTTTTATTGGAAAAACCCGAAGCCGCCATTGAGCGGCTTTTTTCGTTGCCCCGGTGGAACATGGCTTGTCATCGGAGGGAGCAATTTGCCGGATTTTCCAAGGTTCCCGGTGATCGATCCGCGATCCCAGTCCCTTACCTGGAGTTTCCCAGGAAATCCTTGGAAGCAACATATTGCTGGAGTTGTTGAAAGGCCAGGAGCAAAGGACGGGCAAGGTGAGGGTCTAACTTCTGCAAAATTTTGCAGAAGTTGAACCCAGAACGGAAACCGGATCCATAGCCAGCAAGGCCGATGGTGCGATAAGCCTGACACGTTTTTTTGTGGTTAAGGAGAACAGACCCCATGGGACTCAACCCGCATCAACTACGAGATGACATCATCCGCCCCACCCTGCAACGTCTCGACCTTTGGAGCGAAGCGGCGGAAGAACTCCTGCTCGGCACCGCCATCCAAGAGTCCGACCTGCGCTGCGTCAGGCAGGAGGGTAACGGCCCCGCATTGGGCTTGTGGCAGATGGAAAAAAATACTCACAACGATATCTGGGACAACTTTCTGCACTTCAACACCAAACTCGGTCTCAACATCCTTGGGCCATACGCCAAGCCCGATCACGCCCGCATGATTTGGGATTTGGCCTACGCCTGCGCTATGTGTCGGACGCATTACCTTCGAGTGCCACAACCGCTTCCTCCTGCCGGGAACATCAATGCCCAGGCCTCATACTGGAAGCAATTTTACAACACCCCGCTGGGCAAAGGTACTGCCAAGCAATACGTCGCCAACTGGCAACGCGTTATGACTCATTGATCACTCGAGGAACTGTTAGACAACCAACCGACCACGTCCACGCATCTGGATCTACGAATAATAAAATTTATAGGAATAATAATGCCATGTCCATCATCTCCAATATTATTCGCCGTAGCCAGGAACCCAGCACCTGGGGCGGCATTGCTGTCCTTCTGGCGATTTTTGGCATGTCCAACGAACAAGCCAAAGCTGTTACCGACCTCTTGGCCGCTGCGGCTGCAACAGCCTCCGTTTTCATGCCGGAGGGGAAAAATTAACAGGGAGTAACGACGATGGACATCATGGCAATTTTAAACACTCTCAATCAAGGCGGTCCTACCGTTCTATTTGCAATCCTGGCCGGATTGATGTGGATGCAGCACATCACCATCATTGGCCTAAAATGCAATCTCAAATCTTTGACGAAAGAATTCAAAGATTTCCAAATCTCCTACGCCAACGAGAAAGTAAGAAAAGAAGATTTGGAAGAACTTAAAACTCTGATCAAAGAACACAATGCAACAAACAAGGAATTGGTCACAAGAGTATTTGAGCGTCTTGATGCACACGCCTCGCGGTGTGGTCGGGATTGTTTGGCGTCGTTGCATGCATGTGCAGAAATCCAGGGTGTGACCTCACGTATTACGGGAAGTTCAAGATAATACTGGACTGAGGATCATGTTCTCCATTGGGTTTGATGATGCAGGATTTAACAAAGTGATGGCAAACACAGAGAAACAAATATTGTTTGCCTCTGCGCTTGCACTGACCAATACGGCCATGGATGGGAGAGATGAGGTAAGGCGGGAGTTGCCCCAAAGATTCACCATCCGAACCGGATGGGTAGCCAAAGGCATCCAGGTCCGTGCTGCAAACAAAGCCAACCTGAAGGCGACGGTGATGGTCTTGGATTGGACTTTGGACAAATGCCTCTGAAATGCCCGGAGTCTGGCGGGCTTAAATGGCAAAGATTTAAGGCAAAATCGGTTTAAAAATTCATGCCGCCTTCTTTTTAGTTTGTTTTCTCCCCTTGAATACCACATCTCGCTTGGAACGTTGGCCAGGAGAATATCCAGGTTGACGACCTGGTGATTTACCTCGGGGTTTGGGCGATGAAGGTGATTTCTCAATCTGCCGTATAATTCGTTCGAAATCTTTCTGGGTCATAGAAGGACCTGGGGGATTAGAGTCATCTTTTGGAATAGAATACCGCTCCCAAGGACGTGGCAGAGTTTGCGCCAATGGAGAAGCTATCCAAAGCTGGAAATAGGTAAGGCCTACAATGTCTAACCAATTCTCTTCGTGTTCAACGACCGGTGTTTGATAGCGTCCCATCAAGAGGTGGCTTTTTCCAAAACGGAAAAAATGTTCAATATCATAACGTTGACGATAGCTTTGCCATACAACAACCGGTGAGAGTTCCTTTCGGCGTTTGCCGAATACAATCAACCAGAGCGGACGGGTAAAAACATGACTACCATCAGCATTGAGCAGGCGACAATGGATAAGAGTAAACGGGCTCTTGTTCATCGGAATACTGCGATTTCCCTTCATAAGCAAACCGTCCCATATATCCAACTCGAGAATGGCAGTTTTTCCTGATGCCATAGATATCGCATGCTTACAGCTCTGAGTTGGAATTCCCCACGTCTCTGGGTCCTTCATATCAAACCGTTTACCAAGCCAAATAGGATGGCCTCTTTTTTTCTGCTCAGATATGGCAGGCTGAAAATAAAAAACTCGGTTTCCTGGGCTCCTAACTACAGTGATTAAGTTGTCTATATCACCCACTGAACCTAGAAAAGGAACAGCGCAATAGAGTGAATCCGCGACATTAACCGTCAGATTGCTCTGGAACGGAAGATCCGAATCTGTCAGTAACGAGCGGATTTGTCTTGAGGCCACCAAGTTGTCCGTATCGTGGCTCGGTATCTGCTCGATACTCAATGGGATAGCCCATGGGTGTGCCGATGGAGAATTCTTTTCTGGCAGAATAGCAATCATTGAATATTTATGTCCAACTCCAATCGGTTTGTTACCTGGGGCCGGGTTGGGCATATAGACAATATGGCGGTCCTCCAAAGTTCGCGCAAATGGGCGAGGATGTGGCGTAGCATCGGTAGCCAAGAGATAAAAAGGGCGGCTTCCCGGTTTTGGTAAAAAATCAGCCAATAATCGAAGACGACAAACCCGATTCTTTGTCCGTTGCTCAGTTGGGCTTTTATTATCTTCTGGCTGCAAGTTACTCTCTTTCTGAGATTTCCCTGAAGAGGGATTTTGATGGTTTGATTGTTCTTGGGCACTATGATCTGATCGGTCAAGACACCGATCAAGGCATTTGTCAGCATTGTTGAAATCTGTTGCATGAAAAAAAATTATCTACAGCATCATGAACGCTGCTGTAACTTCTGGAGAATAACGGACTCAGGCTTAGCTCAACAGGGGATTTGGCGTTAATATTCCCGGACAGAGCATCTATCAATTCGAGCAGTGCATCGCTGCGTTTTGGAAATGACTCATGGAGTTGGCTGCGAAACCCAATGAAGTGAGCGACATCCGATTCCAACATAACGGCCTCCAACAGAGTTTGGTATCGTGTTCATCCGGCCATTATAGAAAGTTAGATGCTTTTTGCCAACCCCTCCCGTTGATTTGTCCAAAGTCCAACTTGGATCAGTTCATGGCGCTTCAGGAGACTGGCGGCAGCAAAACATCTCCGTTTGGTGACTCATTGGGCGTCCCCATCGGTGCCCGCCCCACCCCCACTTCGGTGACACGACCCAGTAGTTTCCCTGGTGCAATGCTGAAACGCAAAGGGTATTTCATCGCGCCCATCAGAAAGGGTTCGAGCATCAAGGGTGTGTGGCGGCGCACCGGCAAAGGCCGCCGGACCAGGATGAAATTGATGTACGTTTTCTCTCGGCAGGTTCGGATCAAGCCTCGGTTCGGTTTTAATGAGACGGTTCGGAAAGTGGCTGAGGAAAGGTTCCCAAAGCGGTTTGCCGAGGCGATGGAAAAAGCGCTGGCGACAGCGAGGTAATTTAGGGTAGAGTGGAGGAAGTAAAAACACACTCTTTGAAAACCTATCTTAACATTAAGAAGGCTATGGCTACGAAACCAGAGCTGATTGATTCCCAGGCGCTTCTCGGCAACGTGTCAAATTTACACGATCCAGAAATAATTCTTTGGAACGCCGTACTCGCCCGCACTGTGAATGATGCTAGAATGCTTCTGAAAAAGCTGCGTCAAAACCCATCTATTTGGGACTGTTATCTCTTTCGGGCAGAGGTTGGTTACATTAAGCAATATTTCCATAGAAAGTCCATGGAACCTGGTGGATTTGGGTTCATTTGCTTGATTTTAGACTTGGATCCAGATTGGGCAGCCAACCGGATCAAGAAAAAATACCTGCGATACCTGACAGCCTCCGGACCAGTGAATTTTGTTGCACCAGCAGCGACCTCGAGCAGATCAGTCGTTTCTTGCTGATGTTTTATGCATGTAACGGTTCAGAAAGTGGCGAAGGAACAGTTCCCGAAGCGGTTTGCCGAGGTGTTGGAAAAAGCGTTGGCGACGGCGCGGTTACAGGTCGTTCAGGATCTCCGGTAAATCCCGTGCTCCGTGTAAAACCCGAAGGATCAATGGTGGCGTGAGAGTTGAGTCATAGACCAGGATGTACGGAAAACCGGTCAAGGACAAGAAACGGGTAGGAGCAGGGACCAATTCAAGACGCTCCCGACCGGCACGTGGATGTTCTCCAAGAAGGACGGTGGCCTTGTCGATGGCGACACGGAAAGCACGGGCGGCACTTGGATTATCGCCCATGACCCACCGAGCGGCATCCAGCACGTCCCGGCGCGCTTGAGGAGATAATTGAGCTGGTTTCATTGGGGGTGTTGCGCAATGATCCTGTCCACTTCCGCAAGCACATCGGCTGCTTCATGAACACCGTTCCTTTCTGCCTCAAGGCGGACGGCATCCAGCATGGTATTGAACCGAGCCTTCCGTTCTTCTCCTTCCTGGAGCAGACGTAACGCGCTACGGACAACCTCGCTGACGTTGTTATAGCGCCCGCTTTCCACACAACCGCGTGCAAAGGATTCGAGTTCTGGTGTGAGATGAACATTTGTGGCCATGATGTAATCCTTAAATGTCAATGATTGACATATCGTAAACCAAGACACTCCGACTGGCAAGCGAACAGGCTGAATGCCAGCCGGGTGATTTGGGTTGGGTTCGTCATTTGGCGTAGTAGGTGGTGAATGAACCGGGTGAACCTTGTTGATTCGGACCAACGATCCGCAGCCGGTTGGTGGTTATCACCAAACCCAGTTTCTTTTTCGCGATGGAGAGGAACCCACGAATCGTGTGCCCCTGCCACCCTGTCGCTTCGGCGATCTGGGCGGCGGTAGCACCTTCGGGGCGTTTGAGCATCTCGATGACCTTCGCCTTCTTGGTGTTGTCCCTGACCTTCGGTGCCTTGGCGATGGCCTGTTCGGCAACGATGACTTCAGTTTCAAAGTCGTTGTTGGTTTCAAAGGTCATGGTCGCGGGTGGTTCATCGTCGATGGTGGCGATGGGAGCCTCGGCAGTTTCCAGGGCCATGGCCGCTGTCACCGATGGTTCATCGTCGATGGTGGCGATGGGAGCCTCGGCAGTTTCCAGGGCCATGGCCGCTGTCGCGGATGGTTCATCGTCGATGGTGGCACTGGGAGCCTCGGCAGTTTCCAGGGCCGTGGCCGCTGGCGGTTCGTTGGCCTGAACCTGCCAGTCCCAGACCATCCCCTGTTGGGCTGCGAAGGCATCGGCATCTTCTTTGGTCTTTTGCTCTGCCTCGATACGGTTCAGATATTGGCCTCTTACGGACTTGAAGTCGGGATCGAGTACCACCAAGACGTGCATCGGTATCTTGTCGTCTTCGGTGATAAGCCCCTTGGCTCGGAGGGAGGCAAGAACCTTGTTTACTGCGCCGCCCTTGATGTGTTCTGGCATCGGGTAAATTGATCCATCTTCGCGGGTGGTTGCGGCTACGAGGATGGTCTCTTGGGTCTTGGTCAGGTCGTTCATGGTTTTTGCTCCTGATGGTGGTTGTTTCCGATGGCCCCATGAAGCCATTGGTTACGCAACCTCATCAAGCGCAATATCTGTTTAATTGCATGTTTTTAAACAATTTATTGTCGATGGTTTAGGTGAGATTTGATAAGTTATTGCAATGCGATGCATTTGAGTCTTTCTTGGCGCGATGTCATATTTTCACCAGTCGCGATATGGGCGCGGGAAATTCTCTGGCGAGGAGTTGTCTATATGGTTGATAAAACGCGATACGTCGCAACACAAAGGCAATATATTGCCAATTTAATACAACTTGTAATAAATTTTTGGTTCCTTCCTGGCATAAATATGAGCGCGGTCCGTGCGAGCGCGGCATTTCGCTAGCGACAGACAAAAAAATCGGGTTGCCAGTTGCCAGGTTGCCACTACAAAAAAGTTGCAATAACACATTGAAATTTAAAATATAACACAGGTGGCAACCGATCTGGCAACCACTCCGGGTTGCCACCTGTTTCTGGGTTGCCACTTCATCCCAGGTTGCCACATGTTTCTGGGTTGCCACCTGTTTTCAGGTTGCCACTTCATCCCAGGTTGCCACATGTTTCTGGGTTGCCACCTGCTTTCAGGTTGCCACTTCATCTCAGGCTGCCAATAATCTGGAAGAATATTCGACATGAATATGGGTGTAAGAGAATACGCCAGGCACCGTAGAGTTACGCATACGGCTGTAGAAAAGGCAATCAAATCCGGACGGATTCAGAAGGAGGCTGACGGTTCAATTGATCCCGTCAAAGCGGATGCCGCATGGGGCCGCAATACCAGCCAGGCCCAGCAAAGAAAACAAGAGCCTGTTTCTGTAAAACCACCACCCCCGCCAGTTCGGCATCCTGTTACACGACCAGCGGATTTGGAAGCAGGGTCAAGTGGAGCTGCGGTCCCCAATTACCATGTCAGCCGTGCGGTCAGAGAGACCTACAACGCCAAACTTACCCGCCTCGATTACGAGGAACGGATGGGAAAATTGCTGAAAGGTGAGGACGTTGCCGCAGAGGCCTATGCATCAGCCCGCAGGGCTCGGGACCGGCTGCTCGGTATCCCAAGCCGGGTGGCGGCGGTGTTGGCATCGGAAACAGACAGCAAGGCTATCGAGCGATTGCTTGAACAAGAACTGCGTATTGCTTTGGAGGAGCTTTCCCGATGAATGTTATTCCTGCCATGGCCAAGGCCATAGAAATGTGGCCGGTGGACAAGCTCATCCCCTACGCATCCAATGCTCGTACCCATTCGGATACGCAGGTTGCCCAGGTGGCGGCCAGTATAAAAGAGTTTGGTTTTACCAATCCCATCCTGGTCGATGGTAAATCCGGCATCATCGCTGGGCATTGTCGATTGATGGCAGCACGCAAGTTGGACTTGGAGCAAGTACCGGTCATTGTCCTTGACCACATGACGGACGCACAGCGACGGGCCTACATTCTTGCCGACAATAAATTGGCCCTTGAGGCTGGATGGGATAACGACATTCTTGCCGCCGAACTGGAACGATTGCGTGAGGATGGTTTTGGCCTGGACGTAATTGGCTTTTCCGATGAAGAGTTGGGTGAACTGCTGGATGGAATGGAAGAAAACGACGGTGGCACGAGTGAAACGGAGGGTGAGGAGACCATTCCCGAACCACCCGTTACCCCGGTCACCCGTCCCGGCGACCTCTGGGTGTTGGGCGACCACCGACTACTTTGCGGAGATAGCACTCAACCTAATGATGTTATTAGACTTTTGAATGGTGAACGGGCCATTTTGTTCGCCACCGACCCGCCCTACCTCGTCGATTATAATGGTTGTAACCATCCTCAGAGCTATGCAAAGGCCGACGCTGCCCGTAAGAAGGCCGCCGAAAAAGGGAAAATTGTAAAGGGATGGTCGGACGGTAATAAGGACTGGTCAGACACATATGGCCAGACATGGGATGATTCTTCAGTTGGACCCGAACTCTACGAGAAGTTCATCCGCGTTGCCATTGATCATGCCATTGATGATCACGCGGCTTGGTATTGCTGGCATGCGTCCAAAAGGCAGGCCATGCTTGAGGCCGTGTGGGAGAAGATGGGTGCATTCGTCCACCAGCAGATTATCTGGTCAAAGAACAACCCGGTTCTCACCCGGACGCATTACCTTTGGAAACATGAGCCATGCTTTTACGGGTGGATTCGCGGCAACAGGCCTGCGAAGATTGAGGGTGCGGAGTCCTGCTCATCGGTCTGGGAGATGAAGTCGCTCTC
>JADGCN010000047.1 GCA_015228975.1 Magnetococcales bacterium
GACGGAGCCGAAGCATCTTCCATGCGCTTTGGCCGAAACGATGATCAAGGCCATCGATTGGATTCAGTAAAAATGGAGCTATCTATGATACACATTTATAATATTATTTTTTCTCTCTCCGAACGGGGAAAATACATTCGATTACTACTCTTGGTGAGTATTATGTTTGTGGTGGCGATTCTGCCTATAATAGCATTCTCGTATTTCCAATTTCAGGATAAAATGAATTATGAAAATCACCGGTTGGCCACCTTGGCTAAAATTCAGGCCCGTTTGATTGCCAGAATGCAACTTGACGCGCAGACTCACGGCACATATCAGGAGGAAGCGAAAGTCAATATGACTGCCCTCTTCACTGATAATATCGTTACGTTGCAAGAGGCACTGGGAGAAAATGAAGAGATCCTCATCGCCCAGAAGGACGGGGAAATGATGCATTTTTTTTCCTTCATCCACGGTAGTACCGCCCATTCCGGCACCATTCCCTGGATACAAATCGGTAAAGAAACTCCCATACATCGCGCTCTGGAAGGTGCCACCGGGGTGATTGTCAGCCCTGACTACAAGGGGAGTGATGTGTTGGCAGCCTATACCCACTTGGAATCCTCTGGTATGGGACTGGTGGTAAAGATAGACTTGTTGAAGATCAAAAGCACCCTGTGGAAGGAGACTTGGCAAGTCATTCTGATAGCCATGTTCCTGGGAATGGTTGGCAGCCTACTCTTTTCCTGGATCGCCGAACGGGTGATCCAGCGATTGCGGGATGCGGAACGATACCTGGCCATCATCATCGACTCTATTGGCGATGGTATCATCGTCACCGACCACAATGGTCTGGTAACCGCCATGAACCGGATCGCTGAACAGTTCACCGGTTGGCATATTGCCGAGGCCAAAGATCGGCTTCTGGCCGATTTGTTTCCCATGATCAACACCATAACCCGGGAACGGGTGGCTGATTTGGCTGGGCAGGTGATGCGAAACGGGCAGATGATGCGTCTGGGCACCAACACCAGCTTAATCGTCCGGGATGGCTCCGAACGGCAGATCGTCGGCAATTGCTGCCCGATGAAGGATTCCATTGGGCATCTGCGGGGCATGGTGAAGATCTTCCATGAGACAACCATGGAAGATCTTGTGCGCATCAAACTGGAAAACAGCGAACGCAGATACCGCTGCCTGTTTGAGGCAGCCCAAGACGGTATTTTGATTCTGGATGCGGAGACTGGCTGTGTTGAGGACGCGAATCCATTCATGATAGATCTGACAGGTTACTCGCATGAAGAATTCCTTGGAAAGGCCCTATGGGATCTTGGATTCCTTAAAGATGTAACTCCCAACCAGCTTAACTTTTCGTCTTTGCAGCAGAAGGGCTATGTGCGCTATGAAAACCTGCCACTCAAAACAAAAAGCGGAGAGAATAAAGATGTGGAGTTTGTCAGCAACGTCTATCTGGTGGATGGCGTCAAGGTAATCCAATGTAATATACGTGATATCAGCATGCGCAAGCATACAGAGACGTTGTTGCGGGAGAGCAACGAACGTTATGAGCGGGCGGTGAATGGTGCCAACGATGGCATCTGGGAGTGGAACATCGTGACAGGCGAAGATTATATGTCGCCGCGATGGAAACAGTTGCTCGGTTACCAAGATCACGAACTGTCCAATAAGGTGGAATCTTTTTTTGCCAGCGTTCATCCCGAAGATGTAGCAATAGTCAGGGCTGTCGTTCAATCCCATTTTGTGGAACGCCTACCCTTCGAGGTAGAGATGCGCTTGCTGCACAAAAGTGGTGAATACCGATGGTTTTATGGACGTGGTCAAGCCGAGTGGGACGAACAGGGGCAGCCGTTTCGTATGTCTGGATCCATTACCGACATCACCGAGCGCAAAAAGATGGAGGCTGAACTCAAGTCCTATCAGAACAACCTTGAGGAGACGGTACGGAAGCGCACAAAAGAATTGGAAGTTGTCAACTTCCGGCTCAGCATTAACGATCAACGCCTGACGGCGATGCTCTCTTTGAGTCAGAAGATGCATGATCTCAACGAAGAGGAACTGCTCCGAATTGGCATTGTCGATGCGTTACACATCGTCACCAGCGATGTCGGCTTAATCTACCTCAGCAGTGACGATCAGGTCATGACAGCTCAGCAAGTCTGGGCGAACGACATGTTTAAGCAATGCGCTAATGCCTGTAAACCGTCATGTCCCCTTGTGAATGGTGGTGCCTTGGACAATAAAACATACCCGACGCACCCTGTCATGGAAAATAATTATCATGCTATATCCGGCTCAGGGGATTCCTCAAAGTGTCGCATCACTATTGTGCGTTACCTCAGTGTGCCTTTCGTCAATGACGGCAAGACGTGTCTGGGAATAAGCGTTGCCAACAAGGCCGTCGATTATGACGCGTTTGATGTCGAACAACTCCGTCTGATCGGCCATGACATCTGGGGCATCATCACACGCCGCCGCGTCGAGATCGCGCTGGCCAAAGCGAAAGAAGCCGCAGAAACCGCCAACCGTTCCAAGAGTGCCTTCCTCGCCCATATGAGCCACGAGATTCGCACGCCGCTGAATGCCATTCTTGGTTTGACCCATCTGCTGCGTCGTACCTGCAAACCAGAGCAGTCCCAATGGCTGAAAGAGATCAACATCGCTGGACAGCACCTGATGCAAGTCATCAACGATATTCTCGATATTTCCAAGATCGAGGCCGGGGGACTGGTACTCGAAGAGATCGACTTCAACCTTGACAACCTCATCGACAATGTTCGCTCTCTGATGAACGAACGGGCACAGGCCAAAGGTTTGAAACTCATAATCATTTCGGCAAAGGATTCCATGTTACCTCAGTCGTCGGAATCCAACCATGCCATCTGGCTTCGTGGAGACCCCACGCGGTTGCGGCAGGCACTGTTCAATTATGTCAGCAATGCCATTAAATTTACCGAGCGTGGTTCTGTTACCTTACGGACCTACCTCAACGATGCGATGGGCGACTCTGTTCTGACGCATTTCGAGGTCGAGGATACGGGCATCGGTATCCCTGCTGAAAAACATCAGAGCCTGTTTCTGGCTTTCGAGCAGGCGGATATCTCGACTACCCGTAAGTATGGCGGCACAGGACTGGGTTTGGTGATCACCCGGCACTTGGCCAGACTCATGGGGGGAACGGCGGGTGTCGTCAGCGAACCAGGCAAAGGCAGCACTTTCTGGTTCACTGCGCGTCTGCGCTACGGTAGAAGCGTCAGAACCGCTGACGATATCCACAGCACGGAAAACATCGAAATCGCACTGCGCCGTCATGCTGGCAAACGATTATTGTTAGTCGATGATGTTCCAATCAACCGCGAAGTCATCCACCAACTGCTTGACGGCACTGGCCTGATCATCGATACAGCCGAAGATGGCCTTCAGGCCGTGAATAAAGCTCGTGTGACCGCATACGCCTTGATCCTGATGGATGTGCAGATGCCGATTATGGATGGCATGGATGCCTGCCGCGCTATCCACGCCATACAAGGACGGGAAGCCACCCCTATCGTGGCTCTGACCGCCAATGTTTTCACCGAGGACCAGAGGCTTTATCTGGATGCCGGCATGGTCGACTTTCTGAGTAAGCCGATAAAACCTAATATTCTCTTCAAGGTTTTACTGAAGTGGTTGATGACCCCTGCCGATACTCTGCCAGACAACGAAGCAGAAGCCCAATCAGTGTCTCTGGCTGCTCCTGCTATCGACTCAAGTGCATTCGCCGCAACCGAAAACCTGCCGGGCCTCGACGTTACGAACGGCTTGATCCTCTGGCGGCAAGCCGAGATCTATCGCAAGTTCCTGCGCATGTTCGTTGATGAGTATATCGACAGCGCGCGTACCATGACACGGACAATAGTCGAGAATCCAAAAGACGCGGCGGCACTGGCGCACAAGCTGAAAGGGGCGGCAGCCAATCTGGCGCTCCCTGATGTAGTGCGGTTCGCCGCTGAAATTGAGGGTAGGCTGAATGGCGGTGTCGGGGTCAACGAGGTGTTGCCTCAGCTACAACAGGCATTGGATACGGCGTTGGTTTCGATTGCCCGCTATGTGTCAGCCGAGGAATTTACTGCCAGTACGGCGATGCATCTCGATTCGTCCCAGACATGTCAGTAACAGCCCTATAGGATGCCACCGTTTTCACCCATAATATGCCACCCTTCTCATGAGGGGTATGAATTCATATCCTGGTATACACGAAGATCGGCTGTAGGTCAGGGATGATGCCTTACCTCCTCAAATCAACAGGTTGTCAACAGGCTAGACGTGGTCCTGGGGTTTGAAGAAGGCTTGTTCCACATGGTCGGCGATCAGATGGCCCACCAAAATGTGACATTCCTGGATTCTCGGTGTCGAATCACTGGCGATGCGGATGGCACAATCACACAATGAGGCCATTTTTCCCCCCGATTGACCCGTGAGACCTATGACCTGAATGGATTTTTTCCGGGCGGCGGCAATGGCTTCCAGTATGTTCGGCGAATTTCCCGAGGTGCTGATGGCGATGAACAGGTCGCCCGGCATGCCATTGGCTTCAATCTGTCGGGAAAAGACCTTGTCAAACCCGTAATCGTTGCCAATGGCGGTCAGAATGGAGGTATCGGTCGTCAAGGCTATCGCCGCCAATGCGGGTCGGTCAAAGAAAAAACGGCTGACCAACTCAGCGACAATATGTTGGGCATCGGCGGCGGAGCCACCATTGCCGGCGACCAGGATCTTGCCACCTTGGCGATACGTTTGCTCCGCCATCCGGCAACTTTGGCTCAGGGCCTGGAACAGAGAAGGGTCTTCCAATAGGGCCTGTTTGGCTTGCAGGCTTTGCAGAATGTGTTGTCGCAGACGATCTTTCCATTTTTCTTCATCGTTGCCCATGGTCTCATCCTTAAGGTTGGGAAGGTCGTTACCGACCGCCACCCGCTTTGGCGACCAGTTGTTCAAAGGTGGCGTTCAGTGTCGGTCGGGATTCTTGATAGTACAGTCCAATGGCCAAACTTTCCTGGTCACGTGCCTGACGCAGCGCCGCCATAAGGTCGGTGGCATCATGGCCGGACGGCAATTCCCGGACCCGCAAGCCCAAATTAACGTAAGTCTTGCTGGTTTTATCAAACGTCACACAGGGGCTTAAAATATGCAGATAGGAAAACCCCCGGTGCGCAATGGCTTTGGTGATCATCTCCCGGAGATGATCGGGACGACCGGCATAAGCCTGTCCCACCCAACTGGCTCCGTAGGCCAAAACCATCATCAAAGGATTGAGGGGTTGCTCGGGATTGTCAAAAGGGCTGGTGGAGGTGCGCAACCCGACCGCTGAGAGTGGCGATGTTTGGCCCTTGGTCAAACCATAAATGCCATTGTCAAACAACAAATAGGTAATATCCACATTGCGCTTGGCCGCATGGGAAATATGCCCGCCACCAATTGCGAAACCATCCCCATCTCCCCCCACGGCGATCACGGTTAACTTGTCGTTGGCGGTTTTGACCCCGGTGGCCACGGGCAATACCCGACCATGCAGGGTGTGGAAACCAAACAAATCGACGAAGAAGGGGAAGCGTGAGGAGCAACCAATCCCGGAAACCACCACGGCCTGTTCCTTGGCGATGCCCATTTCGTTGCAGGCGTAGGTGACCCCTTCCACGATCGAAAAATAACCACAGCCGGGACACCAAGTCGGCAAGGAACGTGAGCGGTATTCCAATCGCCCGCTCTGGCGCACCTCGCGCAGTTTGTCGTCTACGAAAACCGGTCTTTCCATAATGGACATGGCATGATCTCCAGGCGAATCATACGTTCTTTAAGAGGCAATCGCCGTGACGGCTCCCCGAGCCAGGCGTCGAACTTCGCCAAGGATCGCTTCCACGGGCATGGGTGATCCCGGCACCCGACTCAGGCGCACCACGGGTTTGGCGAGAATGCCCTGAACGAGGTGGGCGAATTGCCCTTCATAGTTGCATTCCGGCACCAATACCACGTCACAATCCGCCATGAAGTCGGCCACGGGTTGCACCGGGAACGGGGCCAACATCACCACTTTCATGGCGGCACAGGGTATCCCTTCGGCCTGGGCCATGAACATGGCCTCCAGACACTCGCCGAAGGTGGAACCCCAGGAGAGCAGTCCCACTTTGACCCGACCGGGATCACCAAAGCGTTTGCTCACGGTGAAGTCCGGGTGTTGCAAGGCCCCGAGCAATTTGTCATGGCGTTTGCGGCTCATGGCGGCATGCATCTCCTCCTGGTCACTGGGGCGTCCCAGTTCGTTGTGTTCCAGGCCGGTGATCACGTGCATGCACCCGGCATCGCCGGGAATGGCGCGGGGGCTGATACCGTCATCGGTCAAGGCATAGCGTTTGTAAACCTCGCCCGCTTCCAGACGGGGCCTCGGTTTGTTGGCGTTCAGGTTGAAAGGGGGGCCGGAAACGGCCAGGGTCACGGTTTCGTAGCGGTTGGAGAGGTACAGGTCCAACAGGACGATGACCGGCGTTTGATAGCGTTCGGCCATTTCAAAGGCCTTGCCCGCGCAGCGGTAACATCCCTCGACGTTGGTGGGGGCGATGACGATGTGTTGTGAATCACCCGGACTGCCATACAGGGCGGCGTTGAGATCGGATTGTTCCGTTTTGGTCGGCATGCCCGTGGACGGCCCGCCGCGTTGCGACACGAACACAACACAGGGTACTTCCGCCATGGTGGCCAGACCGATCATTTCCGACATCAGGGCCAATCCCGGTCCCGAGGTGGCGGTAGCCGCACGCGCACCCGCGAAACCGGCGCCGATGGAGGCCGCCATGGCGGAGATTTCATCCTCGGTCTGCAACAAGCGTGCGCCACGTTTGGGCAGTGCCACCGCCAGACGCTCCATGATGGAGGTGGCTGGCGTGATGGGATAGCCGAAAAAGGTATCCAGATGGGCATCCATACAGCCCTGTGCCACCGCGGCGTTGCCACTCAACATGACCACCTGTTCGCTGCCATGCGGTGCGCCCAGGGGGGTGAAAAACACGTTATCCAGTTTGAAGGTGGCGGCCCCGGCTTGAAAACCGGCATGGAAACCCGCCTGGTTGCGCGACACCACTTCCGACCCCTGTTTGGTGAATTTTTTTTCAATAATGCTCAGGAAGTGTTCCGCTGCCAATCCCAGGAGACCGGCGATATATCCGAGTACGACCAGGTTGCGGGAGCGCCCCCCCCCGGTGGATTTTTCCGAAAGCTCCCGCAAGGGGATGCCGTAAGGGATGTGACCCGGGTGGATGTGACCGCTGATGTGGTGACCTTCCGCGACGGTGGCCACCGGTTGGGATTCAAAGATGACGGCACCGTCTGGGCGCACCTCGCCAACATGGGGAATGGCATGGCTGTCATCCAGGGAGACAAAGACATCGGACTGGCGCTTGAGGGCATAGGATTGTTCCGTGGTGATGCGCACACGGGAGATGCATTTGCCGAATCCACGAATTTCCGGGGGATAGACATCGAAGGAGATGACCCGATAGCCTGCCCGGGCCACGGCATTGCGCAAAATATCGCCTGCGGCGATGGTGCCGTCGCCCGCGGATCCACACAAGGCGATTTGGATGTCGGTAGCTTTCATGACTGTTCCCCATCCGGGACAACGCTATTGGACTTGAAATGCATCGGTTTAATCGTAGGCCCAAAACGAGGAATCGATATGGCCGTGACCGTCCCGGCGGAGCGATCCATTCTGGGTTATGGCAAAGTGTTCATTCCCCCCGGTCATGTTGCTTGCCGCCACCGCTCCCATGGCGCGAACGTTCTGGTAACCGTAATAGAAACGGTAGGCGTGTTCCTGCTCCGACCAGATTTGACAAACATCCCCGGCGGCAAAAATATGGTTGTCATTGGTACGCAGGTTGGTGCCCACCAGGATACCCCGTTCAATATCGGTGCCCGATCCCATCATGAACTCCACCGATGGCACCAAGCCATAAAACGGCATCACCACATCACCGTACACATCCCCACCTTGGCGAAACACCACCCGTCGTGCCGGCAGACCCGCCGTTCCCGGTTCGATGGCAGTTACGCCACCCGCGGCATCGCCGTCAATGACATCCATACCCATGTCCCGTAAAACATTCAAAAACTCCATCCGTACTTCCGGCGTGACTTGGTGGGGCCAGAAAGTCGTTTCATGGGTTACCAGGACCACCCGGCAGTCGATGCTGAGCAGGGTGCGCGCCAAATCCAGGCCGATCATATCGCCACCCAGCATCACCACCGTCCCCCGGTCTGGCAACGCCTTTTTCACGGCCATGGCCTGTTCGTAGGTGCCGAAGGAGTTGAGGAGATGCCGGCTGTCGGCCAGTTCTTCCGGCAAATAGCTGCGTCCCCCGGTGGCAACCAACAAGGTATCATAGGTGATGGGTTCCTTGTGGGCCAGCATTACCTGCCGCCGTCCGGCGTCAACGGCGGTCACCCGAACATCACGGATGACGCGGATGCGATGTTTTTGATAATAATCCGCCGAATGGGACTGCAATTCCCGCCAATCCTTGTGACTGCGGAACAGCAGTGGCAGGAGATAGCGATTGTAAAACAACAACCGATTGTTGGTAATGATGGTCACCAAGCCTTCTGGATCCCGGGACCGCAGACCTTCAGCAGCCTGATTGCCGGCGACACCATTACCGATGATGACGTAGCGGTGTGGGGGGACGGAAGGGGAAGCATGGTGAGCGGTCATGGCGTCACACATCCACGGTGATGAGTTTGTTACGGGTTATGGAGATGCAGGCGACAGGGCAGACCTTGAAGCAGGCTCCACAACGGATGCACTCATTGTTGTCAATCCAAATCGCGGCAACCCGGCTCCACTCTTTGGTTTCCAACAGTTGGCCATAGCTGCCATCCTTCTGGATTTCCACATCGCTGATGAGCTTGATGCAGTTGCGTGGTGCCACTTCGATGCAGGCCCGGCAATAGATGCAACGATCCACATTGATCTGGTAACGCAGGTCGCACAGGTAGCAGCGTTTGGCTTCTTCGCTGGCCAAATCCCGGGTCAGACCGCATTCCACTTCCCGGGTCAGTTGGCGTTCGGGCAGGGGCGTTGTCGGCATGGCCTGTCGTTGGATGAAGTCGAACGCATGATCCCGCAAGGGGGCTGCGACCGGTTCCATCTGCACCACCTGTCTGCGCTTTCGGCCCACGAGCCAGGTATCGATTTTATCGGCGATCTTTCTGGCGTGGCCGATGGCTTGAATGGCGGTGGAGGCTCCATGGACGAAATCCCCGGCGGCAAACAGGCCGGAAACCGAGGTCATGCCATTTTCCGCGATCCGCACGTTGCCCCAGCGATCCAGTTCGACGCGCATGTCGAGAAAATCATTCACGGTGACCTGACCGATGGCGATGATCAGGGTGTCACAGGTTTCGATGAATTCCGATCCTTCGATGGGGACGGCCAGCCGACGACCATTATCACGCCAGCCACCCAGGCGGTTTTGCACGAACTCCACCCCCAGGAGGCGACCATTGTCATCCAACTGCAATCCCACCGGGGTCCGCAAGCCTTTGATGCGAATCCCCTCGCGTTTGGTTTCAAACAATTCTTCGTGGGTCACGGGGATATATTCTTCGCTGGTGCGCAGGTGGATGGTGACTTCCATCCCCCCCAGACGCCGGGCGACGCGGGCGCAATCCAGGGCGGTGAAGCCGGCTCCCACCACGGCGACCCGTCGTCCCACGCGTTTGTTTTGCCCCCGATGCAAATCCATCAGGAAATGCAAGCCATACTCCACATCCTGGGAGACCCGAGAGGGATCTTGTCCCGGGGGAATGCCCCGCAAATCCAGGCGACTGGGGGCCATGCATCCCGTTCCGAGAAGCACGGCATCAAAATCCGCCAACAGGGTGGAAACGCGCACCGCGCCCTTGCCCACACCCACCGGGGTTCCGGTACGCAGTTGCACACCCAGGCGCAGGGCATTGTGCAACTCGATATCCAGCAGGGGGCGGGGCAAGCGGAATTCGGGTATGCCGTAACGCAACATGCCCCCTGGCTTTTCCTCTTTTTCAAAGATGACGACATCGTGTCCGAGCAGGGAGAGGTCATGGGCTGCGGCGATTCCAGCGGGACCGGCACCGACAACGGCGATGCGTTTGCCGGTGGGGGCGAAGAGGCGTTCGGTGATGCGATGCCCGGAATCCTTTAAATCGGCGGCAGAACGCTTCAAACTGCATATCCCAACCGGCTCGCCATTGCCCGGCCAGCCATGCCGACAGGCCGACTCACACGGGCGGGAACAGATGCGTCCCAACACGCTGGGCAATACGTTGGATTCCCGATTGATTTCGTAGGCTTGGCCATGGAGCCCTTCCGCGATACTGCGGATGTAGGCCGGGACATTGGTTCCCGCTGGGCAGGCATTCTGACAGGGTACATTCGTGCGTACCCAGCCTATATCCCGGGGATCATCAGAGAACTGCATGGTGCTTCTCCCTCGATCATCCGAAAGGGCGCATGGTGAAACGGTATGCCCCTTTCGGGGACAATCAATACCAGGGCAAGGAACAACTCAAAAAAAAGTGTTGATGTTATTCAGGTTCCCCCGAATTTTGCGCGTGGTTCCCGATGCGCATGGCCTCCATTGAATTGTACTATTTCAATAGGCTCATCACGCCACATTGTCAAGGATGAAACCGCTTTCAACCATGGGGCCATGGTTTTTTGTTCGTTGCCGAATGCGGCCCTGATCACCGTTACATGTGCGCCAACGCATGATGAAAGTTTTCTGGTGCGGCAACGACAAAAATAATGATTGACAAACCAGGGCTTCCTGACGTATCCACACCCTTGGAGCGTTCGTGCCTCCAGCATATCTTCGCATTGCAACAGCCCTTGGGCCTTCCCCCGCCCCAGCTTTCCCGGCAGCAAAACAATCCCATAACCTGACGTGTTGAACGATGATCTTTCGTGCAAGCCCGGCGGGGTGATCAGCGTTCCCATGGCTGTGATATTTTTTTTCATTTAAAAAAACCTATCGGGACGCCGTCCCGGTCCCATCCCATCCACTGGAATCGAAAAGAGCCCCCTATGAGCCACGCCACCATGTACTGGGCCATGGAACAGGAAATACCCTCCTTGCCCAAACTCACCTTGATTATGCTGGCGAAACACGCGGATCAAAAGCATCAATGTTTCCCCAGCCTGGAGCGATTGGCCAAACTGTGTCAGTGCCATCGTCGTTCCATCAGTCGCAGTTTAAAATTTCTCACCGAAAATAGACTGATCACGGAACTCAGGCGTTGGCGTCGTCGTGGTGGCCAAGCCACTTCCCTGTTCACCCTCCACGTTTCGGAAACCCCTGGACGGCGTGACAAAACCTCCCGCCAGGGGGGGCACCCCGTCCCATCCATGGATGACAAAAAGTACCGCCATGAGGGACCGGATGTCATGCACATGCATGACACGGTGTCACCCATCATTAAAGAAGAACCATCCACTAAAAACCTGAACAGTCCACTCAACCCTCCCCCTACCCCCTCAAGGCGGGTGCTGCGGGATGACCCCACTGTTTTGTCGGTTGGGGTGGTCATTACGGCGTCCGAGCCGGATCCTGCTTCCCGGATGCCAGCCTTGATGGAATCGACGGTTTGTTGGGATGGGGATGGGGCGTTCAAGCGGTTTTGGGAGTGTTATCCGCATAAGGTGCATTATGGCAAGGCTTGGGAATGTTGGCAAAAGTTGGTGGGCACACCCGAGCTGGCGAACATGATCATTGACGATGTTCAGAACCGGTGCCGGTATCATGCCCCTTGGGTACGGGCGCTGAGGGAGGGTACGCTACGTTATATACCGTTGCCGGTGAATTATCTCGTTGGGATGAGGTGGATGGATGCCATTGAGGGGCGTGAACATGGAATCGGTGGGAATTATCGCCAAGGGAATTTTGAAAGGGTTACTGCGAAACTCGATGACCTTTTGTCCCGATGCCGAAGTGGTCAAGGGGTCTGGGAAGGGGGTATCCCGGGAGGATTTGCCCGAGAAGATTCTTTTGTTTTGGAGGCGGATGGTGAGTATTTGCGGGACGCCATGGACCTTTCGGTTTGGTGAGGTGCCGATGCGGGATTTTTGCGGAAAACACCCCGCATAATTCTGGTTTTTTTGTCTTTTTTCAATAGCTTGATCTGATGAAGACATGTTCTTTTTGCAAGTTTTGTAGTAGACTTTTGCATTAGATTTTGATAACTTGTAGTCTGTTCTGGTGCTTGGAAATAGGGGGTGAGTGGGATGGGGGAGTTGTGGTCAGGCATGGTGAAATGGATTAAAGATCACTCTGCAATGGTGCAAACGGTTACAGCGATTGTGTGTGCCGTTCCGGTTCTATGGGGGGGGATCTCGTGGGTCTTTGAATCAAAATCGCAGTCAAACCATTCTGGTCTGACTCATAATATTGCTGTTTCCGGTACGAAAATTTCAGGCTTTTCTGGCGATACAGTGGAGGGTACTGGTGGTGACGTTTCCATTCATCATAATGGCTCGTCTCCTGGAGCTATCAAAGCCATTGGGGAAGCCGTGAGCGAGCCCTGGAGAAAATGGATAGCGGAAAAAGAGGGGGTCATCCAGAGGCTGGAAAAGGAGCTTGGTATTAGCAGGGAGGCTATCATCAGTTTTCTGGCTATTATTCGCGAGAAAGACGTTCTACCTGAGCAATGGCCTGGCAGGTTGAAGGAGATAGCCGAAAGGCACAATGCCCTACTGCAACAACTCCAAGCGATTCCCAAGGGTAGTCCCAAAATGGTTGCCTTGAAGGAGTCTGTAGAAAAGGCGATTGCAGAGTACCGTTATGAAGACGCCGATGCCTTGTTCAGCCAATTATTGGCGTTGCAAGGGGAGGAGACAGCATCGATTTGGGCAAGCCGGGCTGGATTATCCATGACTCGTTTGCGTTATGAAGAGGCGGCGCAATACTATGCCAATGCCTCCGATGTTTTACCCCCATCAAGTGAAACCAAAAAAAATGAGTACAGGGAGAACGAAGCGTCCGCTTTGCATCAGTATGGCTATAAATTTGATAATAATGATGCTTTGCGAAGGGCGATCCATCTCTATACAAAACTTTTAGAAATGAAACCTCGCGAGCGCTTTCCCTTGGAATGGGCCGGGACTCAATATAATTTAGGTAATGCGCTCTGGAGATTGGGCGAACGGGAGAGGGGCACGGAAAGATTGGAAGCGTCTGTCGCAGCCTACAGGGAGGCACTTAAAGAACGAACACGAGAGCGCGTTCCTCTCAAGTGGGCCGCGACGCAAAACAATCTGGGTGATGCGCTTCGTTCATTGGGCGAGCGGGAGAGGGGCGCGGAAAGATTGGAAGCGTCTGTCGCAGCCTACAGTGAGGCCCTTAAAGAACAGACCCGGGAGCGGGTTCCACTCGATTGGGCCATGACGCAAAACAGTCTGGGCGCTACGCTTCAAAGATTGGGTGAGCGGGAGAGGGGCACGGAAAGATTGGAAGCGTCTGTCGCAGCCTACAGGGAGGCCCTTAAAGAACAGACCCGGGAGCGGGTTCCACTCGAGTGGGCCGCGACGCAAAACAATCTGGGTATTGCGCTTCAATTATTGGGCGAGCGGGAGAGCGGCACGAGATCATTGGAAGCGTCTGTCGCAGCATTCAGGGAGGCCCTGAAAGAAAATTCCCGGGAGCGGGTTCCACTCGGTTGGGCCGCGACGCAAAACAACCTGGGTTCTGCGCTTGCAATATTGGGCGGGCGGGAGAGGGGCACGGAAAGATTGGAAGCGTCTGCAGCAGCATTCAGGGAGGCACTGAAAGAAAATTCTCGAGAGCGCGTACCACTCGAATGGGCGAAGACACAAAATAATTTGGGTAATGCGCTTAATTTATTGGGTGAGAGGGAGATCGGCACGGAAAGATTGGAAGCGTCTGTCTCAGCATTCAGGGAGGCACTGAAAGAATATACCCGGGAGCGGGTGCCTCTCGATTGGGCCATGACGCAAAACAATCTGGGTATTGCGCTTGCAGCATTGGGCGAGCGGGAGAGCAGCACGGATAAACTGGAAGCGTCTGTCACCGCATACAGGGAAGCCTTGAATGAACGGACCCGGGAGCGCGTTCCACTCGATTGGGCTGGGACGCAAAACAATTTAGGCAATTCTCTAAGAATATTGGGCGATCGGGAGATCGGCACGGAAAGATTGGAAGCGTCTGTCGCAGCCTACAGGGAGTCGCTTAAAGAACAGACCCGGGAGCGGGTTCCACTCAAATGGGCCATGACGCAAAATAATTTGGGTACTGCGCTTTGGAGGTTGGGCGAGCGGGAGGGCGGTACGGAAAGATTGGAAGCGTCTGTCGCAGCCTACAGGGAGGCACTTAAAGAACAGACCCGGGAGCGGGTTCCACTCGAATGGGCTGGGACGCAATACAACCTGGGCGCTACGCTTCAAACATTGGGCGATCGGGAGAGCAGCACGGAAAGATTGGAAGCGTCTGTCGCAGCATTCAGGGAGGTTCTTGAAGAATGGACCCGGGAGCGTATTCCTCTCAAGTGGGCCGCGACGCAAAAAAGTCTGGGTAATGCGCTCTGGAAATTGGGAGAGCGGGAGAGCGGCAAGGAAAAATTGAAAGCGTCTGTCGCAGCCTACAGGGAGGCACTGAATGAATGGACCCGGGAGCGGGTTCCACTCGATTGGGCTGGGACGCAAAACGATCTGGGTGATGCACTTCGTTCATTGGGCAAGCGGGAGGGTAGCACGGAAAGACTGGAAGCGTCAGTCGCAGCATACCGGGAGGCACTGAAAGAACGGACCCGGGAGCGGGTTCCACTCGATTGGGCTGGGACGCAAAACGATCTGGGTATTGCGCTTAAATTATTGGGCGAACTGGAGGGCAGCTCGGAAAGATTGGAAACGTCAGTCGCAGTATTCAGGGAGGCTCTCAAAGAACGGACCCGGGAGCGCGTTCCACTTGATTGGGCTGTGACGCAAAATAATCTGGGTAATGCGCTTTGGAGCTTGGGTGAGCGTGAGAGCGGCACGGGGAAACTGGAAGAAGCGGTGACGGCTTATACGCAGGCACTCGATGTGGCACAAGCAGCCGGGGCTTCCTATTACGTTGAGATATTCCAAGGAAGTCGTAATGAGTGTAACAATTTATTAAACAAACGAAAAAGAGGTGACTGACACAAGGGGCTGTCGCTGTTTGTACAGGAGACGCATTCTGTTCTCATGACACTATAAAAACAGCAGTTTTTTTTGGATTTTCAGTGTTTACCATCGATGATATCCTTGGGAGTCTGGCTGATCGCTTAAACCGCAACCAGCACGGGATATGGTGTTCACCAATTCAAAATGCCTTTTGAAAGGGGCGACTGACACAGAGAGCCACTTCCCATGGAACCGCTGAGATGATGGAGGAGGACAGAATGTATTGGAATGTTGTTGATGCTAAAGTTATTTGTCATCTGGAGCTTAGAATGACATTTGCCGATGGGCTGACAGGAAGGGTTCGGATGCTGCCATCACATTTACGCGGTGTTTTTGAAAAGCTGAAAGAACCAACGATGTTCAACGAACTTCGTGTGGTTGACGGGTTTGTTTCCTGGCCAGGAGATCTCGATCTCGCTCTCGCTCTCGCTCCAGACGCCATGTACGACGAGATCAAGCAAAAAGGGGAGTGGGTATTGTCCTGAATACTCGATGTTCAAGTTTTTTTTCTCTTGACATTTTTTTCCCATCAAGCAGCCATCGCTTGATATTTCAGGGATGGCGTTGGTTCTTGTCGTCCCAAATCTCTCCCAGCCATATGTTTTTCCGATGTCTCCAAAGGAAACAACTCGGCCAATTGCTCTGCCGTTTCAGCCAATTTTTGTTCTGGATCATCGGCAGCCAGAACTATCTTGATTGTTGTGTGAAGGCTCTCGATTTTGATGGCTTTGATCAGGCTACCCACGGTAAACGCAGGCTTATTTTGTTTCAATCGGGCTAGTTGGTCTGGATGCAGCAAAAGACAATGATCAACCAAACGGAACGACTGTACCAGACGTGGCAGGTTTGGGTTATCAGCGTGGGAGTGGAGCAGGCGGTTGCACGGGTGTCGGTGGTGCAGGCAACCGCATTTCCTGGACGGGTGGGGTGTGGTACCCGGTGGGTTGCGGATTGGGTTGATTCGTCTTTAGCATGGCGAACGTTGCACCGATAATCAGTGCCGTTTGCGCAGCGAATATCCCTACCGTCCATTTGATGGTATCCACTTTGGCGGATTCAATGTCCTTGCGCAATTCAAGTTTGCTTGTCTCAATATCCCGTGCCAAATCCGCTTTGACAATCTCGATCTTAACATCCAATTCCTTGATATCCCGCTTAAGATTGGCTTCCACAACGGCCAGTTCTTGCCGGGTAGCCAGACCATCCAGACGGCCTTTTACCTGCTGCTCATTGCGATCCGCCAGTGTGTCGAACCTTTCCGTTGTCTGTTTGTCTCGTCTGGACGTAAGATCATCGACACGGGCATCAACCTGCCGTATGACCGTAGCCAACGCCTTTGCCTGTGCTTCGGCTTGTGCAGGGGGAATCCCGGCACCTTCCAGTTCCTTTACAAAAGCCAGGGTGTCAAACGGTATGGCGGTACTCATGGTGGCTTCCTTCCAGGGTAAATCCAACCGACTCTCGGAGACATTCTACCCCACCGACCAGTAAACCGTCAAAACCTATGCCACTGAGGTTGACACGCCAACCACACCCAATATTGACAGATGGGAACGTAGTTCTTGGCATGCAACTGGCATAAGAACGTGATATAGGATTGATTGTCCGGGTCGTGAACCTTAAGAACGACTCCGGCTCCAAGACTCCCTTGATCCCAAACGGGAAAAGAAAACAAGCATCCCAATACAGGTGCGGTTTTTGTAGTCCACGGAAAAACAACCATGCACAACCGCCATGCCAGTCGCGGATTCTACGGCGTCTGCGAACGATGTTTCAGCGAACAATGGAAACATTCCCCCCCCGGTCAGGCCAGACAATGCTATTGTCCCCATCACCAAGCCCTGGCCTACGAAACACCCGAGGGCGTTGCCATACGCACCAACGTGACCGTGGAGGAGTACAACCAAATGGTTGCCGCATCCACGGCGCAAGATCATCTTGTTGTTGGCAATCGGCGCAAGGCTTGATAGTCTGGGATCCAATCCTTCCCCGAGCCGGTTAATGAAAATACCATGATCCCACACTCCGCAGACGATGCCTTCATCCAGTTGCAGGACATCTGCAAATCCTATCGGGAAGGGGAACGGCGCGTGGAGGTGTTGCAGCAGTTGCACGCCAAGTTTGACCGGGGCAAAACAACAGCCGTGATCGGTCGCTCCGGATCGGGTAAAACAACGTTGCTCAATATCATCAGCGGTATGGATCTGCCCGATTCGGGATCCATTCGGATCGGTAACGCCAACCTGACGCGGATGAATGATCACGAACGCACCTTGTTCCGGCGCTATCATATCGGTTTCATCTTTCAATTTTTTAACCTGATCCCCACCATGACCGTGTTTGAGAATGTCTTGTTCCCCCTCCAGTTGACCGACAAAGCCGATGCCGCAGGTCACGAACGGGCGGAAACATTACTCAAACAAGTGGGATTGGCGGGCGTGATGACAACGTTTCCCGATCAACTCTCCGGGGGGGAACGACAGCGGGTGGCCATAGCCCGCGCCTTGGTGCATCGACCCGAACTGCTGTTGGCCGATGAACCAACCGGCAATCTGGATCAGGAAACGGGACGGGCCGTGCTTGACCTGATGCGGCAGTTGGTGGCGGAATACCAGCAAACCTTGATTATGGTCACCCACAGCATGCTGTTCGCACGGCAGGCGGATCACGTCCTGACCATGGATCGGGGGCGTTTGCTGGAATCCATCCGCCAGGATGCCTTGTAACGTGGGAGTGGGCTGGACGAATGAATGGAGGCGCCATGACGCACATGACAACCCCGCTCCTGCTTCGAGCCAGTGTGCGCTATTTCCTGGGACACCCCTGGATGACCTTTTTGGCCATCGTCGGCATCGCCCTGGGGGTGGCGGTGGTCACCGCCGTGGATCTGGCCAATCAGGGGGCGATGCAGGCAATGCGTTTGTCAGTGGCCGCGCTATCCGGCAAGACAACCCATCGCCTGATTGGACCCCCGGGTGGTTTGGATGAGGCCATTTTTGGGCCATTGCGCTGGCTCGAAGGCGTGGAACAAGCCGCCCCGATCGTCGATGGCCAAGTCCTCTGGCCTACCCAACCCGAGCAAAAACTCCATGTCCTGGGCGTGGACCTGTTGGCCGATGCGCCGCTGCGCCCCCATTGGGTCAACCATGCGGCGGGAATCGATTTAAAAACCCTGATCACCACCCCGGGAGCCGTCCTTCTGGCCAAAGAGACCGCCAATCACCTGGGGCTGCGGGCGAACGATACCCTGACGGTTCTGGCCCAAGGGAAAAGCCGGCAACTGACCGTGATCGGTTTGTTGGATGATGCCGATCCACTGATCCGCCAAGGATTGCGGGATACCCTGGTCGTGGATGTGGCGACCGCCCAGGAATTGTTGGATTTTTACGGTCACTTGACCCGTATTGACATCCGCCTCCGCGAGGGGGCCGCATTGCCCCGGATCCCCGACAATTATCGCTGGGTCGCCATGGAACATCGCAGCCAAACCTTGGAAAGCTTGACGCAATCGTTTCGCCTGAATCTATCGGTTCTCAGCATGATGGCGTTGATGGTGGGCATGTTCATCATTTTCAACACCATCACCTTTTCCGTGGTTCGCCGTCGCCATCTGATCGGTTTGCTACGCGCCCAGGGGATCACCCGGGCGGAACTGTTGCGGCAACTCCTTTTGGACGGCTGCCTCCTGGGCATTCCCGGCACCTTGCTGGGATTGCTCCTGGGTATCGCCCTGGGCAAAGGATTGCTGATCCTGGTGGTGCGAACCATCAACGATTTGTATTTTGGGCTTGAGGTCACCGGCATGCCCCTGGACCCGCTCGCCTTGCTGAAAGGGGGACTCCTCGGGTTGGGGGCCTCCCTCGTGGCAACATGGCCGGCAGCCTGGGAAGCCGTGGCCATCGCCCCATCCTCCGCGTTGACCCGCTCCTCCCTGGAGAACGCGACAGCTCAAGGGGTGATCCGTGTCGGGCGCTGGGGCGTGGGCATGATGGGGGTCGGAATGCTGGTGGTGGCCCTCCCCGGAAACCACCTGCTCGCCGGTTTCATCGCCCTGGGGTTTTTCACCTGCGGTGCCGCCATGATTGTCCCCTTGCTCATGGTGGCCCTGGTGCGCATGCTGCAACCCGGAATGCGCCGTTACGGCGGATGGATGGGCACCCTCGCCCTGGGTTCGGTCCCACGGCATCTCAGCCGTACCGGCATCGCCGTCGCCGCCCTGACCGTGGCCGTGGCAACCGTCGTCGGCATGGGACTATTGGTGGACAGCTTTCGCCTGACCGTGGAACGTTGGCTGGAAGAGACCCTCTCCTCCGATATCTATGTCTCCACCGGGGAAACATCCACCGGTGCCGGCGTCGATGTCGGCATCCTCGATGCCCAATTGATCGCAACCTTGTCCCATATCCCCGGCGTCGCCAGCGTTGGCCTGGGCCGTCGTGTGGGGCTGGATACCCGGGAGGGAATGATCAACCTGTTCGTCTTGGATGTCGATTGGTCCAGGTTCGCCGATCGATGGTTCCTCGCCGGCAACGCCAAAGATTCATGGCCGCAATTCCAACACGGGGATGCCATCCTCATCTCCGAATCCCTGGCCTTTCGCCGTAACTTGACTGTCGGTTCCAAACTGGCGCTCCCCACGCCAACAGGGGAGCATCATTTGACCATCGGCGGCATTTACGCCGATTTTCGTGCCGATACCGGTTCGGTCACCATCAGTCGAAACACGTTCGCCAACTATTGGCGGGATAACGCCATGGCAACCATGGGCATTCGCGTGCAACCCGGGGCTGACATCGATGATGTCCTGGAACGTCTCAAACAGGCCGCAGGACCGCAAAATACCCTCGATTTCCAATCCAATCGCGGTCTGAAAGAAGCCTCCCTGCAAATCTTCGATCGTACCTTCGCGGTAACACGGGTGCTGCGCCTCGTCAGCGTTGTCGTCGCCTTTTTTGGCATTTGGACCGCTTTGATGGCGATTCAACTGGAGCGAACCCGGGAATTGGCCGTCTTTCGCGCCCTGGGCATGACGACAGACGAATTGTTTCGCATGTCTTTGCTGGAAACCGGCATCATGGGGGGGATCGCCGGCCTGTTGGCCATGCCCATGGGGTGGGGCTTGGGTTGGGTACTCATCCATGTGATCAATTATCGTTCTTTTGGCTGGAGCCTGCATATGGATACCCGTGCCGCCATTGTTCTCCAGACACTCCTGATCGCAATACCCACCGCCATCGCCGCCGGAACCCTCCCCGCACGCAAAATGGCGCGTACCCCACCCTTGGAGGCTTTGCGTGAAAACCTGTAACCTTGGAGCGACTTAGGGCGTGAAGCGGCATCGTTGGCTCATCCTGGCAGGTGTGCTGGTGATCGTGGGAACAGTTGTCGCATGGCGCTCGGACCCGCTACCAACGGACGACAGCACACTGATCGGCACCATCCTCGGCAATGGCGATCATGCCGATTTTGAACGCGCCTACGCACCCAAAGCATGGCATTTCCCCGAAGACCATGGCCCCCACCCCCGCTACAAGGCGGAATGGTGGTATCTGACCGGTAACCTGTTCGCAGTCGATACCGGGCGACACTTCGGTTATGAATTCACCCTGTTTCGTTTCGCCCTCGCAACCCATGCCAAGGAACGTCCCTCACCCTGGGGAACCACACAGGTCCACATGGGTCATCTGGCCTTGACCGATAGCAACCGGGGAGCGTTCCAGCACTTTCAACGTTTTTCCCGTGTTGCCCTTGATCTCGCCGGGGCCGTGGCCGATCCCTTTCGCGTCTGGTTGGGGGATTGGTCCCTGGTTGGAACGGGTGGCGCGCCAGAGCAACCATCCATGCACCTGGAGGCCCGACACGAGGGTGTGGCTGTCGAATTGTCACTGGTTGCCACCAAACCCGTCGTGTTGCAGGGCGATCACGGACTCAGCCGCAAAAGTCCCGAACCGGGTAACGCTTCCCACTATTATTCTTTGCCACGTCTGGCCACAACCGGATGGGTGGTCGCCGGAGGGGAACGATTCCAGGTATCGGGCCTGAGCTGGTTTGATCGGGAATGGAGTACCAGTTCTTTGGCTGAAAATCAGGAGGGGTGGGATTGGTTCGCCCTCCAGTTGGGAGATGGTTGGGATCTGATGGTGTATCGCATGCGGGAAAAAACAGCCCCTTCCTCATTTACCAGTGGCGGAACCTTGATCGATCCCGAGGGCAAGGTCACCACCCTGGCCGATGATGCCGTGGTGGTGGAATCTTCAGAATCCTGGCGCAGTCCCACAACCGGCATCCCCTATCCCTCGCAGTGGCATCTGCGCATCCCGGCCCGTAACCTGGACGTGACCATCACCCCCTGGTTGGCGGATCAGGAGTTGAACCGAACCATGGTGCGTTATTGGGAAGGGGCGGTACGGATCCACGGCAACCATGGCCTCCATCCGGTCCAGGGCAATGGGTATGTGGAATTGGCTGGATACGGCAGGAAGAAGTAGATTCGGATGTTCGGGAATGCGCATTCTTTACGGAATCTCATGTCCTGTTGTCCGATCCACCCCAATTCCAGGTACAATGCAATGTAAATGGGATGGATTTCGGTGGACGGTAAGGCTGAATTCCAGGACAATCCCTTAAACCATATAGGTACTTGGACCAGGGAGTGGAAAAATGCAAGGGAATCGATATTGAATGGAAGAACACCGTTCCAACGATGAATTTGATGCCCCATGGAAAGATATCGTGGAGTCGTACTTTCCTGAATTCCTGGAGTTTTTCCTCCAGGAGGCATTTGACGGTATCGATTGGGAACGGGGATTCGAGTTTCTTGACAAGGAGTTGTCCCGCATCACCCGTGCGG